>JAYQVF010000210.1:0-4964 GCA_038148335.1 Alphaproteobacteria bacterium | reverse complement strand
AGCTGGAACTGCTGCACAATTGCATCTTCCTGCTGAACGCAGGGCATGAGACCACCACCAACCTGATCGGCAACGGCGTCGAAGCGCTGTTCCGCTTCCCGGAAGAGCACCGCCGCTTGCGGGAAGACCCCGGCCAGATTGACAGCGCGGTGGAGGAAATGCTGCGTTGAGCGGAATTCCGGTTGATTTCGAGTGGGAAGAGTCCTTCCAGCCACAGAGCGAGGTGACGACTGCGCTCAAGATCAGCGGTCGTTTCGACGATGCCGCGCTTAGGAAACTCGGTCTACCGACCGCGGACATCATTGTTGGCGAGATCGGTGCGGTCGTCGACATGCGCGCCGCACGTAAGAGATTCGTTGACGCGAAGGTCGACTTGGACCTAACCCCGGCTCTCATCGACATCGGCCAGATCAAGGTCACCAAGCTTCCATCGCGCCCCGCCAGAGCATCCTTCTATGCGGAGGCACTCGACGACGGCGGCGTTCTGGTTAGCGATGCGAAACTGACGTCAGGCGCAATCTCACTATCGGGATTGGTGGAGTTGGGGCCGGATCGGTCCTTGCGCCGGATCGACCTTGATCATCTTGGCTTCGGACGAACGGATGTTGCGGTGTCGATGCGCCCGCGAGCACCAAACGGCTATATCCTGGCAATCAACGGCCCTGCGATCGATGCAGGCCCATTCCTCGACTCGTTCTTTGAGCAAACGGGCAGCGATCTGCCACCCCTCAATCTGTCGGTCACGACTCGAGAAATGATTCTTAGCGAGCGGCGAACCTTGTTCGATGTTTCGGCCGAATTGAACTACGTGGATCAGCTCGAGTTTCTCCAGGCCACGGGATCGGTCAACAACGAAGCGCCCCTAAAGGTTACGCTCATTACGACACCCGAGGGACCTCGTAGGCTGACCATTTCCGGGACCAATGCCGGTGGGCTGGCCCGGTCCACCGGATTGTTCGATGACGCCGTCGGTGGGTCGCTTCTGGTCTCTGCCTCGCTACGCGACAGCGATGAGGGGCCTGTGATCGATGGCCGCATGGAAATCGAGGGCCTCAGAGTTCGCCAAGCCACATCGTTGTCCAGGGTCCTTACCCTGGCGTCGCTGACAGGTATTCTGGAGGTGCTGAACGGTGACGGCCTACAGTTCGCTCGCGCAGACGTACCCTTCCGATTTCACGACGGAATGCTGGAGATTATCGACGCACGGGCATTCGGACCTTCACTGGGTATTACCCTTGACGGCGAAATCAACGGCGATGCCGATGAAATCTCCATGTTTGGGACGATCGTCCCCGCATACACCATCAACTCCGTCCTAGGCGAAATTCCGCTGATCGGAACGCTTCTTGTCGGGAAGCAGGGTCAAGGCGTGTTTGCGCTTACGTACGGGGTAAGAGGGCCGGTCGAACAGCCGATCATCACTGTCAATCCGCTGTCCGCTCTCGCCCCAGGTTTTCTGCGCAATTTCTTTGCGATTTTCACCGGCGCGCCAGCGGACCCTGATGATCCGAGTAGACCGTTTCTGGAGGACCAGCCGGGCTAGGTTGCCGTCTAGACGACGCGGATGAGCGCGTGACGTTTCTTGCCGGCAGACAATTTGATTGTGTCGTCGGGGCCTAGGTCATCGGGAGTCACAGTGTGCATTTCGTCTGCTGCGACGGCATCGTTGATCCGGCCACCGCCTCCCTTGATCAACCGGCGCGCTTCTCCACCGGACTTTGCCAGGCCGCTTCTGCGCATCAGATCGAATAGGGGAATTCCCGCATCGAGCTCCGAGCGATCGAGGTCGAGGGTCGGCAGGGCTTCGCCAGCGGCACCCTCCTCGAAGGTCCTCCTGGCCGTCTCGGCGGCTTCTTCGGCGGCTTTCCGGCCATGGCACATTGCCGTTGCCTCGGTGGCGAGGATCTTCTTCGCTTCGTTGATTTCCGAGCCCTGCAGGGATTGCAGCCGCCCTATTTCATCGTCCGGCAGGTCAGTGAAGATGCGCAGGAAACGAGCGACGTCGTCATCTTCGGTATTGCGCCAAAACTGCCAGTAATCGTACGGCGACAGCATATCAGGCGAGAGCCATACCGCCCCCTGAGCTGTCTTCCCCATCTTTGCCCCGGACGCTGTCGTCAAGAGCGTGGACGTCAGGGCATAGACTTCCTTGGCGTCGACGCGGCGACAAAGCTCGACTCCATTCAGAATATTGCCCCATTGATCGGATCCGCCCATCTGAAGCGTGCAGCCGAATCGACGGTTGAGTTCAAGGAAGTCGTAAGCTTGAAGGATCATGTAGTTGAATTCGATCAGTGAAAGTGGCTGCTCGCGATCGAGCCGCGCTTTTATCGACTCGAATGTCAGCATGCGATTGATCGTAAAGTGACGTCCGATTTCCCGCAGGAAGGGGATGTATTCCAGCTTGTCGAGCCATTCGGCGTTGTCGACCAGGATCGCGTCGGTCGGCCCGTCGCCGAAGGTGAGGAAACGGCTGAGCAGGTCCTTGATTCGGGCGACGTTGGCCGAGATCTCCTCGACCCCCCGAAGCTGGCGCATCTCGTCCTTGCCGGACGGATCCCCGATCTTCGTCGTGCCGCCGCCGACGAGCGCAATTGGCTTGTGCCCGGTCTGCTGCATGATCCTCAATTTGAGAATCTGCATCAGATTGCCGACGTGGAGACTCGGCGCGGTCGCATCGAAACCGATATAGCCAACGATCCGGCCCCCTTGGGCCGCGGCATCCAACGCCTCGAAATGATTCGAATCGTGAAAGTCGCCGCGCCGCAACATGGCGCGCAGAAAGTCTGACTTGGCGCTCGGCATCATGATCGCTGGGGCTAGCGGGTGGGGCCGCTGTGTAGCATGTTCAACAATCTGATCACAATGATCCCCCGAGGGTCCATGACGTTGTCTGTTTATACGGCAATCGGCCTGATGAGCGGCACATCGATGGATGGCGTCGACGCAGCGCTGATTCGAACGGATGGCGACGCGTTGGTTGAAACCGGCCCTTCAGCCTTTGTGCCCTATCCGGCCCTGGTCCGTGCCGCCATTCGCTCCCTTCTCGGACGTGACTCTCGATCACCGGAACTGGTTGAAATCGAGCGTACATTGACAGAAATCCATGCTACGGCTGTTTCCAAACTGGTTAATGAAAACAGTTTAAGTATCGATAATATCGATATAATTGGGTTTCATGGCCATACCGTTGTCCATCGCCCCGAAATCCACCGCACATGGCAGATCGGCGATGCTGACTTGCTTGCGCGGTCGCTTGGCTGTGACGTCGTTGCGGATTTTCGCACGGCCGACGTCAACGCCGGGGGGCAAGGGGCGCCCCTGGCGCCGTTGTTCCATGCCGCGCTAGGCGTCGACCTCATCAAACCGCTCGCGGTGCTCAATATTGGCGGTGTTGCCAATGTCACGTGGATCGGAAATGACAGGCTTCTCGCCTTCGATACGGGGCCAGGCAACGGTTTGCTCGACGATTGGGTTTCGGGGCACGGCCAGGGAACCTACGATGCCGACGGTGCCATTTCGGCTCGAGGCTTGGCCGACCCGCACTTGCTTACTGACCTTCTGTCGGCGCCCTATTTTCGCCGTGCCCCGCCCAAATCGCTCGATAGATTGGATTTCGACCTGGCCAGCATGGACGGGTTAAGTCTTGAGGATGGCGCAGCGACGCTCGCGGGATTCACCGTCGGCGCCGTCATGAGTGCGCGTGAGCACTTTCCCGAACCGGCGAGGCGGTGGCTAGTGACCGGGGGCGGTCGCCACAACCGCTACATCATGTCGCTACTGGAGGCAGGTCTGCGCCAGTCGGTCGATCCCGTGGAGGCGGTCGGATGGCAGGGTGATGCCCTGGAAGCGCAGGCATTTGCCTATTTGGCGGTCCGTTCCCTGCGAGGGCTCCCGCTAAGCCTACCGGAAACG
Source organism: Alphaproteobacteria bacterium (assembly GCA_038148335.1). Classification (GTDB taxonomy): domain Bacteria; phylum Pseudomonadota; class Alphaproteobacteria; order SHVP01; family SHVP01; genus CALJDF01. Next base: position 1,049 of record JAYQVF010000210.1, on the reverse strand, counting down.
ACCGGGGTCGCCCAGCCGACGTGCGGAGGGGTGCTCTTCCGTTCGACGCGCTAGATTAGTCTTCGACAGGTGCTTGCTCGATCGCCAACGCCGTATCGAGGTAGGCGTCGAGTTCGGTACGAAGCTGATCGATGCGATCGGTAAAGAAATGGTCGGCGCCAGTTACGACCCGGTAGTCCACGGAAATGTTCTTTTGGGCCTGCAGCTTCTCAGCGAGCTTCTGCGCGTCCTCCACCGGAACGTGTTGGTCGTCGCCGCCGTGAATGATGACGCCGGATGCAGGACAGGGGGCCAGAAACGAGAAATCGAACAGATTGGATGGCGGCGACACGGCGACAAAACCGTCAATCTCGGGACGACGCATCAGCAATTGCATGGCGATCCATGCACCAAACGAGAAGCCGGCGACCCAACAAGTCCGCGCGTTCCCATTGAACGTCTGCAGCCAGTCGAGGGCCGAGGCCGCGTCGGACAGCTCTCCCGCCCCATGGTCGAATTCGCCCTGGCTCCTGCCAACCCCTCGGAAGTTGAACCGGAGAACGGTAAAGCCGCGGTCGGCGAAGGCATGGTACAGGGTATAGACGACCTTGTTGTTCATGGTCCCGCCGTGCTGGGGATGCGGGTGCAAGATCAGCGCAATCGGCGCGTTCTTGTCCTTGCCCGGCAGGTACCGTCCTTCTAGGCGCCCCTCGGGGCCGTTGAAATTGACTTCAGGCATGTCGCTCCAGATGTGAGGCCGGGCCAATACCCGACCTTCCAGGTCGTCTAATCGAAAACCGGCCTCGGGACAATCTGATGGAAAACTTGATTGATCTGGTCGGGTAACCTATATGCCCCAAGAGCCAGTTCGGCATTCGGCGCACGAAGGCGCGGGACTATAGCATGAGCCAAACCTCTGCTTTCAAGACATTAGGACGCGATCTCCGGGCCGTCCTGCAACGCGACCCGGCCGCGCGCTCGAAGTTCGAAGTTGCTCTCCTTTATCCCGGTTTTCACGCGGTCGTGTTGCACCGGTTGTCGCATGGCCTCTGGCGGCGCGGTTTCCGGTT
>JAYQVF010000209.1:0-4970 GCA_038148335.1 Alphaproteobacteria bacterium | reverse complement strand
GCCCACACCACGGCCTCGGTCTCGACCGGGGCGCGCGCCAGCACGGTGCCGTCCGGCGCCACGATCTGGCTGGCACCGCCGCCCATCATCTCGCGCGCGTCCTGCGGATCACGGTCGCCGGCGAGCGCGGGCACGAGCGCCTCGGGAACGAGGCGGCCGACCTTGTTGGCCGCGGCAACGAACACCTTGTTTTCGGCCGCCCGAACCGGCAGATGCAGCCAGTCTTCGTCGGGTGCGAACGAACACAGGCTGTTCGACAGCAGTTGCGCGCCGCGCAGCGACAGGCCGCGCGCAACCTCCATGGACACGCCGTCCATGCACGAATACATGCCGATCTTGCCGAACGGCGTTTCCATGATGTCGGCGGGCTCTTCCGGCTTCTCGAAGAAGTAGTTCTCACCGGCGATCAGGAAGCTCTTGGATGAGCGGCCCATCAGATCGCCTTCGGGCCCGAACATGTGGTTGCTGTTGCGCACCGCGTTGTTGCGGTGACGCACGGTGACGTTCACCTGGATCATGCATTGCAGTTCCTTCGCCTTCTCGGCGATCGTCGACAGGAACTTGCCGTCGGTCTGTTCCGCGACCTTGTAGCAATGCTCGTCGTCCCAGTAGAGCGGCGGATGATTGCAATACTCGGGCAGCACGATCAGGTCGGGGTCGCAATCGGCCTGCGCCTTGTCGATCATCCGCAGACAGGTTTGCAGATTGGCGTCGACGTCCTCGGTCACCTCGAACTGGACCACGGCTACGCGCATTGTCTTCCTCCCGACTCGTTTTCTTGTTGTTTGCGTACCTAGGACGACTCGACGACCGTCGTCTTCAGTTCCGCCAGATCATAGTAGGTTCCATCGCGGTCCGGGCTGCCCTCGACCTCGACCCGGGTCAGGATCATGTCGGGCCCGGTGGCCCAGATTCGAAGACCGAACCCGAACTGGGTATGCCAGATGAATTCCGAACTGAAGAACTCGCCGGCGCGGGTCTTGCGCACCTCGTCCTTCACGTATTCGGCCGTGTTTTCGGTGTGGCCGCCGTGGCTCAGCGCGCGGCCGTTCCACGTATGCGACACGGTGTGGATGTAGATCGGCTGCGGGTCGTGGTGGGTCCGCTGCATGAAGCACATCTTCCACGCCTCGTGCATCACGGGGTGAAAGCCGAGCGTCAGGTTGGGCGGCGCGGGAAATGTCGCGTGGTCCATCTCGCCGGCGGCGTTCCACACCCAGGACAGCAGCTTGTCGCCGACGACGCGGCGCAGCACCGTGCCCTGGGCCTCCTCCTTGAAGAACAGGCGCCCCATCGCCTCGATCGGTCGCCAGTCGGGACCGACCATCTGATTTACGTCGCGCAGCAGGTCGCCCTTGGGCGATTTGGTGACGGTGCGCATCGTGCGGCTGCCGTCGGGATTCCGCGTGATGATGAAGCGCTCGTAGTCGTGCCGGCTGCCGTCCGGCAGCACGATGTCGAGCTGGCCCTGATAGATCGTGATTGTCATGCCGCCCCCGCTGGTCGAGGGCGAAACCTAGCACCCTTGCGGACTAGGCGGCGAGTACGCTGCGGAAGACGTCCTTGGCGGCCAGCGGCTGCAGGTCGAACTCCTCGGCCTCGAGTTGCATGTCGAGGCTGGAATAGCGCGGCAGCATGTCGAAGCCGATGGACCCGGGCGTGGCCTCGACGGGCCGGATCAGGGACGGATCGACGCCTTCCTGCGCGGCGACGACCTGGGCCAGCGCCAGATAGCTGGAATCCTCGGCCGAGGAGGCATGGAATACGCCGGCCAGCCGCTCGGCGAGGATGTTCTCCATCGTCTCGAGCGCGAAGCCCACCGTGACGGGCGCGAGCGGCAGGTTGCAGAACGGGCCGATGTGCTTGCCCGCACGCAGGTCGCGCCGCCAGCCCTCGACGACCGGCATGTTCGGCGTCATGACCTTGGTGAGACGCAGGATGGCGCCCATTCCGCGGTCGACGAGAGAGCGCATGCCGGCCTCGGCGAGCGCCTTGTGGCGGCCGTATTCGGACACCGGGCACGCGACGCTGTCGCGCTGGCGCCGGGCAATGGCGCCGTCGAAGACCTGGTTGCTCGACAGGTAGAGGACGAACACGCCCTGGGCCGCGAGCTTCCACGCGAGACTGACCGTGCCGCGGACGTTGACCTGCATGGACGCGGCCGGGTCCTGAGCGCAGCCAGCAATCGACGTCATGCCGGCGCTGATGATGGCGGCGTCGACTTCCGGCAGAACCTCCCAGCCCTGAGGCACGGTGAGGTCGAGATAGACATGCTCGTTCCGGCGCCGCCGGCTGGTGCCGAAGACGGCAACGCCCTGCCCCGCAAAATGCCGCACGGCGGCGCTGCCGAGTTCACCGTCGGCGCCGACCACCAGCAATCTGTTGGGCCACATCATCTCCTGGGGCCGCAACACAGCGCGAAATAGTAGTGCGCCATCTGGTAGAAACCGGTGTGGACGACCTCGTCGTTCATCGAGAAGACGAAGACGTTGGCGAAAAAGCGCGACAGCAACTCCTTCAGTTCGGGCGCCGTCTTGCAGTTGATGTGGCCGGCCTTGCTCGCCGGACTGGCATAGGCCTGCGAGGCCAGGCTGGGCGAACCCACGATCAGCACGCCGTCGTCTGTGAGCGATTCCGCCAGATTGCCGACGAAGGCATCCTCGTTCTCGGGATCGATGTGTTCGATGACGTCGAGCGAATAGGCAGCATCGAAGCGATGCGGCTGAGCGGCCGGATACGGCCCCGTCAGCATGTCGTGGACCGCCGTCGACATCGGCCATGTCGGAGACATGCGCTGTTCGGCGTCCTCGATGAAGACCGGATCGAAGTCGAGCGCGGTGACCCAGTCGACTTCCTGCTGGACGATACGGGTGCCGAAGGCGTCGGCCGAGCCTACTTCGAGGACGTTCCCGGCGCCGCTCAACATCTTCGCCACGAACTTGTAGCGCGCGAGCAGAATGGCCAGCCGCCGCGGATCTTCGTGCCAGACCTGATTGGTCATCAGGCCGAGCCGTGTGACGCCGTCGTCGTTGGCGATGTCGAGGGCGGCCTGGTACTGCGGTTCGCGTGTCTTGGCGGTCATGGGATGCTCGTCAGGTGAAATAGATGCAGCCGTAGTCGCCGGTGTAGCCGGCCTGGGCGAAGGCCCATTCCCACTCCTCCGGCTTCATGAAGGCGCGGCAGGTCAGTTGCCAGTACAGCAGGTTCATCTTCTCGCGCTCGTCGCGATAGGACTCGATGGTGATGTGGGCCGGACCGCGACGGACCCTCTCGATCTCGGAGAGCGCCGTCGCCAGATCGAAATTATATAGATTATGCAGTGTGTTGATCGAATAAACGAAGTCGAAGGATGAACTGTCATAGGGCAACGGATCGGCCACCGAGCCGACGGTCAGGCGGTCGCGGATCTCCGCCTTCGCGTTCTCGATGCCGTAGGCCGAGATGTCGATCCCGGCGACCACCGCCCCCGGCAGCACCTGGGTGAATTCGTAGAGCAGGAAGCCCTTGCCGCAGCCGACCTCGAGGATTCGCGCCCCGGGTTTCAGGCCGTAGTGTTCGACCATCGCCTCGGCGACGGGCCGCCAGCGGCCGTCGTAGCGATAGCCGCCGAAGCCGTAGCGTCGGTCGCCGTCCCAATAGTCCTCGCCGAAGCGGCAGGCGACCTCGGCGCAGTCCGCCTTGTCGTGCTCGACCACGCGCTGGAGATAGTCGCGCCTGGTAGCGGTGTGGACGCGGCCGATGAAGTCGACGTAGGTCATCAGGCGACTCGCGGGACCTCGTTGGCGGCGAAGTCGTTGACCCGCAGGATGTCCTCGAAGCGCTGGATGTCGGCATCGCAGGCGATGCGGACGTTTTCCAGCGCGGCGTGCAGGTCCTTGCCCTGCTCGAGCACGCGCGCATAGAGACGCCGGCGGCGGGCCTCGTCGTCGGGCAGCATGAACATCGAGAACATGATGACGCCGTCGAGGCTCGGGAGTTCGTCCATCACGGCGTTGAGCATCATGGTGCAGCCGGGCATCGCGTACTCGGTCGCCGACAGCTTGAAGGTCAGGCAATTGCGCGCGGCGTAGTCGCGGATCACGAGATTCTGGACCTGCTGCGGCGTCCGTTCGCCGCGCACCGAACGCGAGGCGATATAGCCGCGGTGGCCGCCTTTCAGGACGCTCATTCGAAACCTCCGGGAAGGCGGTAGTTCATCCCGACGCGGGTCGCGGGACGGATGGTGATCAGCTCGAAGAACTCGCCCAGCCGTTTGTCGGCATAGGGCGAGAACAGGCTCTTGAAGCGGCAGTTCATCGACCAGCGGGTCTCGGGCTCGCGATTGACGCGGTTGCCGTGCATCAGCGACTGGGCGAACAACAGGACCTCGCCATAGCGGATGTCGATGAACTCGACGTCTGGCGCGATGGCGTGAAACAGGTCTTCGGCGCTGCGGTCGGCGAACTGGTGCAGGCGTTCGCTCATGCTGCGGTCCGGCCCCGGCGGCAGCAGGTACATCGACTTGGTGCGATAGCAGTCGACCAGCGGCAGCCAGACGACGATCTCGAACGGCGATTCGCCGCTCCATACGTCCGCGTGGACGGGCAACAGCGACGAGTCGTCCTCGGGCAACTGGATCGACAGGTTGACCCGGCGCTGCATGGCAAGCTCGTTGCCGACCAGCGCCTCGATGCCGCGGCGCGCGAGCCCGAAATAGGCTTCGCGCAGCCACGGGCTGGCGTTGACGCCGTTGTGCACGGCGAGCCGCAGGTCGTTGAGGTTCTCGACGCTGACCCGGTCGTGCACGGTATTGAGGAACGCGTCCGCCGGCCCCGGATCGGCGATGCCGAGGTGCCGGGCCGCTTCGGCGACGATCGCGGCGCGCAGCCGGTCGAGAAGTTGCCGGTCCTCGACCGGCTGAATCACATAGCCGTCGCGCAGGAAGCGCTCGCCCAGCGCGGCATCCTCCGGTGCGAGGACTGTCTAATATA
>JAYQVF010000208.1:0-5079 GCA_038148335.1 Alphaproteobacteria bacterium | reverse complement strand
GGCTTGCCCAGGGCTTCCGCACGGGCGTGCGCGTAGCGAAGCATCGGCGCGCCGACGTCGATCGCATGCACTTCGGCACCGGGGAATGCGTCGACGAAAGGCAGCGTGCTGTGTGCCACGGAACAACCCAGGTCGAGAATCCGCTTCGGCTTCAGGCCAGGGTAATCGTGCCTGAGATAACGGATGAGCCGGCGGCCCTTCTCGTCGTTGTAGCGACCGAGCGCGCTCATCGTGAACCAGTAGACCCCGAAGTCGTAGTAGGCGCCGGCGGTCACATCGTCCGCCGTCAGATCGGTGCAGTAGCCGCCCGGCATGACGTGGACGTCGACATCCTTGATATAGCGTGGCGCGACGAAGGCAGGATCGAGTCGCAGGCTGCCCTTGGCACGCCTGTCCCGGGCCTTGCTTTCTCCGATCATGCGCGTGAGGTCGCGCTCGATCGGCTCACCAACGGTATCCCACAACATTTCCTGGCTGGTCCGCTGCAGCGCGCCCCACATCTGCCAGCCTTCGTCTTTTGCCATGAGGCGGCGCACCTCGTGGCGATTCGCGGGTTGTCGCCCTTCTTTCTTTGCGAACGAGGGTGCCGCGCGCTTGTCGTAGATGGCCTTGTTGCCGGGCCGGATGTCGGTCGCGACGTGATGCTTGAGACTCTGAACGAATTCGCACCGGGCGAACTCGTCCTGCGTAGCGCGGGGCATCATCGGGTGCATCACGGGTGCGGTCATCGGCCGGGCCTCCTGAAAAGATGTGTGTCGATGTTGCGCAATCCTCCTCCGAGAGACAAGCGGAGCGGTCCGGCTATTTGCGGTTCAGCGGCTCTATCAGGCTTGAGGTATCCCATTTGCCGCCGCCGCGGGTCTGGACATGGGCATAGAACTGGTCGACCAGCGCCGTCAGGGGCAGCCGCGCCCCGTTCCGGCGCGCCTCCTGCAGGGCGAAACCAAGATCCTTGCGCATCCAGTCAACGGCGAAACCAAAATCGAACTTGTTGTCGACCATGGTCTTCCAGCGATTTTCCATTTGCCAGGATTGGGCCGCGCCCTTGGAGATCGCCTCCATCACCCGTTCCATGTCGAGACCGGCACGCATGCCGAAACTGATCGCTTCGGCGAGGCCCTGGACAACACCGGCAATGCAGATCTGATTGACCATCTTGGCGAGTTGCCCGGCGCCGGCGTCACCGATGCGCACACACGTTCTGGCATAGGCGGCAATGATGGGGCTGACGGCCTCGAACGTGGCTTCGCTACCGCCGACCATCGACGTGAGCACACCGTTCTCAGCACCTGCCTGGCCACCGGAGAGCGGGGCATCGAGGAAGCCAATTCCGCGATCAGCGCATGCCGCCGCGAGCTCGCGCGCCAGTTCCGCCGAGGTCGTCGTGTGGTCGACCAGGGTGGCTCCATGCGCCATGCCGGCAAGCACACCATCGTCGCCGTAGACGACCGAGCGGACGTCGTCGTCATTGCCCACACAGACAAAGACGAAGGACGCGCCGTCGGCCGCCTGGCGCGGCGTCGGGGCAATCTCGCCCCCATGCTTCTCCTGCCACGCCTTTGCGCGCATCGCGGTCCGATTGTAGGCAACCACCCGATGGCCGGCCGCCTTCAGGTGACCGGCCATGGGAAAGCCCATCACTCCCAGCCCGACGAACGCCACGTTGCTTCCTACCGTCATTAGCCCCTCCACATCGGCCGATTGCTGAACCACCGCCGAGTGGACCGGAGCGAAAGACGCTTGGCAAGGCGCAGGATGGCCAGAATTTCCACTCTTGTATAATTAAACAAATATGGAAATAATGAGCAGATGGAAACGCAGTTGCGCGCCATCGCGGACCCCGTCCGGTTCCGTATCCTGAAACATCTCGCCAATGGCGAGTCGGCGGCGGGCGATATCGCGCGGAAGGTAGGAAGGTCCGGCCCGGTGACGTCGCACCACTTGGCCATCCTGCGCGACGCCGGCCTGGTGCAGGTTCGCCGAGAGGCACAAGCCCGCATCTATTCGCTCGACGCCCAGGCCGTGGCCCGGTTCCGAAAAGATTTCGATGCATTCTGGGACGATGCCCTGCCGCGCCTCAAGACGATCGTCGAGGCCGATCACGGACGAAGACGACAGTGATCGACGTGTTGAGCAAATCGATCTGGATCGACGCACCGCCGGAGATCGTCTTCCCCTACTTCGTTGAAGCCGACAAGCTTGCGCGGTGGACCGGAGAAAACGCCGAGGTCAATCCCGTGCCCGGCGGCGTCTATCGGCTCGATATGGGCAACGCCGGTGTCATCACGGCCCAAATCGTCACGATCGAGCCGCCGCGTTTTCTCTCGTACCAGCTGGTATCGCACGGGGCGAAAACTCTCGTCGAGATCGACATCGCGGCAGAGGCCGGCGGCAGCCGCGTGCGGGTGTCGCACGCAGGGCTGGTAGCCCCCTTCGCCACCATCGCCGCGCGGGGCTGGGATCATCATCTGGCGCGGCTATCCGTCATTGCGACAGGCGGCGCGCCGGGTCCCGACACGCTCTGCGCCCGGCCGATGGATACGTTGACCTAGCCCCTCAGGCGCCGAACGGAGGATATCCATGGCCGATCTCGCTCTCTTCATCACGGTTCGCGCCCAGCCAGGAAAGCGCGACGCCCTGAGGGTGTTGTGGGAAGAACATCTCAAACCGCGGGCCGCAGCGAACGCCAGCCAATCGCGTTACGTCTTCTCCTACGATCTGCAGGACGCAGATGTGATCCGCATGGCGGAAGTCTACGAAACCGAAACGGCGTTTCAGGAGAACGCATCGGGCCCGTGGTTCGCCGCCTATATGAAGGCAGCCGCGCCCCTTCTTGCCGGCGAGCCGGAAGTGCACATGGCCTCACCGCAATGGGTGAAGTAGCGGGAATCAGCCCGGCAACCCGAGCACCAAAGTCAGGCTGCCCTACCGCTCGCCGTTCCTGACCAGCCGTCCGGGCATCGCGCCCGTATGTTCTCCCTCCTCAAGGACGGCCTGCCCGGCCACGAGCGTCATCGCGTAACCGTCGACGCGCTGCACGAGGCGGCGGCCGCCGGCGGGAAGATCCCGGATGATTTCCGGCGGATGGAGTCGTAGGACATCGTGGTCGATCACATTGACGTCGGCACGCATGCCGACAGCCAGACGCCCACGGTCCTTGAAGCCGAAGAAGTCGGCATTGTCCGCGGTCTGCCGCTTGACCAGCCATTCCAGCGGCAGTTGCGGGCCACGGGTGCGGTCGCGCGCCCAGTGGGTGAGAAGAAATGTCGGCATGCTGGCGTCGCAGATAACACCGTAATGCGCCCCGCCGTCGCTCAGCCCGATTAGCGTACCGGAATCCATCATCATCTTGCGCGTCGGCTCGAGATCGCCCGAAACGTAATTGGTGACGGGGAAGAACAGCGTCCGCCCCCCGTCGCCGCCGACGAGATAGTCGTAGGCATAGGCATCCGGTTCGCACCCTGCCTTGGCTGCCATGTACGAGATGCTGCGTTCGGGCTCCGGCTCGTAGTTGGGCGGGTCACCCAGAACGTAGAGCCGGTCCCAGCGCGACGTGGTGTGCCGGTGCTGTTCCTGAATCAAGTCGATCAGATCCTCGGCCGGCGACTCGCTCAGGATCGCGGCCCTTACTTCTGGGTCGCGCAAGCGCGCCAACCTCTCGGCGGGGTCCAGGTCCGACAGGGCGGCAAACGTGGGCCGCGCATTGAACGGGGTCAGCGAGGTCACCAGACCAAGAATGAGACCGACCGGCCGGCACGGCACCTGGGCCGCGACCGGCAGGCCCTCTGCGCGCGCCGCGCTAACCCGCGCCATGAGACGCTGCCAGCGTTGCGGATCATTGAGGCGATCGGTGAGAAGAAACCAGATCGGCCGGCCCTGGTCTCGTGCCTGTTGTCTTATCCAGTCGAATTCGCCTTCTTCGTCGACGAAATCGATGAGCATGCCGTAGGCGCCCCTACCTGTGCGTCCCAACGCCTCGCCGATACCAAGAAGCTCCTCGTTCTGCGCATGGAAACCGGGCACCGGCGCGCCACCGACCGTCCGGTGCTGGATTGTCCGCGATGTGGTGAAACCGAATGCGCCCGCCATTAGTCCCTGTTCAACCAGCGACCGCATCCTGGCGATGTCGTCGGCACGCGCGGATTCGCGGCGCAATGCACGTTCCCCCATCACGTAAACCCGTAATGGGTGATGCGGGACCTGGGCGGCAACGTCGATCGCCCGTGGCGGACGCTCGAGCGCGTCGAGATAGTCGGGGAACGACTCCCATTCCCAACTCAAGCCCTCGGCAAGAACGGCACCGGGAATATCCTCCACGCCCTCCATCAGGTCGATGAGGGCGTCCCTGTCTTCCGCCCGGCAAGGCGCGAATCCGACCCCGCAGTTGCCGAATAGAACCGTTGTCGCGCCATGCCACGACGACGGTGCGAGCAGAGGGTCCCACGTCGCCTGGCCATCATAGTGCGTGTGAACGTCGATCCAACCAGGCGCAACGAGACGCCCCTCGGCGTCGACCTCGCGGCGGCCCGGACCGGCCTTGCCGCCGACCTGCACCAGCCTGTCGCCGTCGATCGCGATGTCACCCGTGAAACGCGCGTTGCCCGAACCATCGACGATGGTGCCGGCGCGGATTACAACGTCATGCACTGGAAACTCCTAAAGTTCTTTGGGCCGCGTCCGCCATTATGACCAATTCGGCTGGGCTGCAGCCAGACGAGCCCCGCCTCGAAATGCAATATCGACGAACCGAAGCGCCGCCGCCGGATCGACCGGAGCTGAGAGGCGACCACAAGCTCCAAGTGGAAGCCAGTCGGGTAATGGCGCAAGGGAACTACTTGATCAGAGGTGGCGGTGCTAACAGTCCTGATCGAACCAGTCTCCCACGCCATTCACTGATTAACACGGAAAATACTGGGAATTTTGCTGATATCGGGCCGAGATAGACCATTCGCGCGCCGAATACAGGAGCGTTTTCAGTCAGTTAACCGGCGAATTCCCTACCCCGCAAAACAGGAATTGTTGACCACGGATCAGGGAACGGAATTTCCCGGAACAGGGAAGCCCGTAGCTCGCTAAGTC
>JAYQVF010000207.1:0-5139 GCA_038148335.1 Alphaproteobacteria bacterium | reverse complement strand
TCCTTGACTTTGGCAACGATGTCTTCGTCCTTGGCGTTGAACGCGTCGGTCGCGCCGAGCTGGCGCGCGAACTCGAGCTTGTCGTCACGCGTGTCGATGGCGACGATCTGGCGCGCGCCCGCGACCCGGGCGCCAAGCAACGCATTGAGGCCGACGCCGCCGAGGCCGATGACCGCGACGGTCGAGCCGGGGTGGATCTGCGAGGTGTTGACCACCGCGCCGACGCCGGTGATGACGGCGCAGCCGAACAGGGCCGCGATGTCGAACGGGATGTCCTTCTCGATCTTGACGAAGGAATAGCGCGACACGACGGCGTAGTCGGCGAAGGCCGAGACGCCGAGGTGATGATTGATCTCCTTGCCGTTGAGCTTGATGCGGCGGGCGCCGGAGATGAGCGTGCCGGCGCCGTTGGCGGCGGCCGCGGGTTCGCACAGCGCGGGGCGGCCCGAGGCGCAGGGACGGCAATGGCCACAGCTCGGCACGAAAACGAAGACCACGTGATCGCCCGGCACGACGTCGTGGACGCCGTTACCGACCTCGACCACCTCGCCCGCCGCTTCGTGGCCGATCGCCATCGGCATCGGTCGCGGCCGGTTGCCGTCGATCACGGAAAGGTCGGAGTGGCACAGGCCGGCGGCGTGAATCTTGACCAGCACCTCGCCGTCACCCGGCGGATCGAGCTCGACCTCCTCGATCTTCAGCGGCTTGGATTCACCGTAGGGCCGCGGCAGACCCATCTCGTGCAACACGGCAGCGCGGATTTTCATTGTGCCTCCCTAGCGTTCCGGGGAGATATGCCACGCGGGGACCGACGCGGCAACGTCTCGCCCTGCGTCAAAGGGGCACGTCGGGACGGCGTCAGCCGGCCGGCGTGAGGGTCAGCGCGTCCTGATAGGCGAGCACCGCCTGGCTGGCAGAGGCCGGCGACGGAAGGGGCGACGGCGCCCCGGGACCGGAGTTCTGCTGCACAAGGTTCGCCGCTTCCTGGGTCTTCTGTTTGGCAAGTTCCGCCTGTGCCTTGCGCAGTTCGGCATCGGCGCGCGCGGCGACAGCGCGGTCCTGGCCGGAAGGTTCCGCCGGCGCGCTGGCCGCCGCCTTGACGGCGCGCATCTTTTCGATGGTCGCCGCCGGATCACCGGCGACGGGACTGACGTCGATCGGCGTGGAGCCGGCCACGGCGTACTGGCGGCCGTCGGGACCGGTTTCGTATTCGTAGCTTGGGGCGCCGGCGTGCTGGCCGCCGGCGCGCGCGTGGGCCTGCTCGTGGCGGCGCACTTCGGCATCGCGCTCCTTGAGTTCGCGCACCTCGGCCTTTTCCTGTTCGGTCAGGGTCTGGCCCGGCAGGCCGCCGCCCTGTTCGGCGCCGGCCGACAGTTCGACCACGGTCGCCGGTCCGCGCGAGAACGGGTCGGCGTCCTGGGCGTCGGCGATCGCACCGGCCTGGGGGGCTTCGAAACTACCGCCACCGCCAGGCCGGGGAACCACGACCTGAGAGAACGCAGATACCAATGAACCGATACTGGCCATGATGATCGAACCACGCGTGTTACCGGACGTGTCGATCTTAGGAAGGCCGCGCGGCGAATCGGAAAAAAGTTATGGTTAACAACGCGTTAACCATGGAGAGACGCATGGCGCCACAGGCGCCTCACGCGGCTGTGAAGACCGCGGGACGGCGTGCGGCGTTGCTATCCGTTGGTTTTGCGCACGTCCTCGAAATAGGCCTCGACCTCGGCCCGGCTGACCACGTCGGCGTAGCGCCGGCCGACGTCGCGCAGGTTGTCGCGATGCGGCCCCTCGTCGGCGTCACCGACGCAGGATTCCGGCACGATCGTGCGGAAGCCGTGCGAAAAGCTGTCGATCACGCTGGCCCGCACGCAGCCGCTGGTCGTGCAGCCCGTGACGATCACCGTATCGACGCCCTGCTTGGTCAGGAACGTGGTGAGCGGCGTCTTGAAGAAGATCGACGGCGCCGACTTCGAGAAGACGTAGTCGTATTTCGGGTCGGTCGTCTTGTCGTCCATCTCCATGCCCGGCGTGCCGAAGAAGAACTCGTCGCGAACCGCGCCGATCTTCCAGTAGGGCATGTCTTCCTTGGTCCAGTAGCCGGTGAAGCAACTGGCGACCGGAATGCCGCAGCGGCGCGCCACGTCGAGCAGGCGGCCGGTTTCGTCGCGGGCGTCGTGGATATGCTTGAATCCGCCGATCGGGAACGCCGGATCGGTGAAAGCCTTCTGAAAATCGACGACGACGACGGCGGGCCGCTTGCCATAGCCGATCTTGTACTCGCCGTAAGTCGCTTCCTGATAGGCGTCCGCCATGACGTCGCTCCCCGTGGGTGGTTGTTTCTTGCGGTCTAACCTAGGACCCGTCCGCATTGCAGGCAAGATGCCGAAACCCTCAATACTTCAGAGCCTTAGCCCGGTCCGGCGTCTTGCAAAGGGACTTCCGGATGCTAGGATTGCCGCCATCCCGTCACACCGGAAAACCTTGGAGACAAGCCAAAATGAAGGCACTTGAGGACATCGTCCTGATCGATCTGACACACATGCTGTCCGGACCGTACGGCGCGATGCTCCTGACGGACCTCGGCGCCCAGACCATCAAGGTGGAGCCGCCCGGCAAGGGCGAAGGCACCCGCGCGCTGCAGGCCAAGGACCCGAAGAACTCGATGCACGGCATGGGTTCCTACTTCCTGACCCTGAACCGGGGCAAGAAGAGCGTCTGTATCGACCTCAAGGGCGAGGAAGGCCTGGCCCTGTTCTATGAACTGGTCAAGAAGGCCGACGTGGTGATGAACAACTTCTCGGCCGGCGTGCCCGAGCGCCTGAAGATCGACTACAAGTCGCTGGCCGCGATCAATCCCAGCATCATCACCTGCAGCGTCACCGGCTTCGGCGAGACCGGCCCGGCCAACAAGCGCCCCGCGTTCGACATGGTGGCCCAGGCGATGGGCGGCGGCATGTCGATCACCGGCACCGAGGAGACCGGCCCCTTCCGCGCCGGCATCCCGATCGGCGACCTCGGCGGCGGCGTCTTCGGCACCATCGGCATCCTTGCGGCCCTGCACGAACGCGCCCGCACGGGGCGCGGCCAGCATGTCGACATCTCGATGCTGGACGTGCAGATCTCGATGCTGAACTACATGGCCACCATGTACTTCCTGTCGGACGAGAACCCCTACGGAATCGGCAATTCGCACTTCGTGCACGTCCCCTACGACGTGTTCAGGACCAAGACCCGTTCCGTCGTGCTGGCGATCATCACCGACAACTTCTTCCAGGCGCTGGTCGACATGCTGGACGACGACTTCCTGCGCAATCCCGAGTACACGACCCAGCCGGCGCGCCTGCGCGACCAGAAGATCATCAACGACCGGGTCCAGGAACATTTCGAGAAGGAGCCGGCCGAGCATTGGCTGCCGCTGCTTGAGAAGGCGCGCATTCCGCACGCGCCGGTCAACGACTTCAAACATGCGCTGAGCGACGAGCAGGTTCTGGCCCGCAACATGGTCGTCGAAATTCCGCATTCGCAGGGCGGCAGCTTCCGCGTCCCGGGCAACCCGGTGAAGCTCAGCGACCATGAGGACAGCTGGTCCTCGCCGCCGACCCTGGGCGAGCATACGGACGAGGTCCTGCGTGATATGCTGGGAAAAAGCGACGCGGAGATCGCCAAGCTCCGCGCCGACGGAACCATCGGCTAGAGGACATCGATCATGAGCGACAAAGTCATCATCAACGAAGTGGGCCTGCGCGACGGGCTGCAGATTCAGCCGAAATACGTGCCCACCGAGGGCAAGCTCGAGCTTTGCCAGGCGCTGGTCGACGCGGGCGTGCGCTCCTTCGAGGCGACGTCCTTCGTTTCGCCCAAGGCGGTACCGCAGATGGCCGATTCGGCGGAACTGTTTCCGCAGCTGCCAGCCAAGGACAAGGTCTACTACTCGGGCCTGCTGTTCAACGACAAGGGCTACGAGCGCGCCATGGGCGCAGGCGTCAAGTCGGTGGCGGTGGCGCTGGCCACGACCGAGAAGATGAACATGGCCAACATCCGGATGACGCTGGACGAGGCCACGAAGAACCTCAGCGGCCTGATCGGCCGCGCCAAGAAGGACGGACTCGACGCCCGCGCCTACGTCTCTACGGCGCTGGGCTGCCCGTACGAGGGCGCGGTCCCGGTCAAGGTGGTGGTCGACCTGGCGGTCAAGCTGGCCGAGGCCGGCGCCGACAAGATCGCCATCGCCGACACCATCGGCTCGGGCTCGCCGCAGTTGACCAAGGACATCATCACCGCGGTGGCCAAGGAGGTGAGCGTCGACAAGCTGATCGTCCACTTCCACGACACGCGGGCCATGGGCCTGACCAACGCCTGGGTCGCCCTGCAGGAAGGCGTGCGGGAATTCGACACCTCGATCGGCGGCCTCGGTGGCTGTCCGTTCGCGCCGGGCGCCGCCGGCAACCTGGCGACCGAGGATCTCGCCTTCATGCTCAACGAGAGCGGCTATGAGACCGGTGTCGACGTGCGCGGGTTGCGCCGCGCGGTGCTGATCGCCGAGCGCCTGACCGGGCAAAAGCTGGGCGGCCGCATCACCCAGTGGTGGCTGTCGCAGGAGCGCAAGCAGGCCGCCGCCGCCGCGGAGGCCGCCGAGTAGGCGTGCCGAACCAGACAACGAAAAAGGGCCGCATTCGCGGCCCTTTTTTTGTATCCCGAAATCCGGGTACCGGTCAGGCGGCCATGCCGATCTGCTTCAGGTCGATCTTGAACTTGAGGAAGATCTCGCAGAGCTGGTCGTAGCAGACCCCGACGCGGATGGTCTTGAAATCACGAAAATCGATGATCGTGGACGACCGGCCTTCATCGTTCGCGTACTTGGAGCGACCGCCGTCGATCAGGATATTGCCCGCTTCCAGAACCGGCGGGTCGATGTCGTCGAGCTCATACTTCGATCCTGTCAGCGAGGTGTTTGCCGACGAACCCAGGATCGGCATGCCGCGCTCCAGCGACTGGCGCGTCATCTCATTATGGAAAACGCCGGCATTGAGCAGCATGTCGAGCGTCCCAACCTTGGTCGAGTTCTGCATGACGAATGGCGCCACGTTCTTGAACATCGGGTGGTCGGCCTTGAAGGGCGCCACTGTCGAC
>JAYQVF010000206.1:1298-5161 GCA_038148335.1 Alphaproteobacteria bacterium | reverse complement strand
TCGGGGGGCGCCGATCGGTTCGCCGACCGACTCCCAGTAGCGCCGCGCCGAGACCAGATCGGGCAGGGCTGGGATGGCCTCGTAGAGGCCGCCGGCGATTCCGGGTTCGGCATCGGCCATCGCGTCAGCCCTTCAGCACCTTTTCGATGCTCTGCATGTAGCACATCAGGAGTTCGTCTTGGCCGCTATAGGCGTTGAACAGGATGCCGGTCGGCAGGCCGCGCGCATCGGCCCCCGAGGGCAGCGAGAACCCCGGCAGGTCGAAGTAGTTGCCGATCATGGTGTTGCGCAGCGCCGTGAGGTTGGTGCGGTGAAACAGGTCATCGTCCGCGTCGAGCGGCGCGATCTCGGGCGCGGTGATGGCGACGGTCGGCATGGCGAGGAACACCGGCCCCTCCATCTCGGCGCCGAGCCGTCGGTTCAGCGCCCGCCGCGTCTCGACGATGGCAACGTAGTCGGCGGCGGTCTGGGTGCGCCCGCGTTCGATGCGCGCGGCGACCCGCCGGTCGATGCGGGAGCCGTCAGCGCCGTCAAGAATTGGCCCGAGGCTGTAGAACGCTTCGGCCGTCGCCAGGGTGCCGTGGCGGTTGGAAGACTCGATCATCGCGTCGAACACGTCGAACCGGCGGCGTTCGACGCGCACGCCTGCATCCGCGAGCCTGGCCAGCGCGGCCTCGAAATTCGCCACGACGGCGTCCTGCGCCTCTTCGAAGACCTGGTTCTCCGGCACCACAATCTTGAGATCGCCCAGGCCGGCCGCGCGCGGCACGACGACCAGCGCGCGGCGCAGGGCGCGCTCCATCAGCACGCAATCCTCGACCGACTTGCCGAGCGGCCCGATGGTATCGAGCGTCAGCGACAGCGGCTGCACCCGCTCCTTGCTGATGTGCCCCTGCGAGGACTTGTAGCCGACGAGACCGTTGAACGCGGCAGGGATGCGCACCGAACCGCCGGTGTCGGTGCCGATGGCGACCGGGGCGAGGCCCGCTGCGACCGCGACCGCCGAGCCGGACGACGAGCCGCCCGGCGCGCGCGGCGTATCCGCGCCATGCGGGTTCACCGGCGTTCCGTAGTGCGGGTTGAGGCCGAGGCCGGAGAAGGCGAACTCGGTCAGGTTGACCTTGCCCAGCACCACCATACCGGCGGCGGCGCAGTTCTTGACGATCGGCGCATCGTCGTCGGCCGGGGGGCGCTGGCGGTAGATGTCGGAGGCGCAGGTCGTGGGCGCGCCGCGCACGTCGACCAAGTCCTTCCACGCTACCGGCACGCCGTCGAGCGGGCCAAGCGGATGGCCCTTGGCGTAGCGTACGGCGCTGGCCTTGGCCTCCTCACGCGCGCGCTCGGCGGTGACGGTGATGAAGACCGACTGGTCCTCGGCCGTGGCGATCCGGTCGATGAAAAAGTCGGCGACCTCGACCGGGTCGGTCTTTTTGTCGCGCATCGCGCGGCCCAACGCGGCCGCGGTAAGGGTACTAAAATCCATGCCCGGTTATAGCACCCGGCTGCCGGGTTCCGGGAGTCAGGCCGCGGCGTCGCGCCCTTCGGCGAGGCCGTTGAAGGCGGCCAGCGATGCCTCGATGGCCTGGCGGTCGAGGTCGCGGACGATGAAGACGATACAGGAACGGCGGTCGCCGTCGGGCCAGCGCTTGAGGTGGACCGGCGGGTGGACGACGTGCTGGACACCGTGGATGGCGACCGGCCCGGGCATGCCCCTGACGTTGAGCAGGCCCTTGACCCGCAGCACATCTTCGCCGTGCGCCTGCAGCAGCATGGTCAGCCACACCCCGAACGCGGTCCAGTCGATTTCCCGGTCGTAGATCAGGCAGAACGAATGGATGTGTTCGTCGTGACGGTTGACGTCGTGACCGTGGTGATGCTCGTCGGCGAAGGCCTCGGCGTCGATCCAGTGGGCGACCTCCTTCGTCTTCGACTTCGGATCGTAAAGGTCGTTGGTCAGCAGCTTCCTGGGCGCCGTCCTGTCCTGGGCGCGCAGGATCGGCGCCGCCGGGTTGAGCTCGCGCAGGCGGGCACGCAGGGCGGCCTCGTCCTTGTCCGAAATGTCGGTCTTGGTCAGGACGATGCGGTCGGCGACCGCCGCCTGCTTGACCGATTCGGGCTGGCGCGCGAGCTGTTTCAGCCCGTTCACCGCGTCGATCGTGGTGATGATGTTGCCCAGGCGGAAGTGATAGCGGATCACCGGATCGGCCATCAGCGTGTAGATGATCGGCGCCGGGTCGGCCAACCCGGTCGTCTCGACGACCAGGCGGCGGAAGCCGAACTCGCCGGCGGCGCGGCGCTCCCACAGGTCGCGCATCGAGGTCGCAAGGTCGTCGCGCACCGTGCAGCACAGGCAACCCGACTGCAGCATGACGATGTTCTCGTCGACCTGCTCAAGGAGATGATGGTCGAGCCCGACCTCGCCGAACTCGTTGATCAGGACCGCGGTGTCGGCAAGGTCGGGCGATTCCAGTAGGCGTTTCAGCAGCGTCGTCTTGCCCGAGCCGAGGAAGCCGGTGATGACGTTGACCGGCAGGTATTCGGCGTAGCGGCTCATGACCGGCGCAGCGCCGCGATCAGGCCGGGGTCGAGCGGGTCGCAGGTCTTCTTGGCCATCTTTTCGGCCGTCGGCCACAGCGCCGCGAAGTGATCGATCACCTCGCTGGCGCCGGTGCGGTTGGAGACGACGAAAGCCGTCCCCTGCCAATCCGCCATCTTGAGCCCGTAGTGCCCGAGGATGCGGTTGGTCAGTGCGACCTGGTGCGCGCGCTCCCGTCGGCGCGTCTCCGCGCCGGTCCGCTGCTTCAGCGTCGCGTCCGAATCGGTCCAGTGCTCGTCGGGACCGAGAATGCCGCAAAGGCCGCACATGGTGCTTGCTCTCTCTTCCGGAAAGACGAAACCCCCTCCCGTTTCCGGGAGAGGGCTTCGCGTTTGACCGAACCTACTTCTTCTTGCCGCCCTTCTTGCGCGGGCTGCGCTTGATGAAGTCCCTCGCGATTTCCTCGAAGGTGCAGAAGCGCACGCCGGGGTGGCGGCGGATGTGCTCGTGCAGGCGCTCGTGCATCATCAGGACCTGCGGCCGGCCCGAGACGTCGGGATGGATCGTCATGGTGAACACCGCATAGTCGTATTCGCGGTAGACCCAGTCGAACTGATCGCGCCACATCTCCTCGATGTCGCGCGGATTGACGAAACCGTGAGAGTTCGGCGCCTTCTTGATGAACATCATCGGCGGCAGGTCGTCGGTATACCAGCTCGCCGGAATCTCGACGAGGTCGGTTTCCTTGCCGCGCTTGAGCGGCTTCATCCACTCCTCGGGCTTCTTCGAATAGTCGATCAGCGTCCACGAATCGCCGACCCGCACGTAATAAGGAATGAAGTCGTGATGCATCAGAGAGTGATCGTAGAGAATGCCGCGCTCGAGCAGCAGTTCATTGGTGACGTTCGAGAACTCCCACCACGGCGCGACGTAGCCGCGCGGCTTCTTGCCGGTCAGCTTCTTGATCAGGTCGATGCACTTGTCGAGGACGGCGGTTTCCTGCTCGCGCGTCATCGCGATCGGGTTTTCGTGGGAATAGCCGTGCACGCCGATCTCGTGGCCGCGCAGGTGCACTTCCTTCATTTCCTTCGGAAACGTCTCGATCGAGTGGCCGGGAATGAACCAGGTCGTCTTGATGTTCCAGCGGTCGAACAGGTCGAGCAGGCGCGGCGTGCCGACCTCGCCCGAGAACATGCCGCGCGAGATGTCGTCCGGCGAATCCTCGCCGCCATACGATCCCAGCCAGCCGGCCACCGCGTCGACGTCGACGCCATAGGCCACGAGAATCTCTTTCGCCATGTCGGAAACCTCCCTCTAACGGCTTGTT
>JAYQVF010000206.1:0-1198 GCA_038148335.1 Alphaproteobacteria bacterium | reverse complement strand
TCCGCGCCGCCCTGCGGCGCCAACGACAAGGAACCGACATGAAGCTCATCTTCACGCCCAACCCCGACTACATCCACAAGGTGCTGGTCACCGCCTACGAGGCCGGCGTCCTCGACAAGCTGCACATGGAGCGCCAGGTGCCCTTCGATGAGGACACCGAGATCTGGAAGTACAACCCGCTCGGCAAGGTGCCGTCCTTCATCATGGACGACGGCAAGCCGCTGTTCGGCGGCCTGCTGATCTGCGAATACCTCGATTCGTTCAACAAGACGGCACCGCTGTTCCCCAAGGACGACAGCCAGTGGGAAGTGCGCCGCCAGATGATCACGTCCGACGGCGTGTTCGATGCGACGACCCTGATCCGGGTCGAGAGCTGGCGCGACAAGTCGGTGTGGAATACCGCCTACATGCTGCGCGAGCGGCGCAAGATCATGCTGGCGCTGAAGCTCCTGAACGAGGACGCCAAGGGCTGGCTCAAGAACCCGAAGGTCTTCCACATCGCCCACGTCACCACGGCGGGCGGCCTGTCCTATCTGTCGCTGCGCAACCCGATCACCGACTGCAAGCTCGAGCCGGGCGACGGCGAGTGGGACTGGAAGAAGGACTTCCCGGTGCTGGGCGAATGGTACGACGGCATCCTGAGCCGCCCGTCGCTCAAGTTCCGCCTCAGCAAGGAGGACATCGGGCAGTACCCGAAGGCGTAGGCGTTTAGACTTCGGCCACGAACATAAGCGCCCGTGCCGCCGGCACGGGCGCTTTTTGTTACCTACGCCAGGTCCTTCGTCCAGCCGCCGTCGACGATGATCGAGCGGCCGGTCATGTAGCTCGCGAGGTCGCTCGCCATGAAGATCACGGGCCGCGCCATTTCGATCGGCGCGGCGACGCGGCGCATCGGGATCTCCTTCATGAATTCCTTCTCGAAGGCCTTGGGCGAAAAGCCGGTGCGGCGCGACAGGTTGGCCATCAGCTTGTCCCAGTGCTCGGTCTGGGTCGGACCGGGCTGCAGCGCGTTGATGTAGACGCCGTCGCGCATGATCTCTTCCGACAGGCCCTTGGTGAACGACAGCAGCGCCGCGTTGGTCGTCGACCCCGGCAACAGGCGCGGGTGGGGCTGGCGGCCGGTGTTGCCGGCGACGTTGACGATGCGGCCGTACTTCTGGCGCCGCATCGCCGGCAGCACCGCGCGCACCATGCGCAC
>JAYQVF010000205.1:0-5173 GCA_038148335.1 Alphaproteobacteria bacterium | reverse complement strand
AGCGGGCGCTTCGCGATGAGCTGGAGAGACTGTGGGCTGTGCGCGCCGAGGGATACCCCCTCGATTCACCGGAAGAGGCGCTTGTCTTGGCCTCCATTGTAGAGAAAGAGACGGCGATTCCTGCCGAGAGGGCACGCATTGCCGGAGTCTTTGTCAACCGACTGAAGCGAGGCATGAGGCTCCAGTCCGATCCTACAGTGGTCTACGCCATTGCAAGAGGGACGTCGCTTGGCCGACGCCTCACGCGCGAGGACCTTGCGATCGAGTCTCCGTACAACACCTACCGCGTGTCGGGACTTCCGCCGTCGCCGATTGCAAATCCCGGCAAGGCGTCGCTCGCGGCAGTGCTGAGACCTGATCAGACCAACGAGCTGTACTTCGTCGCAGATGGAAGCGGCGGTCATGCTTTTGCCGAGACTCTCGATGAGCATCAGCGCAACGTTCGCCGTTGGCGCCGTATCCGCGACGGACAGGACTGAAGCCTTGTTGCGTGGCGGGACGCTCTCTAGATTGGGCCGCTGCAACAAGATGGTCGGAACCTACGGCTGTGCCAATCTCTAGTATGACCGGCTTCGCCCGCGTTGAAGGGCGGAGCGGTGCATTTCAATGGACCTGGGAGATGAAGAGCGTCAACGGACGGGGCCTTGACGTTCGTTCGCGGCTGCCGTCGGGCTTCGACGAAGTCGACGCCAATGTCCGCAAG
Source organism: Alphaproteobacteria bacterium (assembly GCA_038148335.1). Classification (GTDB taxonomy): domain Bacteria; phylum Pseudomonadota; class Alphaproteobacteria; order SHVP01; family SHVP01; genus CALJDF01. The sequence goes on along the minus strand of JAYQVF010000205.1, from coordinate 4,470 downwards.
TCTCTCGCCGCGCGGTTTTCTCGAGGCAACATTCAGGTCGGGTTGCAGTTCGAGCAACGTGGCGCGGCTCAGGAACTGCGGGTCAACCAGGAGGTGTTGGGACAAGTGTTGCGCGAGTTGGCGGCGTTGCGCGGGAAACCCGGCACGACTGAAGCGCGACTCGACGGTGTCCTGGCGCTTCGTGGCGTGCTCGAGTTGACCGAGCCCGATACGGCGCCCGAGCAAATCGAAGCGCGCGACCTTGCGATCGTCGAGACCCTCGAGGACGCGATCGAGAGCCTTAGAGACTCGAGGGTCCGGGAAGGAATGCGGATCGAAACCGACTTGCGGGACCATCTCGATACCATCGTCCGTCTCGTGGAGCAGGCCGAAACCCTTGCCGCGACGCGACAGGAATCGTTTCGCGACCGGTTGAACAGGCAGATCGATGATTTGCTGGCGGATCGCCCCGGCCTGCCAGAGGAACGCCTCGCCCAGGAAATTGCCGTGTTGATGGTAAAGGCGGACGTGACGGAGGAAATCCAGCGTCTTCGGACCCATGTGGATGCTGCCCTAGAGGGGCTGGCAGCTTCGGAGCCGATCGGGAGACGTCTCGATTTTCTGTGTCAGGAGTTCAACAGAGAGGCGAATACCCTGTGTTCGAAGGCGGGCGATCCCGCGCTGACCGCGGTAGGCCTCGATCTGAAGGTCGTCATCGACCGTTTCCGGGAACAGGTTCAGAACGTTGAGTAGCGCGGCTTCAACCATCAAGCGTCGGGGCTTTATGCTTGTGCTCTCGTCCCCGTCGGGCGCTGGCAAGACGACACTTGCGCGCCTGGTACTGCAAAGCGACCCCGAGTTCGTGATGTCGGTATCGGCGACGACTCGCCCGCCGCGGGCGAACGAAATCGAGGGCAAGGACTACTATTTCGTTACCGCCGAGACGTTCTATTCGATGATCGACAGCGGCGAATTTCTGGAACACGCCGAAGTCTTCGGCAATCACTATGGGACGCCGGCCCGACCAGTTGCCGATGCCCTGGCCTCGGGAAAGTGTGTGCTGTTTGACATCGACTGGCAGGGCACGCAGCAGCTGACCGAAAACGTGCGCGAGGATGTCGTGACGGTATTCATCCTGCCGCCATCTCTCACCGAGCTTGGCCGCAGGCTCAAGGCGAGGGGGCTTGACAGCGACGAGGTCGTGCACAGCCGCATGGCAAAGGCGATGGCGGAAATCAGCCATTGGCACGAGTATGACTATGTACTCATCAATAGCGACGTAGACGATGCGATGGTCCAACTGCAGACGATTATCGGTGCGGAACGCCTGCGCCGGCAGCGACAGACCGGCCTGAGCGAATTCGTGCGTTCGCTAAAATAGTTCTAGGTGCCATTGAGGACGCGAGCGATCGCGCAGAAGTCCGAAACAGCGAGTTCCTCTGCCCGGGCCGTAGGCGAAATATCAATGTATTTCAATGTACTAACAGGGTCCGGCAATATGGACCTGAGACTAGCGCGGAGCATTTTCCGACGTTGTCCGAACGCTGCGGCAGTGACCCGTTCGAGGGCCGCGACCGGTACCGGAATCGGGCTGGAGCGCGTCGTAAGGCGCACCAGAGTCGAGGCTACTTTGGGCGGTGGAACAAAACTTGATGCCGGTATGTCGAATTCGCGCCTGACCACGCAGCGCCATTGCGCCAGCACGCTGATTCGTCCGTAGGCTTTTCTTCCCGGTGTCGCGATGAGGCGTTCCGCGACTTCCTTCTGAAACATCAACGTCATTTCCGCGAAGGGAGCCGGCTCTGCAGTCAGCCATTTCACGAGAAGTACCGTAGAGACGTTGTAGGGCAGGTTCGATACGACGACGGCGTTCCTCGGCACGAAATCCGCTTCTGCGGTCTCAAGAGCGTTACCGTGTATCACGCGGAGGCGGTCGGGAAATGCGTTACGAAGATACTGCAGCGCCTCGACGCACCGGGCGTCGGCTTCCACGGCCACGACCCTCGCACCGCTTTCAAGTAGCGCACGTGTCAGTCCGCCGGGCCCCGGGCCGACTTCGTATACCGTGCTGTCGTGCGCGATCCGGGCGACGCGCACGATGCGCCTCAGAAGGTTCATGTCGAGCAGGAAGTGCTGGCCGAGGGCTTTGCGCGCATCGAGTCCATGCGCGCGAATGACATCCCGTAGGTGCGGGAGGGCGGAAGAATCGCTCAAGACCGGGATGCCCGGCGCCGGGCGATCTCCTGCGCGATGCGGATCGCTTCGATGAAGCTCGAAGGATCCGCGACACCCCGGCCTGCAATGTCCAGAGCGGTTCCGTGATCGGGTGAGGTTCTGACGATCGGCAGTCCCAGTGTCGTATTGACCGCGCCATGAAAATCCAGCGTCTTGATGGGGATCAGGGCCTGGTCGTGATACATGCAAATCGCAACGTCGTAGCTGCGGCGAGCCGCCTCGTGGAACATCGTGTCGGCGGGTCGCGGCCCATCAACTGCGATTCCCATGTCCCGCAGTTCGGCAAGCGCGGGGTCGAGAATCAGGCGTTCTTCGATGCCAAAGATACCTTCTTCGCCCGCATGCGGATTCAGCCCGGCGACCGCGATACGCGGGCAAGGAATGCCAAAATCTTGCCGAAGAGCAGCATGCGTGACCTGGATCGTCGATACGATAAGGTCCGGGCTCAGACTCTCGATGGCGTTCCGAAGGGCGACATGGACCGTCAAGGGAACCACCCGAAGGTGCCGCGAGGCGAGCATCATGACGGCGCTGGAGGATTGGGTCAGGTGCGCGAGATAGTCCGTATGTCCGCTAAACCGGAATCCCGCCGCCGCGAGCGCGGATTTCTGAATGGGATTCGTCACCACCGCGTTTGCTGCACCATGGCGGACAAATTCAACGGCCCGCTCGATTGACTTCTGGACAGTGGGAGCGTTCGTCGGGTCAGGCAACCCTGGCACGGCGGGTACCGCGAGTGGAACCTGTAGGACGGGTAGAGCCTTTTCGTAGGTTCGCGCGGCTTGGTCAGGGTTGGAAATCGGGATCAGCTCAACCGGCAAGGATAGGTCCCGCGCGGTCTTCTTAACATGCTCGATATCGCCGATCAGGAAGAATGGATCCAGACCCGCAATGCTACGATGCAGCCATGCCTTGAGCGTGACCTCTGTCCCGATACCGGCCGGTTCCCCCATCGTCACGGCCGTAGCCGGTCCGGGGGATAGCGATGTCATCGAATATCGACGACCGCGTCTCGCCGCAGGTCGCGCAGGTATCGCCGGGCCAGCATCGAGAGGCGGGCTTGTCCGATCGAAGTCTCGATCGCCTGTCGATCGGGTTCCGGAACTTCCGGCTGCTGACGGTCGCACACCATCAGGACATGGAACCCGTCGTCGGTGCGGATCGGATCGCTTGGTTGTCCTACAGCCAGGGACAGAATGGCCTCACGGAATTGAACGGGCATGTCCGCGGCCTTGACGGTGCCCAAGTCGCCGGACTCCGGTGTTCCCATCTCTTTCGCGAGGGCATCGAAGTCCTCGCAGCCCGCTGCCGTACCTTTGACAGTCCGGGCCAGCGCCGCCTGGCTTTCGACCGAGCTGTCGTCGGCATTGGCCGGAACAGGCACGAATATCTGTTTGAGGGAAACGGTAACCTGATTTGGATCGATCGCAGCGAACTGGCGTCGCTGCCTCACCTGGAGGATGTATACGCCGTCGCGGGTTTGGATGGGGTCGCTGATCGCGTTGTCCGCCAACGTTTCGATTGCTGCGCCGGCCCGTTCGGGCAGTTCTGCGTTGGTAATCCAGCCGAGGTCGCCGCCATCGGACGAAGACACTGACTGGGAGAACTGCTGCGCCAGAATTGGAAACGAAGCGCCCTCGCGGAGTTGCTCTACCAGGGCCTGGGCGTTGGCGATCACGTCCCGCTTGGTCTGAGGGTTTTGATCGGGAAACGCGAGGAATATCTCGCTTGTCAGGTGCTCCACGCGCCCGGTCGACTTGAGCCTCTCGATCAACGTGTTGATCTCATCTTCCCCGACGACGACCCTGGGGCGGAGCCGCTGGCCGACAACCTTGCTCCACGCGATCTGCGCACGAAGTTGGTCGTGTAGGGTGTCGATGGAGGTTCCTCGGGACGAGAGGATTTGCTCAAGATTGCCTTCCGGCATCTGGTTCTGTTCCTCGATGAAAGCGATTGCGCCGGCAATCTCATTCTCCGAGACCCTGATGTTGAGCCGGCCTGCTTCCTGGAGCTGGAGCCGTTCGTCGATCAAGCCATTCAGAACCTGGGATCGAAGCTGGTCTGCTACCCTTTCGGAGGGATCGGCACCAGATGTCGAAACGACCAGGCGGATTCGCTGCTCGAGGTCGTAGTTCGAGATGATCTCGTCGTTGACCACGGCGGCGATGGTCTGAACGGCCTGGCTCCAAGACGGGCCGTACGGCACCGCGGACACGAGCAGGGCCAACAGAGGAATAAGCCGCTTTGGGTGGAGGA
>JAYQVF010000204.1:0-5218 GCA_038148335.1 Alphaproteobacteria bacterium | reverse complement strand
ACACACACCCGTTAGGAAGTTGGCTTCGTCGCTGGCGAGGAACAGCGCGGCGTTGGCGATGTCGAGCGGGGTCGAGAAGCGGCCCATCGGGATGCCGGCGAGGAACGCCTTGCGGTTCTCGGGCGTGTCCGGCATGCCCATGAAGGTAGACGTGAGGCCGGTTTCGCCGATCACCGGGTTGATGGCGCAGACGCGGATGTCGGGCGCGAGTTCGAGCGCGAGGGATTTGGTGATGACGACGGCGGCGCCCTTGGTCGCGTTGTACCAGGTGAGATTGGGGCGCGGGCGCACGGCGGCGGTCGAGGCGACGTTGATGATGACGCCCTGGCGGCCCTCGCGGCGCAGTTCGGGCACGGCGTGGATCGCCGCGTGATAGAGGCTCTTCACGTTGACGGCGAAGACCTTGTCGAACTCGTCCTCGGTGACCTTGAGGCTGGACCGGTTGGAATAGGCCCAACCGGCGTTGTTGACGAGGATGTCGAGTCCGCCGTGGGTTGCGACGGCGTGCGCGATCATCGCCGCGGTATCGTCGCCGCGCGAGACGTCGGCGTGCACGTAGCTGGCGACGCCGCCGCCCCGTTCGATCTCGGACACGACGCGCGCGCCTTCCTTGTCGTTGAGGTCGGCGACGACGACCTTGGCGCCCTCTTCTGCATATCTTTTGGCGATGCCTTCACCGAAGCCCGAGGCGGCGCCGGTGACGATGGCGGTTTTGTTGGCGAGTCTCATGCTGCACACCCTTTCAGCCCGGGGCGCATGGCGCACCATTTCGCCGGCCCTGACAAGCCCGCATTGAACGTTGCGCGCCGCTGACCGCCAATGCCGGAAAACAAGCCTGTTCCCTCCATACCGAGATTGGGCTGTGGCGGGGATGCCGGAATTGGCAGACGGGACCGCCTGAAAAGCGGTTGAGACGAGTTCTCGTACGGGTTCGAATCCCGTTCCCCGCACTCCTCAACCATTGGATCGTCGCGATCAAGCGCCTATCATGGGCGCGCTGGCCCTTCAGGGATGCGCCCGCAGGCTGTTGAGAACTCGTCGCCGTGGGCATGACAGCTTTTCACCGCCAGCGCGCCGCCGGACAAGGCTGAAGGACGTTCCGGCGCTTTCTTGCACATCACTCGTCCACCGTCCTTCGGGACGCGGCGCTGGCGCGCCGCTCCTCAGGATGAGCGTGTTGTTGGGCCCCGTCGACGCTCAGTCGTGCTTCAGGATGACGGTCTTGCAGACGGTCAGGTCGTGCAGGGCTTCCATGCCCTTTTCGCGGCCGAAGCCGGAGCGCTTGACGCCGCCGAAGGGCAGTTCGACGCCGCCGCCGGCGCCGTAGCAGTTGACGAAGACCTGGCCGCAGCGGAGCGCCTTGCCGAGGCGCATCTGGCGGCCGCCGTTCTCGGTCCAGACGCCGGCGGTGAGGCCGTATTCGGTGTCGTTGGCGAGGCGGATCGCGTCGGCCTCGTCGTCGAACGGGATGGCCGAGAGCACGGGGCCGAAGACTTCCTCGCGGGCGAGCTTGTTGCCGCGCGGCACCGGGCCGTAGAGCGTCGGCACGACGTAGTAGCCGTCCTTCGGCGCGGCGTCGTCGATCGTTGCCTGCGCGAGCACCGGGATGCCGTCGGCGGCGGCGGCCTGCATGAAGGTCTCGACGCGGCCGCGCTGGGCCTCGCTGATCAGCGGACCGCAATCGAGGTCCTGGTCCCAGGCGCCGACCTTCATCTTGCCGAAGCGGTCGGCGACGGCGGCGACGAAGGCGTCGTAGATGCCGCGTTCGACCAGCAGGCGGCTGCCGGCGGAACAGGTCTGGCCCGCGTTCTGGACGATGGCGCCGGTCACCACGGGGAGCGCCTTGTCCCAGTCGGCGTCGGCGAAGACGATCTGCGGCGACTTGCCGCCGAGTTCCATCGTGACGCTGCGGTTGTGATCGGCGCTGGCCTTTTGCACCAGCGCGCCGACCTGGGGCGAGCCGGTGAAGCACACGTGATCGAGGCCGGGATGCGCCGCCAAGGCGGCGCCCGCCTCTTCGCCGTAGCCGGTCACGACGTTGACGACGTCGGGCGGCAGGCCGGCCTCGAGCGCGAGCTCGGCCATGCGGATCACGGTGAGGCACGCCTCCTCGGCCGGTTTGAGAACCAGCGCGTTGCCCGCGCACAGCGACGCCGCGATGGTGCGCGCGCCCATCTGCAGCGGATAGTTCCACGGAATGATGTGGCCGGTGACGCCGTGCGGCTCGCGGATGGTCAGCGCCTGGTGTCCGGGGAGAAACGGAATGGTGTCGCCCATCAGCTTGTCAACGGCGCCGGCGTAGAACTCGAAATAGCGGGTGGCGACGACGGCGTCGACGCGCGACTGCTTGAGCGGCTTGCCGGTATCGCGCGATTCGAGCTCGGCGAGTTCCTCGGCCGATGCGGCCATCAGGGCGCCGAGCCGGGCCAGGTGGCGGCCGCGCTCGACGGCGGGCGTCTTCGCCCAGTGGGTTTCGAAGGCGGCCCGGGCGGCGGCCACCGCGGCGTCGATCTCGCCCGCGCCGCTGCGCGCGACGGCCGCGAAAGCCGCGCCGATGCTGGGGTTGTAGAGGTCGACCGTACGGCCGTCCGCGGCGGGCCGCCAGGTCCCGCCGATGAGGTTTTGCGCCGTTTTCATGGGCCCTGCCTTGGTTGCCCGGCAACCTAGCAGCTTCACATTGCCCTAATCCACGACCTTTGAGGGTTCGGACGGCGGGCCGCGGTGCTATAGTTTCGGCCATCGGCCCGGCCGCAGGGGTTCGGCGCACGATCAGAACAAGCCCGCCGCGTCGGGCGCTTTAGGGAGACACTCATGAGAAAGCTACTCGTTGCTGCCGCCCTGGCGACAACGGCCCTGGTGCCGTTCGCCGCACAGGCGCAGATGAAAGACTCCGTCACGATCGGCATGACGCTGGAACCCGCACCCGGTCTCGATCCGACCCAGGGCGCCGCGGCCGCGATCAGCGAAGTGACGATGTACAACATCTTCGAAAGCCTCGTGCGCATCGACGAACAGGGCGTCATCGGCCCGATGCTCGCGACCAGCTGGACGATTTCGCCGGACGGCAAGACCTACACCTTCAACCTGGTGAAGGGCGCGAAGTTCCACGACGGGGCGGCCTTTACGTCGTCCGACGTGAGGTTCTCCGTCGAAGCCGCGGCCGCGGAAAAGAGCGGCAACAAGCAGAAGGCGATGTACCAGGCGATCAACGCGATCGAGACGCCCGACGACAGCACCGTCGTGATGTCGCTCGATTCGCCGAGCGCGCTCTTCCTCTTCAAGCTGGCGCAATCGACCGGCGCCATCATCGACCCCGCCTCGGCCGAGAACAACGGCACCAACCCGATCGGTACCGGTCCCTACAAGTTCGTGCGCTGGACCAAGGGCGACTCGGTCGATCTCGAACTGTTCGCCGACTACCGCAATGCCGCCAACATCAAGATGAAGAAGGCCAAGTTTCGCTTCATCAACGACGGCAACGCGCAGGTCAACGCCCTGCTGGCCGGCGACCTCGACTACATGGTGAACCTGGCCGCGCCGCAACTGTTCGAGCAGTTCAAGAAAGACCCGAACTTCACGGCGCTCGAGGGCACGACCGAAGGCGAGACGATCCTGACCATGAACAACAAGGCGGGCCCGCTTTCCGACGTTCGGGTGCGCCGCGCCATCATGCACGCGATCGACCGCCAGGCGCTGGTCGATGCCGCGATGTTCGGCTACGGCACGCCGATCGGGTCGCACTTCGCGCCGCATAACGCGACCTACGTCGACCTGACGGGGATGTATCCGCACGACGTGAACAAGGCCAAGGCGCTGCTGAAGGAAGCCGGCCAGGAGAACCTGACCCTGTCGCTCAAGCTGCCGCCGGTCGGCTATGCCCGCAACGGCGGCCAGGTCATCGCCGAAATGCTCAAGGACGCGGGCATCACCGCCAACATCGAGAACGTCGAGTGGCCGGTGTGGCTGGACCAGGTGTTCCGCGGCAAGCAGTTCGACCTGACCATCGTGTCGCACGTCGAGCCGATGGACGTGAACAACTACACCAACCCGGACTATTACTGGCAGTACGACAGCCCCGAGTTCCGGGACATCTATGCGAAGTTCGAAGCCGCGACGACGCCGGAAGATCAGGCGAAATGGATCCAGGCGGCGCAGCGCAAGATCGCCGAGGACTCGGTCAACGGCTTCCTGTTCGAACTCGCCAAGCTGAGCGTCGCCAAGAAAGGCCTCAAGGGAATGTGGGCGAGCTGGCCCTCGTTCATCAACGAGGTCGCGGCCCTGAGCTGGGACAACATGTAACCCTCGACGGGCGCGCCTCGGCGCGCTTGCCAGGTTGACCTGAACAGGAGGGGGTTGGCGACAACCCCCTCCTTGTTTCTCCGCCGCATGCGGCGAGAATAGTTGTCGTTTTCCGGCCCCAGGGCTGGTTCCTTGCTGACCGGAGGCCCCGTCATGCGCGTCCTGATCGCCATGATGAAGCACGAGACCAACACCTTTTCGCCCGTGGTGACGGACTGGGCGCGCTTTCAGGACTGGGGCGCGTTTCTCGGGCACGACGTCGTCAAGACCTACAGGAACACGGCGATGCCGATCGCGGCCTACATGAAGATCGCGGACGAGTTGGGCGCCGAGATCGTGACGCCGCTCGCCACCGAGGCGATGCCGTCGGGCAAGGTGACGAAGGACGCCTACGAATACATGGCCGGGCTCATTACCGACGCCGCGAGGGACGTCGACCTCGCGCTGCTCGACCTGCACGGCGCGATGGTCGCCGAGCACGTGTTCGACGGCGAGGGCACGCTGCTGAAGCGCCTGCGCGACCTCAAGCCCGACCTGCCGATCGCGGTGACCTGCGACCTGCACTGCAACCTGACCGCCGACATGGTCGACAACTGCACGGCGCTGATCGGCTACAAGACCTATCCCCACGTCGACATGTACGAGGTCGCCGACCAGGTCGGCCGCATCGTCGTCGGCGCGATGCAGGGCAGGCTGAACCCGGTGATGGCCTGGGGCCACCCGCCGCTTTTGTCCCAGACGCTGCGCCAGGGGACGGACGACGAGCCGATGAAGACGCTGATCCACATGACCCGCGAGGCCGAGGCCCGGCCCGGCGTGCTGGCGGCGACGGTGTTCGGCGGCTTTCCCATGGCCGACATTCCGGACGCCGGCACCAGCGTCATCGTCATCAGCGACGGCGATGCGGGCCTGGCCGAGA
>JAYQVF010000203.1:0-5251 GCA_038148335.1 Alphaproteobacteria bacterium | reverse complement strand
ACGCGGCAGGCGTTCACGTCGAGGATCGCGGCTACCAGATTGCCGACGGCGTCTACGAGGTCATCGCCGTCGACGACGGCAGCCTGATCGATGCCGAGGCGCACCATGTGCGGCTGGAACGCAGCCTCGCGGAACTCGGCATCGCCAGACCGATGTCGCGCGGCGCGCTCGACGTCGTCCTGCGCGAGGTCATCCGCCGCAACCGGGTGCGCAACGGGATCGTCTATCTCCAGGTGACGCGGGGCGTGGCGCCGCGCGACCATGCCTTCCCGGCCGACGCGACCCCTGCCGTCGTGGCGACGGCGCGACGCGGCGGCAGGCCCGCCGCCGAACGCATCGAGAACGGCGTCCGCGTGGTCACCGTGCCGGACATCCGCTGGCAACGTTGCGACATCAAGTCGGTGTCGCTGTTGCCCAACGTCCTGGCGAAACAGGCCGCGCGCGAGGCCGGCGCCTTCGAGGCCTGGCAGGTCGACGGCGATGGCATGGTGACCGAGGGCTCCTCGACGAACGCATGGATCGTCGACCAGGACGGCAACCTGGTGACCCGGCAACTGAGCAATGCCATCCTGAGCGGCGTCACCCGGCTGGTTCTGAAGGATCTGGCTGCGGAAAGCGGAATCAAGATCATCGAGCGGCCGTTCGGCGCCGAAGAAGCCAAGAGCGCCCGCGAGGCCTTCATCACCAGCACGACGAGCTTCGTCATGCCGGTCGTGCAGATCGACGACCGGGTGATCGGCAATGGCCGGCCAGGGTCGGTCACCCGGCGCCTCGTTGCCCTCTATGGCGATCACCTGCAGCGCAATCACACGAAAACGTGAGCAAGGGCCCGGCAGGGCCCAATACAGCACCCGAAGCGTAGATTCGCCTCGGTCGGCGGGCTAGAATCCTGGCGCGACAGGCTTTCCAGACATGCCGTGGGCCGCGAAACGACGGCCTAAGGGGGCGGCAAAAGAAAAAGAAAGGACGAGGCGCCGACCATGTCGTCTAACAAGTCTCAAAATGTCCAGGACGTCTTCCTAAATCATGTTCGTAAGAACAAACTTCCCGTCACGGTGTTTCTCGTCAACGGCGTGAAGCTCCAGGGCGTCATCAGTTGGTTTGACAATTTTTGCGTGTTGCTGCGCCGCGATGGGCACGTACAGCTTGTTTACAAACATGCGATTTCCACGGTCATGCCTTCCCAGCCGGTCCAGTTGTTCGACCCGTCGGCCGAGGAGGGTGGCGACGGCGAGGGGTAGGCCCCTGACTCCATCTTGACGGAACGGTCGTCGAGCTCCGGTACGGCGCGGACCGCCGCCGCGGTCATCCATCCGCATTTTCACGACGCGGCCGAGAGCGCACGCCTGCCCGAGGCAGCGCTCGAGGAGGCCGTGGGCCTCGCCGAGGCGATCGACCTCGACGTCCGGATGGCCGAGATCGTCAACATGCACGCCGCGCGGCCGGCGACCCTGTTGGGATCGGGCAAGGTCGAAGCGCTCAAGCGGGAACTGCACGATCGCAAGGTGGAGATCGTCGTAATCGACGCGGCGCTGACCCCGGGCCAGCAGCGCAATCTCGAACGCGACTGGGACTGCAAGGTCATCGACCGAACCGGCCTGATCCTCGAAATCTTCGGCGAGCGGGCGCGAACCCGCGAAGGTCGCCTGCAGGTCGAACTTGCCGCGCTGAACTACCAGAAGAGCCGGCTGGTCAGGTCATGGACCCACCTCGAACGCCAGCGCGGCGGCCACGGGTTCATGGGAGGTCCGGGCGAACGGCAGATCGAATCGGACCGGCGGCAGATCGCGGAACGCATCACGCGGCTGGAAAAGGAACTCAAGACGGTCAGCCGGACCCGGACGCTGCACCGCGAAAGCCGCCGCAAGGTGCCGTTCCCGACCGTCGCCTTCGTCGGCTACACCAACGCCGGAAAGTCGACCCTGTTCAACCGCCTGACCGATGCGTCGGTCATGGCGAAGGACATGCTGTTCGCCACGCTCGACCCGACGATGCGCGGCCTGACCCTGCCGTCGGGCGAGCGCGTGATCCTGTCCGATACGGTCGGCTTCATCTCGAACCTGCCGCACGACCTGGTCGCGGCGTTCGCCGCCACGCTCGAGGAAGTACACGACGCCGATGTCATCCTCCACGTCCGCGACATGGCGCATCCCGACCGCGAGCACCAGAAGGCCGACGTCCTCAACATCCTGGAGGAGATCGGCACCCGTGAAGGCGCGCCAGTGATCGAGGTCCAGAACAAGGCCGACCTATTGGGCCCGGAGGAGCGGGAACGGCTCGCCAATCTGGCGGCGACGTCGACCGAAACGGCGGTGGTTTCGGCGCTGACCGGGAAGGGGTGCGACGCCCTTCTGAAGCTCGTCGGCTGGCACCTGCGGCAGGCGCGCGAGACCTGCGACTTCCGCATTCCGTGCAGCGACGGCAAGGCGATCGCCTGGCTCTACGAACACGGCGACGTGGTCGCCCGCGACGACAGCAACGGCATGACGACGATGACCGTGCGGCTTTATCCGGCCGACGCCCGCCGCTTCGAACGCAAACTCGAGGAAAGCAGACTGCTCGCCGCCGACTAGGCCGCGCCCACGGTTGACTCGGCCGCGGCGAAACCGCTATCAACCCAGCACTCTCGGCACGCGAGTGCTAATCCCCTAACCGGACCATTGAGGCACAAGAAGATGAAAATCAGGCCGCTCCAGGACCGTGTGATCGTCCGCCGGATCGAATCGGAACAGAAGACCGCCGGCGGGATCATCATTCCCGATACCGCACAGGAAAAGCCGCAGGAAGGCGAAGTCGTGGCCGTCGGCCCCGGCGCGCGCGACGACAGCGGCAAGCTGATCACGCCGGACGTCAAGAAGGGCGATCGCGTCCTGTTCGGCAAATGGTCGGGCACCGAGGTCAAGATCGAGGGCGAGGAGCTCCTGATCATGAAGGAGTCCGACATCATGGGGATCCTCTCCTAGGAGGTCCCCGGCGGGGAAGCGGCCCTCAGTGGAGGGTCAGCTTCCCGTCGACAAAGCGCATCTCACCGGCGCCGATGATCCCGGCGGAAGCAAGTCTCACCGAGTGAATGCGCGCCTCGATTTCCCGCTCCCAGAACTCCAGAAACGACGAGATGACCGGAAACTTCGGCGCCAGGTCGTACTTCTGGAACAAGAAGGACTGGAGGAGGGTGGGGTAGTCGGGCAGGTGGTACAGGATTTCGGCCGTCGTGAGCCGATAGCCTTTGAGTTCAAGATCGATGCTGCGATCCATGGGCACCTCAACCGAACGTCACACGGCGTCCATGGTGATGCCTTCAGGAGTAAAGTCAATAAAATAACGTTTTCAATGATTTAGCACTCGTTCTTGTCAAGTGATAATGGACGCCGCGGCGGCCACCTTGACACAGCGAACCAGGGGACTATATCCCGCCCCGAGTTTTGGCACTCGGGCGCACCGAGTGCTAAGGACGGGGTTCGGGGGTTCTAGCCCGGCAGGAGGCCCGTCCGACCCGTAGGCCGAAATAACAAACGACCGGAGTTCGAAAAGCCATGGCAGCCAAAGACGTCAAATTCGACCGCGATGCCCGTGACCGCATGCTCAAGGGTGTGAACACCCTGGCCAACGCGGTGCGAGTGACCCTCGGCCCGAAGGGCCGCAACGTGATTCTCGACAAGTCCTACGGTGCACCGCGCATCAGCAAGGACGGCGTGTCGGTCGCCAAGGAAATCGACCTCGAGGACAAGTTCGAGAACATGGGCGCCCAGATGGTTCGCGAAGTCGCGAGCCGCACCAGCGACGAGGCCGGCGACGGCACCACGACCGCAACGGTGCTGGCCCAGGCCATCGTCAACGAAGGCGCCAAGTCGGTCGCCGCGGGCATGAACCCGATGGACCTGAAGCGCGGCATCGACAAAGCCGTGAAGGCGGTCGTCGCCGAGATCAAGAAGGCGGCCAAGCCGGTCAAGACCGAAGCCGAAGTGGCCCAGGTCGGCACGATCTCGGCCAACGGCGAGCGTGAAATCGGCGACTTCATCGCCGAGGCCATGCAGAAGGTCGGCAAGGAAGGCGTCATCACGGTCGAGGAAGCCAAGGGCATGGCCACCGAGCTCGACGTCGTCGAGGGCATGCAGTTCGACCGCGGCTACCTGTCGCCGTACTTCATCACCAACGCCGAGAAGATGATCGCCGATCTCGACGACGCGTACATCCTGCTGCACGAGAAGAAGCTGTCGAGCCTGCAGCCGCTGCTGCCGGTGCTCGAATCGGTGGTCCAGACCTCGAAGCCGCTGGTGATCATCGCCGAGGACGTCGAGGGCGAGGCGCTGGCCACGCTGGTCGTCAACAAGCTGCGCGGCGGCCTCAAGATCGCGGCCGTCAAGGCGCCGGGCTTCGGCGACCGCCGCAAGGCCCAGCTCGAGGACATCGCGATCCTCACGGGCGGCACGGTGATCTCGGAAGATCTCGGCATCAAGCTCGAGAACGTCACCATCGACATGCTCGGCAAGGCCAAGACCGTCACGATCACCAAGGAAGACACGACGATCGTAGAAGGCGCCGGCAAGAAGAAGGATATCCAGGACCGCTGCAACCAGATCCGGGCGCAGGTCGAGGAGACCACTTCGGAATACGACAAGGAGAAGCTGCAGGAGCGGCTCGCGAAGCTTGCGGGCGGCGTTGCGGTGATCCGCGTCGGCGGCGCCACGGAAGTCGAGGTGAAGGAGCGCAAGGACCGCGTCGACGACGCGCTGCACTCGACCCGCGCCGCGGTGGAGGAGGGCGTCGTCCCGGGCGGCGGCACGACCCTGCTTTACGCCAGCCGGATCCTCGACAAGATGGAGGGCGACAACCACGACCAGACGATCGGCATCCAGATCGTTCAGCGCGCGCTACAGGCCCCGCTGAAGCAGATCGCCGAGAACGCGGGCGTCAACGGCGCCGTGGTCGCGGGCAAGCTGCTCGAGGGCAAGGACAACAAGCGCGGTTTCAACGCCCAGACCGAGGAATACGTCGACATGATCAAGGAAGGCATCATCGACCCGGCGAAGGTCGTGCGCATCGCGCTCGAAGACGCCGCATCGATCGCCAGCCTGATCATCACCACCGAAGCCATGATCGCCGAGCGTCCCGAGAAAAAGGACGGGCCGGCCATGCCGCCGGACATGGGCGGAATGGGTGGCATGGGCGGTATGGGTGGCATGGGCGGCATGGGCATGATGTAGCCCGCCGTTCACCGGTAAACGCTATGATGGGGCCGCGGGAGACATCC
>JAYQVF010000202.1:0-5278 GCA_038148335.1 Alphaproteobacteria bacterium | reverse complement strand
TTCAACGAGAAGGTTCTGTGTGGACTCGGTCGTGGCGTTCGCGAGAGCGGACGACTGGACCCTCAAGCGGCGGAACTCGCGCTCCACACCCTTAGGCGGTACGCCGCGCTGGCCGAGGCGATGGGCGTGAGCGCGGTTGAGGCGGTCGCAACGGCTGCCATTCGCGACTCGCAGGACGGTGCCGCGTTTGTGGACACCGTCGAATCGACCTGCGGAATCGGCGTTCGCGTCTTGAGTGGCGAAGAGGAGGGGCACTACTCGGCCCTTGGCGTGCTTGCTGCCATTCCGGGGGCGAACGGGATCGTGGGGGATCTGGGCGGCGGCAGTCTGGAACTGGTCAGTCTGGACAACGGAAAACCGGACACGTCCACGACTCTTCCCCTCGGCCCATTGCTCTTCGACGACAAGCTTCCTGCGCGGAACGAGATCGACCAGATTCTTGGTCCGGTTGAGTGGCTTTCGCGTTTCAAGGGAAGGACGATGTATTGCGTTGGGGGTGTTTGGCGGACGATCGCCCGCCTTCACATTCGCCAGCGGCAAGCGCCGCTTCAGATCGTGCACGAGTATCGGGTCAAGGCCCGTGACCTGACGGAGTTCACGTCGGTATTGAGCAAGCTCAGTCCAGGTTCGCTAGCCTCGATGGAGGGTGTTTCCTCGAAGCGGGCAGGGGCCGTACCCGTTGGAGCGCTCGTGCTGGAACGCCTCGTCGGCCAGGTGTCGCCCGAGGAGATCGTGTTTTGCGGTTACGGTCTCCGCGAGGGACTGGTTCAAAGCCATCTGCCCGCCAGCGAGCAGCAACGCGATCCTTTCCTGGCATTCTGCGAGGATGAAGCGGCGCGAAGTTCACGATTTGCACCGCATCCCGATGAGTTGCTGGACTGGCTAGCGCCGGTTCTCGGCGAACCAGACCCGCAAGCCGAAAAACTGCGCCGGGGCGCAATTCTGCTCAGCGAAATCGCTTGGCGAGGCCATCCGGATTACCGCGCCGAACAGGCCTTGGTACGTATCCTGCACGCACCGTTTGTCGGGATCGGCCATCGCGGGCGGGCCCTGGTTGCCTTGGCGGTCTATGAACGGTACCGGGGCAACCCGGATTTCGTCATGGCCGGCGAAGCACGCCGGTTGCTTGACGAGCGGGAGGTCGAGCGCGCGATTACGCTTGGCCGCATTCTCAACCTTGCCCACACCCTTAGCGGCGGAGCGCCCGGTCTCCTTCCCAGGACATCGCTGAGACTGGTCGGCGATACGCTGACATTGACCCTACCGGCGGACCTTGCCGACTTCGATGGTGAGGTCGTGCAAAAGAGGCTGAACCGGCTGGCTCGGCACCTTGGGGCCGAGCATCGGATCGTTGTCGCGCCTAGCGCTCCACTTCGATCAGTTTGACCCGGCGTCCGGCTGCAGCGAGTGCGAGGCGGCCATGTTTGAGTCGCAGCGCGTCGGCGCCGAATACATCCCGTCGCCATCCTTGAAGCGCCGCCACCTCCGCGTTGTCGTCCGCAGCAATCTGTTCAAGATCGTTGACGTTTGCGATTAGCTTCTGAGCGACTTCGTGCTCCTCGCATTTCATGCGGAGCAGGACCTTGAGGAGCTCGACAAGGGGACCAATCCCTTGCGGCTTCTGAGGGCGGCTATCCAGAGCCGGGAGATCTTCTTTCGGCGTCGCCAAGCCCCGCGCAACAGCCGAGATGATGGCGTCTCCGCGCGCGCTGTCGGCGAGCCCCTTGGGGAATCCACGAATGCGCAGCAGATCATCGCGATTCTTGGGGGGATGTGCAGCGATCTCCAGCAGGGCCTCATCGCGCAGGATTCGGTTGCGGGGGACGTCCTTGGCTTGCGCCTCCATCTCACGCCAGGCCGCGGCCTCCCGGAGGACGGCCACCATCCTGGGTTTGGGGTTTCGGAGCTTCAGGCGCTGCCATGCCTCGGTCGGTTCGACCAGATACGTGCCCGGATCGGTCAGAATTGCCATTTCCTCGGCAAGCCAGTGTCGTCGGCCATTTTTCTCGAGCATTACCGACAGCTTCTCGTAGATCGGCCGCAGATGAATGACATCGGCGAGCGCGTAGCCCGCCTGCCGCTCCGTAAGCGGGCGCCTCGACCAGTCGGTGAAGCGCGAATGTTTGTCGATGTGGGCGTCTGCAAGGCGCGAGGCCAACGTATCGTAGGCCACAGAGTCGCCAAATCCGCACACCATCGCCGCCACCTGGGTATCAAAAATCGGATGTGGCACTTCGCCCGACAGATGGTGGAATATCTCGAGGTCCTGGCGTGCTGCGTGGAAGACCTTGAGCAGTTTCGGCTCGATCATGAGCTGGAAGAGGGGAGTCAGGTCGATTCCCGGGGCCAGCGGATCGACCGCGACCGCCACCTCGGGGCCGCCAATCTGGACCAGGCAGAGCTTGGCCCAGTAAGTGCTTTCCCGCATGAATTCCGTATCCACCGTGACGAACTCTGCATCCCTCAGGCTGTCACACAGGGTCTTCAGGTCGGCGGTGGAGGTAATCATCGTCATGTTGGCTGTATACACGATATGTTCGGGTTTCGCGCCAGTCCCGCCCGCTTGACAAGAGGCCGGGGGCATGTCCATTTGCGGCCGCTTTACCGCTCGGAATCGTCGATTTGTAATGAAAAGCAGCTACCGAACCCACTCCTGCGGCGCTCTGGATCAGAAGGACGTCGGCCAATCCGTCACCTTGTCCGGTTGGGTCCATCGCAAGCGGGACCACGGAAATCTTCTGTTCGTCGACCTGCGCGACCACTATGGCCTGACGCAGTGTGTGATTGAGACCGGGGCGGAGAATTTCGCTGTCCTGGAGCGCGTCAGGCCCGAAAGCGTGATCAAGGTATCCGGTCCGGTCGTAGCGAGGAGCGCTGAAACCGTCAATCCGGGTCTCCCAACGGGCCACGTCGAAGTCCGGATCGAGACCGTTGAGGTTCTTTCTTCCGCAGAGGAACTGCCCCTGCAGGTCTTCGGCGACCAGGTCTATCCCGAAGACACGCGGCTGCGGTATCGCTTTCTCGACCTGAGGCGCGACAAGCTGCATGAGAACGTGATCCTGCGGTCGAAGGTCATTTCAGCCACCCGCAAGCTGATGGAACAGCAGGGCTTTACCGAGTTCCAGACGCCCATTCTGACGGCAAGTTCGCCAGAGGGAGCGCGAGACTTTCTGGTCCCGAGCCGGCTGCATCCCGGCAAGTTCTATGCGCTTCCGCAGGCGCCGCAGCAGTTCAAACAGCTGGTAATGGTCGCAGGGTTTGATCGCTACTTTCAGATCGCGCCGTGTTTTCGCGACGAGGATCCGCGGGCCGACCGGTCGCCGGGCGAGTTCTACCAACTCGACCTTGAGATGTCTTTCGTCGAACAGGACGACGTCTTTTCCGCGATCGAACCTGTCGTACGCAGTCTGTTCAGCGGGTTCAGCGATTGGCGGGTCGATCCGACCCCTTTCGTGCGCATTCCCTATGCCGAGGCGATCCTGAAGTACGGGATCGACAAGCCTGATCTCCGAAATCCGATCGTGATTTCCGATGTAACCGAGGCATTTCGCGGATCGGGTTTCAAGATATTCGCCGGCGCGATCGAAAAAGGATCTGTCGTACGGGCGATTCCTGCGCCAGGGGCGGCGCAACAGCCGCGCAGCTTCTTTGATAAGATGAACGAATGGGCGCGTAGCGACCGGGGGGCCGCTGGCCTGGGCTATATCGTCTTCGAGAATGGCGAGGCAAGGGGTCCGATCGCCAAGAATCTCGATCCGGATAGAATTCAGAAGATACGTGAAGTTTCGGGCGTA
Organism: Alphaproteobacteria bacterium; assembly: GCA_038148335.1. Classification (GTDB taxonomy): domain Bacteria; phylum Pseudomonadota; class Alphaproteobacteria; order SHVP01; family SHVP01; genus CALJDF01. Next base: position 1,484 of record JAYQVF010000202.1, on the reverse strand, counting down.
AATGACGGTGATGCCGTATTTTTTTCGTGCGACAAGCAGGCGGGGGCTGCCGCGCTAGCAGGGGCGGCGCGCATCCGTCTGGGCGACGAACTCGACCTGCTGGAGCGACATGTCTTCCGCTTCGCCTGGATCACCGATTTTCCGATGTTCGAATGGGACGAAGAAGCGAAGAGGATCGAGTTCGGGCACAACCCCTTCTCCATGCCAAAGGGCGAACTAGAAGGGCTTGCCGCAGACGATCCGCTGACGATTTTGAGCAACCAGTATGACCTCGTCTGCAACGGCTACGAACTGGCCAGCGGCGCAATCAGAAACCATCGCCCGGATGTCATGATCAAGGCATTCGAGATTGCGGGGTACAGCGCGGACGAGGTGCGTCGGCGCTTTGGCGGTCTGTACAACGCTTTCCACTTTGGCGCCCCGCCGCACGGCGGCATGGCGTTTGGGATGGAAAGGATTGTGATGCTCCTGGCCGGCGAAACGAACCTGCGCGAAGTGACGATGTTCCCGATGAACCAACGGGCAGAGGATCTATTGATGGGCGCCCCGTCGGAAGCACCGCCGGCGCATTTGCGGGAACTGTCGATTCGCGTGGTTCTGCCGGAGCCGAAGAAGGACGCCGCCTCCTAGGCGGCGGTTGGCTTTTCGGCTGGCTTCGCCGTGGCTTTAGTCGCTGAAGCCCCGCCGATCTGCTGTGTGCTGGCGGCCAGTCGCTCGGCGAGAATCATCGACAGGTTGAACAGCACCCGGACCATGATGTCCGGCATGGCACGCATCGTCTTGCGCAGGAAGTCTTCGGTCAGCACCAGTGCCTCGACATCGGTCGAGGCCATGACATCGGCGGTTCGCGGCGCGGCGGTGATCAGGGCGGTTTCGCCAAAGATCGACCCTCCGCCGAGTTTGGCGATGGTCCTGCCGTTGGCGATCACCGCGACCTCGCCCTGTAGGATGACGAACATCTCGCGGCTTCGCTGGCCGGTCGAAACGATCGTGTCGCCTTTCTTTGCCCGGATGAGGTTGCCCTCGCGGACCAGTTTCTTGGCCTCCGAGTAATTCAGGCCGCGGAGCAGGGGGATACCCTCAAGCGGGGTCTGGTGCATCTTTTCGCTGAGGAACTCCCAGAAGCGTTCCTCGTCCATTCCACGGCCCGCGCCTTGCTTGAGCGCATCCGGGAAAGCCCTTTCGAACCACTGGGAAGTGACACCGCTGTTCTCGTACTCGGAAGCTATCTTGTGGAAGGGCGAGCCGCTTTCCCGGAGGTGAGTTACGTCCTCGAGCAGCAGGACAAGCGGTACCTGGTACTCACGATCGGCGTTCTCGAAGTTCTCGCCGTAGCGCCGATAGCCCATCTGTTCGTAGAGCGGGACCAAGGCCGGGGGGCAACTCGCGAAGTCGAATCTGCTCCCGACATGCCGCGGGGTCGTAAACCCGGCGCCCAGTAGAACCTTGATTATCTCGATATGGCGCCATTGTGTTTGCGACGG
>JAYQVF010000201.1:0-5379 GCA_038148335.1 Alphaproteobacteria bacterium | reverse complement strand
CCGCGATCCGGTCGGGCGACTGGCAGGAGGCCCACGACCAGATGCTCGATTCCCGATGGGCCAAGCAGGTGCCTAGACGGGCTGCAGATCTTGCAAAGGTCATGCTGCGGGGATAGGACCGGAAGACGCCTGCGACCTACACCCTCGATCACGAAATAATCACGAGGATGCTCGCAGTCGCCAACATCTTATTGCAATCGGCAGTAGTCGCTTGTACGATTCAATCGCAAGCACGGCCTCGTTTTTTCGTGGCTTTGCTGCTAAGTGATTGAAAAGATTGGCGCGCCCTCCAGGATTCGAACCTGGGACCTACGGCTTAGAAGGCCGTTGCTCTATCCAGCTGAGCTAAGGGCGCATGCCGGTGGGCCGCAGTTTAGGCGGCCCCGGCGCGAATGCAATGTGGCGGCCGCGGGCGGTGGCCCCTCGCCCGCCTTTGCGGCGCGCCGGCACCCTCTCCCGAAGGAGAGGGAATGACCAACGCGCAAACATCCCGCGCCCCTGGGAAGAGGGCGGCCGCCGCGGTCGCAGCGGCCGGGTGTGGGCTAGGCGTCGGCGAGCAGGAACGCCGGCACGGCGAAGTCGCCGCGCTGTTCCGGAGCGCGGCGCGGCACGTCGTCGCCGCCGCGCGGCTTGCCGCCGGCGGGCCGCTGGGACTTGCCGCGGCGGTTCTTGCCGTGCGCCGGCTTGGCGGTCGGCCGCGCGGCCTGGGCCGGGCGGTTTTCGTTGCCGCGGTTTTCCTCGCTGCGCGCCTCGTCACTACGCGGGCCGCGATTGCGGCCGCGGCGCGGTTCCTTGTTGCGGCGCGGTTCCCTGGCCTGACGCGGCTCCTTGGCGGAACGGTCGGGACCGGTCGGCGCCTCGCCCACCACGGTCAGGGTCTGGCGGGTCAGCTTTTCGATGTCGCGCAGCTCGCCGCGCTCGGCCGAGTCGCAGAACGACAGCGCCACGCCGACCTTGCCGGCGCGCGCGGTGCGGCCGATACGGTGGACGTAGCTCTCGGCGTCCTTGGGCAGTTCGTAGTTGACGACGTGACTGACGCCGTCGATGTCGATGCCGCGCGCCGCGATGTCGGTCGCGACCAGCACCCGGACCTCGCCGGTGCGGAACTGCTGGAGCGCCTGCTGGCGCGCGTTCTGCGACTTGTTGCCGTGGATCGCCGCGGCCGCGTGGCCGGAATCGTGGAGCTGGCCGGCGATACGGTTGGCGCCGTGCTTGGTGCGGGCAAAGACGATCACGCGCGACATCGCCGGATCGGCGAGCAGGTTGTTGAGCAGCGCCCGCTTCTGGGCGGTGGCGACGTGATAGACGCGCTGGTCGATGCGTTCGACCGTCGTCGCCTGCGGCGTCACCTCGACCCGCAGCGGTTCGCGCAGCAGGTCGGAAGACAGCCGGGTGATTTCCTGCGGCATGGTCGCCGAGAACAGCAGCGACTGGCGCTTGTGCGGCAGCGCGGCAACGATCTTGCGCACGTCGCGCACGAAGCCCATGTCGAGCATCCGGTCGGCCTCATCCAGGACGAGTACCTCGACGGACCGCAGGTCGACGTGCTTCTGGTTCATCAGGTCGAGCAGCCGGCCCGGCGTCGCGATCACGATGTCGAGGCCGCGGACCAGCGCCTTGACCTGGGCGCCCTGCTTCACGCCGCCGAAGATCACAGCCTGGCGCAGTTTGAGGTTGGCGGCATAGGCGCGACATTCCTCGCCGATCTGGATCGCGAGTTCGCGGGTCGGCGCCAGGATCAGCGCGCGGGGCTGCTTGCCGCCGCGGGCCTGCGACAGCCGGTGGAGAATGGGCAGCGCGAAGGCGCCGGTCTTGCCGGTGCCGGTCTGGGCGATGCCCAGAAGGTCGCGGCCCTGAAGGAGTTCGGGGATTGCCTGGGCCTGGATCGGCGTCGGCACGGTGTGGTTGCGCGCCGCAAGGGCATGCAGGATCGGCTCGGCAAGGCCGAGATCCGAAAACGTCTTATCGGTATTCACAAAGTTCCTTAAACGCCCCTGCGGCGGGCGTCACCTTGGACGCATCCGAAGCCGGGGGCGGGTTCGTTGGTCCCGGGCGCGTGCCGAGCCAAGCGGTTTCTTATGATTGTTCCCGGGACACGGCGCCTTTGTCATGGCGCTTCGCGCAATCGTCGGGACAAGTTGACGAGCAATATGTGGGGCTTCCCCGTCGGAAAGTCAAACGATCATTTCGCAGCGCAAAAAAAAGGCGGCCCCGAAAGCCGCCCTTTCGATTCGCGCCGATGCGGCGACGCCCGCCGGCAACGGTCTACTTCTTCACCGCGCCGAACAGGTTGTACTGGCCGAAGCCCTTGCCTTCGCCGCGCGCCGACTGCGAGACGTAGACGCTGGACGCCGCGTCCTCGAAGTAGGTCTTGGGGTCGAAGCCGGCGGCGACGGAGATCTGCTTCCAGTCCTCGTCCTGCATCGTGCCGAGATAGGGCTCGGCGTTGAAGTGCGCGTTCCACTCGACGAAGTACTGGCTGTAGAGCCCGCTGCGGCCGAGCGCGTCGGCGTGCAGCATGATGCCGCCGGGTGCGAGCAGCCGGTGGCATTCCTTGACGATCGCGCGTGCCGCCTTGACCGACGTTTCGTGGAACATCAGGTGGCTGGTGATCAGGTCGAAATAGCCGTCCGGGAAGTCGGTGTGTTCGGCGTTCTGCTGGCTGAAATGCACCGCCTTGCCCAGCGCCTCGGCGCGGTGGTGGCCATAGCGCACGCACGGACCGGCGACGTCGATGGCATGCACCTCGGCGCCGGGGTAGTGATCGGCATAGGGCACGCTGGAATGCCCCACGGTGCAGCCCATGTCGAGGATGCGCTTGGGCTTGAAGTTGGGGAACTTCTTCTTGAGCCACGTGCCGGTCGACACGCCCATGTCGTCGTTGTTCGGCCCGGCCTGGCCCATGAAATAGAGATGGATGGTGCGGTCGTATTCCGCGCCCGCCACCATGTCGCCCTCGTCCGTGACGTTTGTGTGATAGGCGCCCGGCTTGGAGTGGATGTCCACTGCCGTGTGATAGCGCGGGATCGCCAGATCGGGATCGAGCCGCAGCGAGCCCAGCTTGCCCGAGAATTTCTTCGCCTTCTGGTTCAGTTCCGGCAGCTGGCGCTCGATCGAGGGCCGCACCGTGTCGTAGAGCATCTCCTGGCTGGTGCGCAGCATGGAGCTCCACATCTGGTTATACGGCTCCTTGCCCAGTTCCTCGCGCATCTCCTTGCGGTTCTTGATGTCGCGGCCGTGCTCCTTGCGGAAGCGCTGGCTGACCGGACCGTTGAACAGGGTCTCGTTGCCCGGCATCACGTTCTGCGCGATGTGGACCTTCAGGCTGCGGATGAAGTGCTGGCGCGACTGCTCGTCCTGGACGGCATCGGGCAGCATCGGATGGGTGGCGTTGACGGGCATGAGGCCCTCCTCTCTGCAAAGCAGGAGAAGGCTAGCGCCCGGCGGGCCGGGCGCGCAAGGCGGGATCAGGCGACGCGGTTGGCCTTGAAGTTGTCGGCGTAGCTCTTGATCCGGATCGTGCGCTTTTTCGGTTCCAGCACCTGGGCTTCGATGCCGTTCTTCTTGGCGAAGGCGAGCGCCTCTTCCTTCGACGCGAAGGTCAGCGTGACCTCCTGGGTCATGTCGGACGAGCTGGTCCAGCCCATCAGCGGGTCGATCTGGCGGGCGCTCGCCGGCTCGAATTCGAGACGCCAGCGGCGCGTATTGGCGCGGCCGGACTGCATGGCGGACTTGGCGGGCTGGAAGATGCGGGCCTTCATGACGAACCTCGTTTCGGGGCGACTGGCAATAAAGCCCCGCACGCGGCGGATTTCAAGCCCGACGCTGGCCACCGGGCGCGACCCGTTGTACCAATTCCCGGACCTACAACCGGATCGGGACCCGCGGTGATCGCCCTTTCACGAGAAACGACCTACGGCCTGCTTGCCTTTGGCGCGGTCATCCTGGTCGTGGTTCTCGTCGTTGCCCGCTACGGCACCATCGATCCCTGCGACATGCTGCGCCAGGACCTGATCCGCGGCGCGGAAAAGCGCGGCGAAAGCGTCGTCGCGACGGAACTCCTTTTCGCGGAGCGGCGGCCACGTCTTGGCATCGGCGGCTGCCTCGGCGCCTATCTGTCGTTCGAGCCCGCGACCTACATCCGGCAATTCTAGAGTCGTTCGCACCTCGGGCGCGTCGCGGCGGAAAAGCGTACCTTGCCGCGCGTCACGCTAGAGTGCCGCCAACAACAACAAAAAACAGGGAGACACGGCCATGTGCGCTGTCCGGACCTACGATTACACCCGCCTCGGGCCGCCCGAGGGCGCCAAGGTCGTCGTCGCCGGCGGTTGCGGCGGGATCGGCGCCGCGATCGCGCGGGCCTGTCTTGAGACCAAGCTCGACACCTACGTCGTCGATCTCAAGGAAACCCACGACGCAAATCCGTGCCCGAAAGGGATCACCTTCGTGCCCTTCGACGCCCACGACGAAGAGTCGGTGGAAAACGCGTTCACGTTGATCGGCAAGACCACCGACAAGCTCGACGCGGTCATCAATCTCGTCGGCGCCGGCAACAACCAGGGTCCGCTGCCGCTGGCCGACGTGCCGGCGTGGAGCTGGGACGAGGTGATCAGCAAGAACCTGCGCTCGGCCTTCCTGATCTGCAAGCACGCCCTGCCCCTGCTGCACGCCAGCGGCGACGGCGCCATCGTCAACACCGCCTCCGGCGTCGCCTACCGGGGCGTCAAGGGCGTCGGCGCCTATGCCGCGGCCAAGGGCGGCGTCATTAGCCTGACCAAGACGCTGGCGGTGGAGAACGCGCCGACGGTGCGCTGCAACGTCATCGCGCCCGGCGGCGTCACCAACAAGGTCAAGGTCGTCGACGGCGAGGTCATCGGCCCCGGCGGGCTGCGCACCGGCATCACCACCGACTCGATCCCGCTCAAGCGCTACGCCGACCCCGAGGATATCGTTCCCGCCGCCCTGTTCCTCGCCGGACCGTCATCGGCCTACATGACGGCGCAGGTGTTCCAATTGTCCGGCGGACTGGTCCAGCCCTAGCCCGCCTCGATCAGCGCCTCCAGCGTCTCCAGCCGGTCCGCCTCGTCCCCCGGCTTGTCCCAGCGGATGCGGTGAAAGCGCGGGAAGCGCATCGCCACGCCCGACTTGTGGCGCGTCGAGCGTTGCACCGCGTCGAAGGCGACCTCGACGACCAATGACGGTTCGACCTGCGTCACCGGACCGAAGCGGGCTTCCGCGTGTTCGCGCACCCAGGCGTCGAGCTGCTTCAGTTCCTCGTCGGTGAAGCCGAAATAGGCCTTGCCGACCGGCACCAGCTCGTCGGTCTCATCTTCGGCGGCGCGCCACAGCCCGAAGGTGTAGTCGGAAAAGAATGACGAC
>JAYQVF010000200.1:0-5387 GCA_038148335.1 Alphaproteobacteria bacterium | reverse complement strand
GATTCGACCTGGGGAACCGGCTAGAACTAGCCGCTGATTCGCCGCCGGCCGGCGGCGGGAACGTCAAGGGAGGCACAGCGTGAACGCCGACAGCCACGGACGCAACGATCGTCTTATCGATTCGCTGACCGAAATCCTCGGACCGGAGGCGGTCATCACGGATATCAAGGAGCGCGAGTTCTACTCGGCGGACGTCTACGCGGCCGGGGCGACCTGCGCCGCGGCAATCCGCCCGACCGACAAGGCCGCGCTCGCCAGGGCGGTGGGCGCGACGACGAAAGCCGGCTATGCGGTCATCGCCCGCGGCGGCGGCATGTCATATACCCGTGGCTACGCGCCCCAGCGCGAGGATACGGTGGTCATCGATCTCGGCGCCCTCAACAAGATCGTCGAGATCAGCGAATCGGACATGTACATCACGGTCGAGGCCGGCGTGACGTGGAAGCAGATCTACGACGCGCTCAAGCCGAAAGGCCTGCGGGTTCCGTTCTTCGGTACCTTCTCGGGCATGCGGGCCACGATCGGTGGCGGTTTGTCGCAGGGCGCATTGTTCATGGGTACGGCGCGATACGGCCAGGCCGCCGACAATGTACTGGGCCTCGAGGTCGTGCTGGCGGACGGCTCTGTCGTCAAGACCGGCCAGGCATCGCTGCGCAACGCCAAGCCCTTCTATCGCACCTATGGTCCGGACCTTACCGGCCTGTTCATTCACGATGGCGGGGCCCTGGGAATCAAGACCCAGGCCACCTTCAAACTGATGCAGACGCCGGCCGAAACCGACTATGTGTCGTTCGTGTTTCCCGGCGTCGAACTGGTGGCGTCCGCCTTGTCGGACGTGGCGCGTTCCGGCGCCGCGGAGGACGCCTACGTGTTCGACCCTGAATCGACGGAGAAGAACCTGGTCAGCCTCGGCATCGTTCAGGACGTCAAGACCCTGGCCGGCGTCATTACCGGGCAGTCCTCGTTGCGCAAAGGCATCGTCGAGGGCGCCAAGCTCGTTCGGGCGGGGCGCAGCTTCACCAAGGAAAACACTTTCTCGCTGCATGTCGTTTGTGCGGCGCGCAGCCGTGCCGCTGTCGAAGCCGACATCGCCGCCATCCGCAAGATCGCGGCGCAGCACGGTGGCGAAGAAATCCCGAACTCGATCCCCAAGTCGGTACGCGCGATCCCGTTCAAGCCTGTCAATGGCGTCCTTGGGACCAACGGGGACCGTTGGGCGGCGCTGAATGCCAAGGTGCCTCACTCGCAATCCCACAAGATCATCGAGGCGGGCGAAAAACTCTTCGCCAGCTACAAGGAGCGGATGGATGCGCTGGGCGTCACCACCTCGCGCCTCCTGATCGCGATCGATACGTTCGCCTTCAGCTACGAACCGGTGCTGCACTGGTACGATTCATGGCTGCCGGTTCATGCGCGCACACCGGAAGCCGACTATATGAAGAACTTCAAGGAACCCGCTGCCAACCCGGAGGCGGCGGCCCTGGTTGAAGAGATCCGGCAGAAGCTCACCGAGCTTTTTGCGGAGTTCGGCGCCTCGTCGAACCAGATCGGCAAGACCTATCCCTATCTGAAGAATCTCGACGCCAACACGGCCCGTCTTCTGAAGGCGATCAAGGCACACACCGATCCCGACGGTCAGTTCAATCCGGGCGTGCTCGGGCTCGGCTAGGCGCAGTCCGTATCAGGCGGCGCCTTCGCGATAGGACGGGCGATCCGTGAACCGGTCAAGCCATTGCGCAAGCGTTGAGCGGTTGGATCGCCAATCGACCTGGTTTCCCCGGTTCACGCGCAGCCAGTCGAACCATGTCAACGCGCCCGCAATATTGATGAGCCCGATGTGGAAGCCTTCGAATCCGGGTGCTTCCTCCTCAAGTCTGTCGAGGCAGCGCTCGACGGCGCGCTGATAGCGTTCGATCCACATCGGTGATTTCTCTCCTTCGGGACGCCTGAGTTCGACGACCCGCAGGTCGGCGGCATCGAACATGCCCTCGGCGAGACCGAACAGCCGAAGGGCTTCCCAGCGTGCCGGACCCGATGGGTACATCCTCGGACCATCGTGGAGCGAGTCCAGGTACTCGTAGATCACCGGACCGCCGAACATTGGAACGCCGTCGTCGCGAATCAGCGTCGGCACCTTGCTGAGCGGATTTGCCGCCACCAGCGCCTCCGGGCTCTCGAACGGATTTGTCGGTACCTTGTCGAGCTTGTGCCAAAGGCCGGCCTCCCGGGCGACGATCTCGACGCGGTGCACATAGCCGGGAAGGGGGGTATAGAAGAGTCGCATTCTGCCTCGCTGGGTAATGCGGGAGAATGTTACAGCAAGGCTGGCCCCAGGGAACCTGGAGTCGATCGGCGCTGTCCAATGCAGATCACGAGGGGCGAATGGCGGACGAACTCGAAAAAGGCACCCGCATACGGCGGAGCATCCTCGGCGATGCCCATGTCGACCGGTCCTGGGCGGCAACGACATGGTTCTCTGCGCCGTTCCAGGAATATGTCACCAGAAACGTTTGGGAAGAGGTCTGGGGACAGCCGACGATGGCGCCAGGAGTCCGCCGCCTCATGACCCTGTGCATGCTGAGTGCGCTGAACCGCGGCGAAGAGTACAAACTCCACGTTCGGGCCGCCCTGGACGCCGGGCTAACGGTCGCCGATCCCGTAGAACAGCGCGAAGATGAAGAAGGCGAGGTAGATCCAGGCCATCAGCAACAGACCCAGGGCGAGGCCGAAATAGGCGAGCTGTAGCGGCGAGCGTGGCCGCACGACGAAGGTATCGATAGAGCCGACGACCTTGCCCTGCTCGCGTCGCCGGCTGGCCTCGTAAAGGCCGATGGCGAGGAACGGTCCGAGAAGCATAAACCCGGCGGCCAGCGGGATGACGAGGACCAGGGTATCGAAGTAGACCAGGATCGCCGTCAGGGCGTAGCTCAGAACCAGAACCAGAAGGCCGTTGCCCAAGCTGATGCCGGGACAGGCGCGAAGGTCTTGCCATCCCTTGGAAAGCCACTGCCAGGGCTCGGTCATGGAAATCTTGCGAACCGACGGCAGGCCGCCGTGGTGCTGTGCGATATCGGTCATTTGCGTCTCCCTCGCCGGCTATCCTAACCGAGGTGGCCGCCGCGTGGTTGACCCAAGTCAACGCGCTGGCGCCGCACCGGTCGGCTGTTCATGATGCCCCGATCACGGAGGCATCATGAAGCTGTTTTACACACCGATCACGAATCTTATCCACAAGGTCCAGGTCGTTGCGATCGAGGCCGGCATCTACGACCGGCTCGAGCGGATTCCCACCAACCCGTTCGATCGCGATCCCGCGCATATCGCGGCCAATCCGTTGAGCAAGGTACCGACCCTCGTGCGCGACGATGGGTCTTCTCTGTATGGCGGCCCGGCGATCTACGAATATTTCGATTCGCTGCATCAGGGTCCGAAGATGTTCCCGCCGGAGGGAGAGGCACGCTGGACCGCGCTGCGTCACCTGGCCCTGGGTGACGGCCTGTTCGACACCGCCGTTCTGCGCGTCGGCGAGTTCAACCGGCCGGAAGGCAAACGCCACCAGGAGGCGATCGACCGGCACGCCGAGACCATGCAGCGGTGTCTCGATCAGCTCGAATCGGAGGCGCCGTTCGAGGGTTTCACGGTCGGACTGATCTCGATCGCCTGCGCGCTGATCTACCTCGACCGCCAGCGGGCCATCGACGTCTATCCGGTCGACTGGCGCGAAGGCCGGCCCAGGCTGTCGGCCTGGTTCGACAAGTTCATCGCCCGTCCGTCGTTCCGCCGCCACGACGACGGGTTCCGCGAAGCCTGGAACAAGGGCGACAAGTCCTCGCGGACCGGTTTCCCCGACTAGGCGGCGGCGGCCGCTTCGACGCCGCTGGCCGGAACCTTGATTCCGGCGGCGCGCATGAGTTTCTCGAGCGCGGCAAGCAGGACGAGCACGTTGTTGATCCGCGCCGATTCGCCCATCAGGCCGATGCGCCAAATCTTTCCGGCAAACGGTCCGAGACCGGCGCCGATCTCGATGCCGTAGTCGCGCAGCAGCGTGCCGCGGGTCGCGGCATCGTCCAGCCCTTCGGGGATGAAGACGGTGTTGAGCTGCGGCAGGCGATACGCCGGGTCGACCAGGAACCTGATGCCCATGGCCTCGAGGCCCGCGCGCAGCGCGGCGTGGGTCCTGGCATGGCGCGTCCAGGCGGCTTCGAGGCCCTCTTCCTCGACCATCTCAAGCGCCTCGCCGAGGCCGAACAGGGCGTTGACCGGCGCGGTGTGGTGATAGGACCGCCCGCCCTGGCCGTCCCAGTAGGCGAGGACGAGGTTCAGGTCGAGAAACCAGCTTTGTACCTTGGACTTCCGCGACTTGACCGTGTCGATTGCGCGGTCGCTGAACGTGACGGGCGACAGGCCGGGCGGGCAGGACAGGCATTTCTGCGTGCCGGAGTAGACGGCGTCGGCGCCCCAGCCGTCGACCTCCACCGGGATGCCGCCGAGCGACGTCACCGCATCCATGATCGCCATGGCGCCGGCTTCGCGGGCCATGGCGCACAGCGCGGCGGCATCGGATTCGACGCCGGTCGAGGTCTCGGCATGGACGAAGGCTAGTGCCTTGGCGCCGGGATTGGCCTTGAGCGCGGCGCGCGCCTTGTCGAGGTCGACCGGCTTGCCCATCTCGTCGTCGACCGCGACGACCTTGCCGCCGCAGCGCTCGACGTTTTCCTTCATGCGGCCGCCGAACACGCCGTTCTGGCAGACGATCACGGTATCGCCCGGCTCGACCAGATTGACGAAGCAGGCCTCCATGCCGACCGAACCGGGACCCGAGATCGGGAACGTGACCGCGTTCTGGGTACGGAAGACGCGCTTGAGCTGGCCCTTGATGCCGTCCATCAGGATCTGGAACTCGGGATCGAGGTGGCCGATGGTCGGCCGGGCCGAGGCGGCGAGGACACGCGGGCTGACGTCCGAGGGGCCGGGGCCCATCAGGATGCGGGGCGGCAGGGCAGGGGCATTGCGGCGGGCGTCGGTCATGGTGGGCTCATCCGGTGACGGGAACGGGACCGGAAACCTGCCGCGCCGCCCCCGTCTTGTCCACCCGCTGCGAAACAAAGCCAATTTGAACCCGACGCCGTGGACACACGCTACGAAACAAAGCCAATTCTGGCGGAATTCTGCGCTTTGGGGTGATGTGCTGGAGCAACAACCGGACAGACACGACCGCTGCACGGTGCGGAGCCGGCGTGGAGGGCGGGGCAGTCGTCTCAGTTGACCGACCGGGTGGCGAGGAGCAAGAAAAAAAGCGGCCCCTTGCGGGGCCGCTCTCGTTTCCGGTATTAGCGCCCGGCTTATGATCCTTAGATGGTCATGCGTTCCAACAGCAGGACTAGGTT
>JAYQVF010000199.1:0-5389 GCA_038148335.1 Alphaproteobacteria bacterium | reverse complement strand
TCGTTCTGGGTGTAGAGCGGCAACGGCGGATGGTGTTTCGAAAAGCCGTGGCGCTGGGCGAACTCCGCGTCGCGTTCGAGCAGATAGCCGCTGTCGGGTAGCAGTATCTTGCACAGGTCGCGCGTCGGCTGCGTGCACCAGACCTTGTGACGGAACCCCTTGCGGACCAGCAGCGGGATGTAGCCGGAATGATCGAGATGAGCGTGGGTGAGCACGACGGCGTCGATCGCCTTGGGGTCGACGGGAAACGCCGCCCAGTTGCGCAGGCGGAGCTGCTTGAACCCCTGGAACAGGCCGCAATCGACCAGAATCTTGAAACCGTCATCCTCGAGCAGGAAGCGAGAGCCGGTGACGGTGCCGACCGCGCCGAAAAACGAGAGCTTCATGACGACATCCCGCCGTTCGATGGTGTCAGATTGAACCCGTGCATCGTTTTACCCGACATTATGTCGGCGCCGACCGCCATGACGCCCGTCAATGAGAACAAGACGGCTGCCGATACGTTTTCTATAGGCGTGTCCGGTCCCAAGGGCCAGAATCCGCGCAGATCTGTTGCACAAAGAGTTTGGTCATGAACCGTCGTCGCCTCGTCATGCTGTTGTCCGGCACCGCCGCGCTGGCGCTGCTGCCGCTGCCCGCCCTGGCCCAGAGCGAACGCAGCCGCAGGCCCGAAGAATCGCGAGGCCGCCCCGAGGAAGACGAGCGCGGGCGCGCCCGCAGCCGAAAGCCGGAGGACGAGCGCCGCCGCGACGGCGAACGCCGGGACCGCGATGAAGATGAAGACGATGACGATGATGACGATGATGGCCGCGGGCGAGAACGCGGCGCGCCGGACCCCGGTGAGCCGGGAAATCCGGCATCTCGCCCCCGATTCATTTCCGCCGTCCCCTTCGGTGGGGTAGCTTTGGCGCCATGAGCGTCTTCGCCTTTGGTGTCAGGCCGCCCAGCGACGACGACGCCCGCTTCCTGCTGTCGCAACAGGTCATCTTCGGCCGCCAGCAGGTTCTGGGCCTCGGCATCATTTCGGCGCTGCTGGCGCTGCTGGTCGCCCTCGCCTTCTTCGACACGTCGCCCTGGCCGGTCACCGCCGGCTGGTTCGTGCTGGTCGCCGTCGGGATCGGCATCGCGGTTTCGGGCTGGCGCCTGCGCAAGAAGAAGGGACGCGAGCCGCGCGACGCCGACCGGTCGGCGCGCAAGTTCTTGCGCCAGGCCGTCACCATCTCGATCCTGTGGGGCGCGGCCTACTGGTTCACCATGCCGGCCGAGAACGTCGGCATGCAGTTCCTGCTCATCTTCTGCGCCGCCGGCGCCGCCGCGGGTACCGTGACGGGTTTCGGCCCGCTGCCGACGGTGTGGGGGCCGATGATCCTGATCACCGTGCTGCCGCCGGCCATCAAGCAATGCGTGCACGCCGAACGGATCGACCTCATCACCTGCGGCGGGCTGCTGCTGTTCGTCGCCGGCGTCGGGTTTTACGGGATCACCGCCGCGCAGTCCTATGCGCGCCTGATCCGGCTGCAGCAGACGGCCGAGGACCTTGCCGAGCAGAAGTCGCGCACCGAGGCGGCGCTCGAGCATTTCTTCGAGCGTACTAACGCGTTGACCGCGATCTGCGACGGCGACGGCGTCTACCGCCGGGTCAATCCGGCGTGGCAGCAGGTATTGGGCTATGCGCCGGGCGAGATGATCGGCCGACAGTCGATCGACTTCATTCATCCCGACGACCGCGACGCGGCGGAGCATGCGGCGTTGAGCACGGTCGAAGGGCAGCCCGTGGTCAATCTCGTGGCTCGCATGCGCGCCAGGGACGGCAGCTATCGCTGGCTGCAGTGGAACAGCGTGCGCGATCCGCGGGACGGCACGATCCTGATGAGCGCCGCCGACATCACCGACCGCGAGGACGCGCGCATCGTGAAGGAGAAGCTGGTCGCCACGGTCAGCCACGAACTGCGCACGCCGCTGACGGCGCTGCAGGCGTCGCTGCAGATCATCGGCGCGGGCATCGCCGGTCCGATTCCCGGATCGGGCGAGCGGATGCTCGAGATCGCCGAGCGCAACGCGGAAAGGCTGATCTCGCTGACCGACGACATTCTCGACCTAGAACGCATCGGCGTCAGCCGGATGAACATCACCGAGGTGGAGCCGGCGGCGCTGATCCGCAACTGCGTTTCCGAACTACAGGCGATGCTCGACAGCTTCGGCGTCAAGATCGCGATCGACGACCGCAGCGGCGGCGCGCGCCTCCTCGGCGACGAAGTGCGCCTGCGCCAGGTGCTGCACAACCCGCTGTCGAACGCCATCAAGTTCAGCCCGATCAACGGGACCGTGCGCATCGGCGCCACGGCGACGGCGGACACCGTGCGCATCACGGTCGCCGACGACGGACCGGGCATCCCGGAAGGTGCTGAAGAAAAGATCTTCGAGAGGTTCGTACAACTTCCCCGGCCGGCCGACCGCAAGATCGGCGGCACCGGCCTCGGCCTCGGCATCGCCCGCGAGCTGGTGACCGCGATGAAGGGACGCATCGCAGCCGAGAAGGTCGCCCACGGCGCCCAATTCTGTTTCGAACTGCCGCGGGCGCCGGATGCCGGCGGCCGCGAGGCGGCGGCCCCCGAATCCGTCTCGGTCTGAACTAGCGCCGGCCGATCCGCGGCGGCCCGCCCTTGACGTTGGGCCCAAACGCCTTGACCAGCACGGTGGTCGAATCCTCGGCCAGGTGGATCGCCTCGCTCAGCAATTGCAGCACCCGCATGTTGTTGCGCAGCACGTGCTGGGCCTCGGGCCGGCGGTCGTCGGTGATCTTGGCCGAACGCTTGAGAACGTCGGCACGAATGAGGCTGAGGATGTCCTCAAGCTTGTGGCCGTCGGGCTTTTCCTCGGTTACCAAAAAATGGGTCATGGCGGGTCCTGCCTGGCGCCGCACCGGAAGCGGCGCGCGCCACCGTGGCGCAAGCGACGCCGGGCTGTCAAAGCGTACCGCGGCAGACCCGCGCGAACCGGCGGTTCCAGCCATCGGGTGCGTTCGCAGAACGGGCCGGGGCGCAGGTTTCGGGTTGGATTCCGGCGGCCAGTGGCTATTCTAGGGCGGACAAGCGACAGGCGCAGAAAGCCGCGCGCAGGCACTCGGCCCGCGCTGACATCGATTAACCATAACAGCGAAGCTGATTTTCGTATGACGGCGGTATTGACCCTGACCGACGACGTTCGCCGTGCAACCGCGCCGCTCTATGCGCGGGTCAAGAACGTCGTTCCCGAGATCGAATGGGGCGTGCACGCGCCCTATGTCGCGGCGATCAACAAGCTCAAGAAAGAGCGCAACGCGGTGATTCTGGCGCACAACTACATGACGCCGGAAATCTATCACTGCGTGTCCGACATCGTCGGCGATTCGCTGGCGCTTGCGCGCGAGGCGACCAAGACCGACGCCGACGTGATCGTCCTGGCCGGCGTGCATTTCATGGCCGAGACGGCCAAGATACTGAACCCGGAAAAGACCGTGCTGATCCCGTCGGCCGACGCCGGCTGTTCGCTGGCCGAATCGCTGACCGGCGCCGACGTACGGCTGCTGCGCGAGAAGTATCCCGGCGTGCCGGTCGTAACCTACGTCAATACCTCGGCCGACGTGAAAGCCGAATCCGACATCTGCTGCACCTCGTCGAACGCCGTGAAGGTGGTCGAGTCGCTCGGCGTCGACCGCGTGATCTTCCTGCCCGACGAATATCTCGGGCGCTATGTCGCGTCGCAGACCGACGTCGAGGTGATCCTGTGGCAGGGCCACTGCGAGGTCCACGAGCGTTTCACCGCAGAAGAGATCGGCAACTATCGCAAGGACCATGAGGGCCTGGTCGTCATTGCCCATCCCGAATGCCCGCCCGACGTGCTCGACGCGTCGGACTTCGTCGGCTCGACCTCGCAGATGATCGGCTATGTCGAGAAGAACCATCCGGCGCGCGTGCTGATGGTCACCGAATGTTCGATGAGCGACAACGTCGCGGCCGAACTGCCCGACGTCGAATTCATCCGGCCGTGCAACCTTTGCCCGCACATGAAGAAGATCACGCTGGAGAACATCCTGACCGCGCTCGAAACCCTGCAGCCGACCGTCGAGGTCGATCCCGAGACCGCCGCGCGCGCGCGCGTCGCGGTCGAGCGCATGCTGAAGGTGGCCTAGCCGCACGATGACCGGCCTGCCCCGGGTCATGTACGAAAACACGGTGCGCGCGGCGCTGGCCGAGGATCTCGGCACCGCCGGCGACCTGACCAGCGACGCCGCCATTCCCGAAGACGCGACCGCAATCGCCGAGATCGTCGCGCGCAAGGCCGGCTGCGTCGCCGGCATCGACGTCGCGCTGTGCGCCTTCGACCTGATGGACGGCGGCGCCCGGATCGAGAAGGTGGTGGACGACGGCACCGAGGTGGGCGCCGGTACGGTGCTGGCGTGCATCGAAGGACGGGCGCGGGCGGTACTGGGCACCGAACGCACCGCACTCAACTTTCTCGGCCGCCTATGCGGCATCGCGACCGCGACCCGTGCGGCGGTCGATGCCGTGGCGGGCACCGGCGCGCACATCGCGTGCACGCGCAAGACCACGCCCAACCTGCGGCACCTGGAGAAGCACGCGGTGCGGATGGGCGGCGGCCACAACCACCGCTTCGGCCTGCACGACGCGGTGCTGATCAAGGACAACCATCTGGTCGCCGGCGGCGGCATCGCCAAGACGGTGGCCCGCGTGCACGCCCATGTCGGCCACCTGGTGAAGATCCAGGTCGAAGTCGACACGCTGGACCAGCTCAGGGAATTGCTGGAGACCGAGGCCGACGCCGTGCTGCTCGACAACATGGCGCCGGACCAGTTGCGCGACGCCGTGGCGCTGGTCGATGGCCGGCTGGTCACCGAAGCCTCGGGCGGGATCCGCCCCGACACCCTGAAAGAGATCGCCGCGACCGGCGTCGACGTCATTTCTCTCGGCTGGCTGACCCACAGCGCGCCGGCGCTCGACGTCGGGCTCGACTTCCGCGGCTAGCCCGCGACCAGCGGCACCAGGATCGCGGCGAGCGCCGTGATCACCAACACCCCGATCAGATTGAGCACGATCCCGGCGCGGATCATCTGCGGCACGGTGACGTAGCCCGAGCCGTAGACGATGGCGTTGGGCGGCGTCGCGACCGGCAGCATGAAGGCGCACGATGCGGCCAATGCCGCCGGGACCGCCAGCGCCAGCGGATCGAGCCCGGCGCCGACGCCGACCGCGCCGACCACCGGCAGGAACGCCGCCGTCGTCGCGGTGTTGCTGGTGAGTTCGGTAAGAAAGATGACGAGCAACGCCACGGCGGCCATGATGGCGAGCAGCGGCAGGTCGACCAGCGGCCCGAGCCCGCCGCCGATCCA
>JAYQVF010000198.1:0-5500 GCA_038148335.1 Alphaproteobacteria bacterium | reverse complement strand
TCCCGATGTTGCAGTGCGGTTTCGTACGTTCAAACTTCGCTTTCGCCATCGCTTATTTCCCAGTTCTCGTTCGGACACCTGCCGCAATGCGCACCATCGCGCCTCGTCGGCGGACTTGAATTTGGAGCGGGTGATGGGAATCGAACCCACGTAACCAGCTTGGAAGGCTGGGGCTCTACCATTGAGCTACACCCGCCAGAAACTGTTCCGCGAGACCGGCTGCGCCCCTGTAACTCCTCATATAAACCCAGTCTCCGCCAGATGGTGGAGGGGGTTGGATTCGAACCAACGTAGGCGTACGCCAGCGGATTTACAGTCCGCCCCCTTTAGCCACTCGGGCACCCCTCCGCTCCAGCCCGAAGCCGCCCGGCGGAAAGGCCCGCACTATGGGAATTTGCCACGTATTGTCAACGTCAAAGCGAGCGGCAACAGCGGCGGCCCAGCCAAGGTAATGGAGCACCGATGTTCCTGTCTCGCTTGTGGACACATTATATACTGCCGCCATGGACAGGAACAACCGACGGAAGCCGCGCAAGCCGCCGCGGCGCGGCGCCCAGACCGGAGGATCGGGCTATTGGATGTGGGGCCGGCACACCGTCCTGGCGGCGCTGCGCAACCCGAATCGCAGAATTCTGCGGATTATGGCGGCCGACGCGACGGCCGACGAGGCACGGCAGGCGCTGGCCGGGCGCGCCGGCGGCCCCAGCCCGTCCGTCGAACGCTTCGATCCGCAGGTCGACCTGCCGCCGGACGCCGTCCATCAGGGTCTGGCGGCGCTGGTGGCGCCCCTCCCCGACCCCGATCCCGCCATGCTGGAGGCACCCGGCCCGGCCCTGGTGGTCGCGCTGGACCAGGTCAACGATCCCCGCAATGTCGGGGCGATCCTGCGCACCGCCGCGGTTTTCGGGGCTTCCGCCATCGTTGCGCCCCGCGACAATATGCCCGGCGAGTCGGGTGTGATGGCCAAGGCGGCCTCGGGCGCCCTGGAGGTCGTCCCGGTCATCCGCGTCACTAACCTGTCGCGCACCCTCGACAGCCTCAAACGCGCGGACTACTTCGCCGTCGGGCTCGACGCGGCCGGAAGCAGCACCATCGAAGCCCATCTTCCGCTGCCCCGGGCCGTCCTGGTGGCCGGTGCGGAAGGGCGTGGCTTGCGCCGGCTGGTGCGCGAGCACTGCGACGTGCTGGTGGCGCTGCCTGTCGCACCCGCAGCCAAACGGGCCGGCATCGACAGCCTCAACGTCGGCGCCGCAGTCGCGGTCGCGCTGCATGAACTTGTTAGGCCCAGATGACGGGGTTATCGTCCGCGCGGGCCAACACAGACATTCGATGACCGATTCAGCCAGCAGCTCCAGCCCTCGGGCGACCCGGCGCAGCGAGCGCGCGCTTCGCTGGGTCATGCGGCTCATCGAGCGCTACGGCACCTTCTGGACGTCGGCCATCATCACCTCGCCCGTCTGGGCGATCACCAACATCGTGGTCGAGGTCGGCTACCGCGTCGACGGCATCACGTTCGCCGAGCGGCCGATGATCGGCGCCATGCCCTGGACGATGCCGATCCTGCTCGGCTATCCCGTGATCGTGGTTCTGGTTCGGATTATCGAGCGTCTGGGGAAGACCGAGACAGACCTGCGCAGCAGCGAGACGAAATACCGCAACCTCATTGAAGGATCGCTGCAGGGGGTCTGCGTGCATCGCGAAATGGTCCCCATCTACGCCACCCAGACCTTTGCCGAAATGTTCGGCTACGACAGCGTCGACGAGATCCTGGCCATGGGGTCCATCCTGCCGCTCTTCGCGCCGGAGGAGCGTGAAGAGATGGCCGCCAATGCCTCGGCACGATTGCGCGGCGCCGACCTCCCGAACGTCTTCGAGCGCCGCGCCCTGCGTCGCGACGGCACCCACTTCTGGATCGAAGTCCGCGTCACCAGCGTCATCTGGGATGGCCAACCCGCGGCGCAGGTGACGTTCATCGACATCACCCAGCGCAAGAACGTGGAGCGGATGAAGAACGACTTCATCTCGACGGTAAGTCACGAGCTCAGGACCCCGCTCACGTCCATCAGCGGGTCTCTGGGCCTCATTTCGGCGGGGATGGCCGGAAAAGTGCCCGACGAAGCCAACAGCCTGATCAAGATCGCGAGCAACAACAGCGACCGCCTCGTGCGCCTGATCAACGACATCCTCGACATCCAGAAGATCGAGTCCGGCCGCATGGAGATCGAGTTCTTCCCGGTACAGGTGTGGTCGCTCCTCGAAAGGGCGGCGGAAAACAACCGCGGGTTTGCCGAGCGGTTCGGCATCGACATCGAGATCACCGGCGCGCCGGACGACGCCAAGGTGTTCGGCGGCATCGACCAGCTCATGCAGATCTTCACCAACCTGCTGTCGAACGCGATCAAGTTCTCGCCGTTGCGCAGCGCGATCGACATCGGCGCGCGGCGCGTCGGCGACAACACCATCCGGTTCTTCGTGACGGACCGGGGGCGCGGCATTCCGCTGGATTTCCGCGACCGGATCTTCGACAAGTTCACCCAGGCCGACCAGGGCGAGAACCGGGAAAGCGGTACCGGCCTGGGACTCAGCATCTGCAAGCTTCTGGTCGAACGCCACCACGGCAAGATCGGCTTCGTGTCCGAGATCGGCAGCGGAACCACCTTCTATTTCGACCTCGCGGAGTACCACGAGGAACCGCACATCCCCCTGTCGGAGCCCGCCAACCGCGCCAGCGCCTAGAACCGGCACTGGAGCGGCGGACCACCAACGCACATGCCCTCCGACATCCCATCCCAAGAACAGATCCCCTTGCTCCGGAACCCGTCCTTCGTCCGGTTGTGGCTGACCGGCGCGACGCTAATGGCGATGCGCTGGTTCGAGATTCTGGCGACCAGCGTCTTTACCTACAACGTGACGCAGTCGGCTTTGGCCGTCGCCCTCGTCATGCTGGCCCGCGTCACGCCGAACCTCCTGTTCGGCGCGATCACGGGCGCCATCGCAGACCGCTTCGATCGACGCGTCCTCCTCGTGGCCGGCCTGACGTCGACGACCACCGTCACCGGCACGCTGTGCTTCCTCGCCTATCTCGGCGTGCTCAATCCCTGGCACATCGCGATCGGCGCGTTTCTCAATGGCGTGGTGTTTTCCAGCGAGTTCCCCGTCCGTCGGACGCTGATGGGCGATATCGCCGGCGTCGACCGGGTCGGCCGGGCGATGGGGCTGGATCTGACGGCCAACAACGCGACGCGCATCGTCGGCCCGGCGCTGGGCGGCATCGTCTTCGAGACCATCGGCATTGCGGGCGTCTATACCGTCTCGACGATCAGCTATGCGCTCTGCGTTTTCCTGGTTTTCGGCGTCGTGCCGCCGCAACGCGTTGCCGCCGCGGCGCAGAGTTTCTTCGGCCACATCGTCGAGGGTGTGCGCTACGTCCGCGGCCAGCGACCGCTGGTCGGGACCATGATGATCACGGTCATCATGAACGTGTGGGGCCTGCCCTATGCCGCCATGGTGCCGGTGATCGGCCGAGAGGAGCTCGGCCTGACCGCATTTCCGATCGGCCTCCTGCTGTCGTCCGAAGGCGTCGGCGCGATGTTGGGATCGCTGCTCGCCGCCGCCTATGCGACCCAGCGCCAGTTCGCGCGGATCTACCTCTACGGCTCGCTGCTCATGAACGCCGCCGTCGTGCTGTTCGCCTGGTCGGACATCTATGCCCTATCGCTGGTCATGACCTTCACCGCCGGCCTGGGCATCGCCGGGTTCACGACGATGCAGGCAACGCTGCCCTACGTGCTGGCGGCCCCCGAGATGCGCGCCCGGGTCATGGGCGTGCTGTCCGTGAGCATCGGATCGGCGCCGCTCGGCATGCTGCACATCGGTCTCCTTGCGGACTGGCTGGGCGCGCCGGGCGCGCTGGCCGCGATGGGCATCGAGGGCCTCGTCGCACTCGCGTTGGTCATGTGGATCTGGCCCGAGGTGCGAGGGCCCGGGAAACCGACGCGCGCGCCGAGCGACGGCTAGGCTATGATCGCCGGCGGACACCCAACGAACTCCCTTCATTCTCCCAAGGCAGTTGCATGACGACGTTCGCCCTAGGCCCCCGACAGGTTCCCGTCTGGCCCAGGGACCAAGCTCTGACGTCCATCGATTCCAGCATTCGCTGGACACAGTTTGCGGATCATCAGACCTACCATCAGGACCTCGTCCGGGCCGTCCTGGCCGAAGAGGCGAAGGAATGGGGCGATCGCCAATCGCCGTCACGTTCTCTCGGCGGCCGCAAGGTCCACCACATCGACACGTGGGATTCGGCCGCCGCGAATCTGGTTCACGCCCGCGCCATGGAGTTGTTCAAGCGGGCGGTCGGCAGCCAGACCGCCGTCGTCGACCTCAGCTGGGCCAACGTCTACCGGAAGCACGACTACATCTCGCCGCACGCCCACCGCCGCACCGTCGCGAGCGTCGTCTACATGGTCGATCCGGGCGACGAGGATGGCGCCGACCCGCTCGCCGGCCGCCTGTGCTTCGTCGACCCGCGGCTCGACGTGTGCTGCCAGGACCAGAAAGGATTCATGACCACGCCGGTGTTCCCTGAAATGCCGGCGGGCGCGATGGTCATTTTCCCCGCCGAAGTCGTTCACTGCGTCACGCCCTACGAGGGCGACCGGCCGCGCATCACCTTCGCGTGGAACATCAGCCGCAAGGCCGTTGCCGGCACGGCCTCCGACGAGGCCCGCGGCATCCCGGCGCGGCCGAAGGGCTAGCCCGGTGGAAGTCGCGGGCGCGCCGGCGATCATCCAGCTGTGGCGGCAACGGCTGACGCGGCTGCTGGCCACCCTCGAGTCGCGCCGCCAGCGCACCCGGTACTTCTACGCCAAGGTGTTCCTGTTCTTCGTTGCCTTGAATATCGCCTGCTACTGGCTGGCGATGCTGACCGCGTTTCCGGAATACACCTTCGGTCCCGAGGCGGGACATTATTTTCGAGTACAGTTTCCGGTCGGCGTTCTCGGGGCGCTGTTCGACAGCCTTTCCTTGTTCGTGACCGTCTACATGGTGCGGCGCGCCCTGGCGGCGACGTCGAGCGCCTCCTACGTCGGTCATCTCAGCGTCGACCTGCTCATCGCCGTCCTTGCGACGCTGTGGGTGCTTTTCGTCTTTTCCGTCTCGGGCTGGCTGGTCGGACTGGTGACCACGCCGCAGGAGGCGCTGAGCCTGCGGAACGCCGCCTATCAGGACCGCCTGGTGCAGGCGCTGCGCGATCCCACGGGCCGGGAGGAAGCGCGCAACATCTACTTCGGCCTGCTGATGGGCCTTTCCGCCATGCTGCCGACCCTGACCCACCTCTATATGTCCCTCAGCGCGGTGAGCGAGGGCATCCAGGCGCGCCTGCTGCCGGCAGGCGGAAACGGACGTTGACCGGGGGATGCGCCCGGTGGCATCACTCTACGCAGGGCCGGGTTAGCTCAGTTGGTAGAGCACCTGATTTGTAATCAGGGGGTCGCGGGTT
>JAYQVF010000197.1:0-5564 GCA_038148335.1 Alphaproteobacteria bacterium | reverse complement strand
AGCGGTACCCTTATCAAGGAAAAGGCGCTGTGGGCCGCAGCCGGTTTGGACGCCGAGGCGGCGAGCGGCACCTGGTATCGCGAGCTCGGCGTCGGCATGGGCGCCACGCTCAATGCCGCGACCGGGATGTCGGCCTATACCCTCAGCGACCGCGGCACCTGGATCAGCTTCAACAACAAGGGGTCGCAGGTCGTCGTCGTCGAAGGCGACGACCGGCTGTTCAATCCCTATGGCGTGATCCTCGTGAATCCGGCGAAACATCCACGGGTCAAGGCCGAGGACGGCCAGGCCTTCATAGACTGGCTTACCGGTCCCGCCGGCCAGAAGGCGATCGCCGAATACCGGGTCGACGGACAGCAGCTTTTCTTCCCGTCGCGGATTCCCGCGCGGCCCAACTCTTAGGACAAAGGCGAGGAAACAGAAATGGCGAAAAGCAGGTCGCAGCAGGTTCGCGAAAAACTCGACCATCCGGTCATCGACGCCGACGCGCATATGCTCGAGGTCGAGCCGGTGCTGATGGACTACATCAAGCAGGTCGGCGGCGCCGGCATGGTCAAGCGTTACGTCGACATGCTGGAGGGCGGCAAGTTCTGGGGCTGGTACCACGCCACGCCGGAAGAACGCGCCCGCCGGCGCATCAAGCGGGCGCCGTTCTGGATGTTCCCGGCCGGCAACACGCGCGACCGGGCGACGGCGATGTTTCCCGGCCTGCTGCGATCGCGCCTCGACGAGTTCGGGATCGACTTCGCTTTCGTCTATCCGACGCTGGCCATCCTGTTCGTAGGTCTCGACGACGAGGAAATGCGGCGCGGCGTCGTGCGCGCCATCAACACGATGAACGCGGACCTGTTCGACGAATACAGCGACCGGCTGACGCCGGCCGCCGTGATTCCCATGCACACGCCGCAGGAAGCGCTCGAGGAACTCGATTTCGCCGTCGGCCAGAAGAAGCTCAAGGCGGTCATGGTCGAGGGCGCCGTGCGCCGTCCGATCAGGGGCGCGCTGGACGGCGACCGGGATCTGGCCTCGGCCGCGGCGTCCTACTGGATCGATCCGCTGGCGCTCGACAGTCCCTACGACTACGACCCGGTGTGGCAGAAGTGCATGGACCTCAGGGTCGCACCGACGATGCACACCAGCACCATGGGCTGGGTCGATCGCACCTCGATCTCCAACGTGACGTTCAATCACATCGGCCACTTCGCCGCCGGCAGCCAGGCGTTCTGCAAGGCGTTGGTGCTGGGCGGCGTCACCCGGCGGTTCCCGGATCTCAAGTTCGGCTTTCTCGAGTGCGGCGTCGGCTGGGCGGCGAGCCTCTACAACGACCTGATCGAGCACTGGGAAAAGCGCAACGTGCCGGAGCTCAAGCGCCACCTCGACCCGGCGCGGATCGACCGCGAGCTGCTGGTCGATCTGGCGCGCCAGTACGGCGGCCCGAAGGTCAAGGCGAAGCTCGACGACCTCAAGGTCAGCGACGGCGTTTTCTACGAATGGCCGGCCGAGCGCGACGCGGATCTCGACGATTTCGCCCGCTGCGGCATCGAGGACGAAGAGGACATCTACAAGCTCTTCGTTCCCAACTTCTACTTCGGCTGCGAATCGGACGATCGCATCATGGCCTGGGCCTTCAACGAAAAGCTCAACCAGTTCGGTGCCAAGTTCAAGGCGCTGATCGGTTCCGACATCGGCCACTTCGACGTGACCGATGCGAGCAAGGTGATCGCGACCGCCCACGGCCTGGTCGACGAGGGCTCGCTCACCGCCGACAATTTCCGCGATTTGACCTTCGTCCATCCGGCGCAGCTGCACGCCGGCATGAACCCGGACGTGTTCAAGGGCACGGTCGTCGAGGACGCCGTCGCCAGGCTGATGCGCGAGAAGACGCCGGCCTAGGCGCTATTCGACGACGGCGGCCGAGAGGCGCGATACGCCGCTGGTGCGCTCGTGCGGCATGCCGCCCAGTACACGGCGCACCATCGGTGCGAAGGTCTCGATCGGCTCCGGCTTGAAGGTCGCGTCGAAGGCCTTCTGATCCCAGCGTTCCACGAAACGAACGGCGCGATCGTAGTACGGGTGGTCCTTGTACTTGTCGCGGGCGTTTCGGTCTTTCCCCAGGTGGTGCAGGTAGTAGTACGCCTGGAAGATCGTGTGGTGCTGGAGGATCCAGTAGTTCTCGTCCGAGATGAACGGCTGCAGCAACTCGGCGATAAAGCGCCCGTGGTTCATCGGCGCGACGAAGTGCCCCAGATCGTGGAGCAGCGCGCAGACGATGGTTTCCTCGTCCTCGCCGTCCTGAAGCGCCAGCGTCGCGGCCTGCAGGCCGTGCTCGAACATGTCCACCGGCAACGGACCGCAGTCCTTGTCCTTCAGCGACGCGAACATCTCCAGCACCCGGTCGGCGGTGTGCCTGTTCTCCTCCTCCAGGTACGGCTGCAGGATGTCGTGGTCGGCCTTGGTCGAATCGGCAAGATGGCGAAACGCGAGTTTGTCCATGTCGGGCTCCTTGGGGCCGGCTACTCGGCGGCTTGCATGACCTCGTCGACCGAGCGGTGCTTGTTGATCTTCATGGTCACATGCTCGCCCGAGGTGATCGGGGCGTGCTTCGGCGGATTGTCCGCATCGGTGCAGGTCGGAATGCACTCGATGACGGCGTCGTAGTTGGGTTGGTGGAAGAACAGCAGCGACGTCTTGCTGACATGCGCCTTGTCGCGCGGCGGGTTCGCGACCCGGTGCAGGGTCGAGACCCATTCGTCGTTGGTCCAGTCCGACATCAGGTCGCCGAGGTTGATGGCGAAGGTGCCGGGAATCCAGGGCACGCCTTCCCAGGCGCCGCTGCGGGTCCTGACCTCAAGCCCGCCGACGTCGGTGTCGGTCTGGACGATCGTCAGGCTGCCGTAGTCGGTATGCGCGCCGGCCCGCGACTGTCCCTTGGCAGGCCTGACGCTTTCCTGGCCGGGATAGTGGATCACGCTGAAGTTCGTGATGTGCTTGTCGATCTTGTCGGCGAACCAGCGCTCGTCGAGGTCGAGGGCTACGGCGAAGATGCGCATCAGGTCTGACGCGAGGCGCTCCATTTCCAGGTAATAGGCTTCCCACACCTGGCGCATCCCATCCGGCCGATCGGGCCAGAAGTTCGGTGCGAAGTAGCGCGCGCCCTTGAGGCCGAAGTGGTACTCGTCGAAGGCGTGATCGAAGGGGCCTATGGAGAACGATTCCTTGAGATCCGGGGGCAGTTCCTCATCGAGGCTGTAGGACAGGCTTTCGGCGCCGTAAGGCGTATAGCCGCGATAGCGGTCGGGCGGCATCTTGAACCGCATCTTTTCCCAAAGCGGCAATTCGAAATACGCGCGGCTGACCTTGTGCATCTCCGCAATCAGCGCCGGATCGACGCCGTGGCCTTCGACAACCAGAAAGCCGATGTTGCGGCAGGCGTCGTTCACCTTGGCTGCCACACTCTTCTTGTCGCTGCCGTCGAGGAACGATGCGATATCGATGAGGGAGACTTCGGTCATGGCAACCTCCTAGTCGATTGCGGCCGCGATCGTCCGCTTGGCGGATTCGTAGAGAGGCAAATCGATCATCTGCCCTTCGACCTTGACGGCGGCGCCTTTGCCGGCCTCGAAGCCTTCGACCACCTTCTTGGCGAATTCGAGTTCCTTCTCCGAGGGCGCAAAGCCCTTGTGGATACCCGCGATCTGTTTCGGATGGATCGAGATCTTGCCGCGGAAGCCGAGCGCCTTGATGGCGCGGGTTTCGCCGATCAGGCCTTCTTCGTCGTTGATGTTGAGCCACACGCCGTCGACCGCGACGACCTTGCTGCGCGCGCAGGCGGCGGCGATGCGGCTACGCGGGTAGAGCAGGGGATCCCACTCCATCGTGCCGCCGGTCTCCGAGGTGAAGTCGGCCGATCCGAAACCGACGCCCCAGATGCGCGGCGAGGCGGCAGCGATCTCGTAGGCGTTGTCCAGCCCCTCGGTGGTTTCGATCACCACGAGGTAGTCGAGGTCGGCGTGGTGAGACAGCAGGCTGTCGACCCATTTGACCTCGGCCGGGGTCCCGACCATGGGGATCAGGATGCTCTCGGGCGGCGTCTTGGTGTCGATCATGGCGACCAGGTCACGGACGCCGGCGATTGTCTTCGGCGAATTGATGCGGACGATGCGGCGGGCGGGAGCCGAATAGGGCTGGCCCAGCCATTCCATGACGATGTCGCGCGCCTTGTCCTTGTTTTCGGGCGCAACGGCGTCCTCGAGGTCGACGCATATCTGGTCGGCGCCGCTCTGGGCGGCCTTTTCGAAGCGCTCCGGCCGGTCGCCCGGAACGAACAGAGTGGAGCGATAAAGTGCGGTCTTGGTCGAAATGACGGCCTCCCGGTGTGCGTGGTGTTTTGCCGCAGGATGGGCCTGTCGCGCAGGGCGGTCAACGCCTGAGGGCGATGTTGCCTCCGTCGGGTCGTGCCGCAACAATCCGCCCGCAACAAGGAGCAGGCAATGCTGGTCATTTCGCAAGAGGCGTGGCGCCTCGACACCCTCGAAACCGGGATGCTCGGGATCGTGCGCGCGGCAAAACGCCGGCTCGACGGTGAGCCTGCGCCCCTGGTTCTGCTGCCTTTGGCCGATGCGGCTCCCGCCGACCCCGCCGAGGATGCGATGGCGAAGGGTCTCGCCGCGCTGGCAAAGGGGCAGGGCATCTATCTTGCCGCCGCCGCACAGGTGATCAGCAATACCAGCGGCACGTCGCAATCGATCGCGTTTCTCCATGGTCCGGACGGCAAGCAATTGCTGCGCACGCCCAAGATTTCGCCGGACCTCGTCGACCGCTACAGCGACGCGGCGGCCGAGCACAACGTGCCGGCGGCTTTTTCGGTCGCGGCGACGCCGCACGGTCAGGTCGGCTTTCTGATCGGCGAGGACGTGCTGTTCCCGCATCTGGTCCGCGCGCTGACGCTCAATGGCTGCGAACTGCTGTTGAATCCGGCCCGTGAACTGAACGACGAGCGCTTCGAGATCCGCCAGACCGTCCGCCAGGCCCGGCCCTACGAAAACAGGCTCTATCTGGCCTGCGCGTCGCCGCGCAACGTGACCGTCGACGGCGCGGTGATCGGCCTACCGCCGGCGTGCGCGCTCAACGACTGGATGGGTAATGCCGTTCGCGCCAGGGGCGAGGAAAGCTTTCTCGTGTGTGCGCCGGATGTCGACCGGCTCCGCCGGGTGCGTCAGGCCCCGGGGCCGAACTTCCCGGCCCTGGTGCGGACCCAGCTCTACGCGCCGGGCTACAAGGCGGCAAGCCAGGGCAACACCGTCGAACCGCCGGCCACGCGCGCCGGTTGGCGCGAGGAAGGGCAGCGCCGCGTCGCGGCGACTGCGCGGCCGCCGCGGACCGACGAACGGCTCAACTATGGGGTCATCCTCGGACAGCACGTCGTGCGCATTCTGCGCAAGGCCGAACTCGCGGACGAAACCAAGATGCGCAACGTCGAGGAAGCGATCGAACTGGTCCAGTTCCGCGTCGAACGCGCCAAGCCGGGCAACGTCGTCTTTCCGGAGTTCTTTATCACCGGGGCC
>JAYQVF010000196.1:0-5634 GCA_038148335.1 Alphaproteobacteria bacterium | reverse complement strand
ACTCGGACCCGTGTCTGAGCCAAACTGAAACAACTTTGGGGATATGCTGTTTGCCCGTTTCATAAGTGGACATTCGGCAGTGGACCATCGACGCAGTTGATAAAGGAATGGTGATCAGCGTGCCTTTGTTTCGTCTCTCTCTCTCACATCTCTGGCGGTTCTGGTGTGCCTGGCGTGGACGGCTACGGCCCGCGCCGCCGAGCCCCTGGTTGACGGCGCCTGGGCCGTCGCCAACCTGAACGCCCCGAACGTCGTCTTTCTCGACGTCCAGTCGGCGCGGAACTATCAGCGCCGGCACATCCCGGGCTCGATCCATACGGACTATCCGGAAGAAGGCTGGCGCTATTTCACCAGCGAGCTCGGCGTGGTCCTGCCCTCGCCGGTCGAGTTCGGTCGCCTCGCCGGGTCGCTCGGCATCGGCAACGACAGCCATGTCGTCATCGTCGCCACCGGGTCCTCGGAGCGCGACATGTCGGTCGCGACCGACGTCTACTGGACCTTCAAGCTCTTCGGCCACGCCGAGGTCTCCGTCCTCGACGGCGGCCTGCGCGCCTATCGCAGCGCCCGCGGCCAGGTTGAACAGGGCGAGGGGCGGAAACTGCCCGCCACCGAATATTCGTCGCGACGGCGCTCGCGCATCCTCGCCGAGTACGACGACGTGTTCGGCGCCCTCGGCGTCAACCTGCTGGTCGACCACCGGCCCTACGCCAACTACCTCGGTATCAACAAGTCCGACCTGACCCTGGGCTACGGCGCCATTCCCGGCACCAAGCATCTGCCGATCGACTGGCTGATGCAGGACGGGGGCGGCACCTTCCGCCCGGTCGCCGAACTCCGCCGCCTGTTCGCCTACGCCGACATTGCGACCGAGGGCCGCGTCATCGCGATCGGCGATTCGTCGCTCGAGGGTTCGCTCGGCTGGTTCGTGATGTCGGAGCTCCTCGGCAACAAGCAGGCCCGGCTCTATGCCGGCGGCATGGCCCAATGGACCCGACGCGGCGACAACCCGCTGGTCCGCCGCGTCAACGTCCAGGGCACCGCCAGCAACTAGGCCCGCGTCAGTCGAGCTTGCCGGCGGTCCCGGGCAGGTAGGTGACGATCTCGGGGAACGCCGTGATCAACACCACGAACGCCGCCATGATCAGAAAGAACGGGATTGACGCGCGGGTGATGCGCCCGATCGAATCGCCGGTCAGGCCCTGAACCACAAACAGGTTGAAGCCGACCGGCGGGGTGATCTGCGACATCTCGACCACGACCACGAGAAAGACACCGAACCAGATCGGATCGAAACCCGCCGCGACCACCAGCGGAAAGGTGATCGGCAACGTCATGACGATCGCCGACAGCCCGTCGAGCACCATGCCGAGGATCGCGTAGAACACCAGCAGGACGGCGATCAGCCCGAACGGCCCGAGCTGCATCGCTGCGATCAGGTCGGCGACCTGCCGCGGCACGCCGAGAAACGCCATGCCCTTGGACAGGAACAGCGCGCCCGCCAGGATCAGCGCGATCATGCTGGTCGTCTTGATCGAGCCCATCAGCGACAGATAGAGCGTGCGGAAATTGAGCGAACGCTGCAGCGCGGCCACGACCAGCGCGCCGAACACGCCGACCGTCGCGGCCTCGGACGGCCCGGCGATGCCCGAATACATCGAGCCCAGGACCAGCGCGATCAGGAACACGACCGGCGTCAGGTCGAGCACGCCGCGCCATCGGTCGCCCCACGTGAATCTCTCGTCCGTCGCCGGCGTCAGCGCCGGATTGAGCGTCGCGCGAAACCCGATATAGACCATGTAGCTGACGGCCAGGATGAGGCCCGGCACGATCCCGGCGATAAAGAGCTGCAAGATCGACGCCTTGGTCAGAACGCCGTAGATGATCAGGATGATCGACGGCGGAATGAGCAGCCCGAGCGTGCCGGCGCCTGCCAGCGAGCCCAGCGCAAGGTCGCGGTTGTAGCCGCGCTTGAAAAGCTCGGTCAGCGTGATGCGCCCGACGGTCGCCGCCGTCGCAGCGGACGAGCCCGACGCGGCGGCGAACAGCGTGCAGCCCATGATGTTGACGTGCATGAGCCGCCCCGGCAGGCGCGTGGTCCACGGCGACAGGCCGCGGAACAGCATCTCCGAGAGCCGCGTGTGGAACAGCAGTTCGCCCATGAGGATGAACAGCGGCAGCGCGATCAGCTCCGGGCTCGTCATGCTGCCCCAGACGTCCTGCGCCAGGAACTTGGCGACAGGCATGTTGGGCCGGAACACTTCGAGCCCGATAATGCCGACCGCCATCAGCGCGAAACCCACCCATACGGCAGCGCCGAGCATGACGATCAGCAAGACGACAACGGTAATCGCAGGTGCCGTCACAGCGAGCTCTCCTCGAGCGTTTCCTCGGGGTTTTCGTTCTCGGGCGCATCGCCGATCAGCAGCCGGATGAGACGCGCGAGCAGCGCCAGCGCCAGCAGCGTGATCGCGACTGCCAGGGCCGTTTGCGGAATCCCGAGCGGGGTTTCACTGGGGAAGAACGACTTCGAGCCCATTTGATAGGTGCCGGCGGTAAAGCTGATGATCGCGTAGGTCGCATAGGTCGCCACGGCCAGCGCGATGAACGTCGCCGCGATGTCGACAAGGCGGCGCAGGCGCGGCGACAGCGGTCCCATGATCAGACTGACGCGGATGTGGCCGCCTTCGCGCAGCGCCCAGGCGCTGCCGCCGAACATGATGAAGGCGAGCATGTAGCTCGAATACTCGAACGCGATGGGAATCGAGTAGTTGAACAGCGCGCGCGACAGAATCTCGGCGATGCCGAGCACCGCCAGGATGGCCAACAGCGCAGCGGCGACCCACGCGGAAAGCCGCGTGAGGCCGTCGATCGCCTTCAGGAATGAGTTGAGCACGACCGGAAAAACCGCGCCCGGCTCACGACCGGGCACGGTTCGTTACCCAGCGAAGCTTACGACGATTTGCCGGCTTCCTTGAGGAAGTTCTCAAGGATCGGTCCGGTGCCCTCGACGCGGTCGGTGAAGTCCTTCCACATCGGACGGCCATTCGCGCGCATCGCATCGATGACTTCCTTCGCCATCGGCGTGACGGTCATGCCTTCCTCGGCCAGCTTCTTCAGCTTCACCGCATCCTCGCCCTTGCTGACGTCCCAGAACGCCGGCTCGAGCTTCTGCGCCAGTTCCTCGATCTTCTTCCGGTTCTCGGGAGAGAGCTTGTTCCACGCATCCATGTTCACCGTCATGTGGTTGAGCGCCCACAGATGGTTGGTGCGGTAGGTGTGGTTGAGGAACTCCCAGTACTTCTGGGCCACCGCCGTGGTGCCCGAGGTCATGACCGCGTCAAGACCGCCGGCCGCCAGCGTCGGCACGATGTCGGCGTTGTTGACCAGCAGCGGCGACATCTTCAATGCCCGCATCAGGTCGGTCGAGTTCTTGTCATAGACGCGGATCTTCTTGCCCTCGAGATCGGCCAGCGAGTTGACCGCGCCCTTGGTGAAGATGTTCTGGCTCGGCCACGGCACGGAGTAGAGAAGCTTCTGGTTGTGCTTCTCGAACGCCTTGACGTAGAGCGGCCGGATCGTCTGCCAGAACTTGGCAAGCTCGTCGTAGTCGTTGATCAGGAACGGCAGGGCCTCGAAGCCCAGCATCGGCTCGTCGCCGACCTGCTGGAAGCCGGCCATCTCGCCCATCGGCACGATGCCGTCGCGCACCGAGCGCAGCGACTCCGGACCCTTGATGCCGAGCGAGGCGCCGGGATGGGTGATCATCACGACCTCGCCGCCCGTCGCCGCCTTCACTTCCTCGGCGAACTTCTGCGCATTCAGGGTGTGGAACTCGGTCGGCCCCCACGGGATCGAGACATCCCAGGTGGTCTCGGCCAGCGCCGGCGAAGCGGCCAGCGCGCCCAGTGCGGCGGCGCCGGTGACGGCCGCGGCGGTCTTCAGAAATGTGCGTCTCAGCATTGAGGTATCCTCCCTTATTATTTGATCCCGCGAGACTAGCCGGGCCGTGGCGTCGCGCCAAGGCCGGTCGGCCTCTGGCCCACCCCGCGGCTGCCTTCCTATGATGGCGGCGATGATCGACCCGATGAACGAGAAACCGGCGGAGTTCAAAGGCCTGGCGCCCGCGGCCCTGCGCGCGGCCTTTCGCGCGGGCGGCTATCGCGGCCCCACGACCGGCCTCGCCCCGGGCTATCTGCAATGCAACCTGGTCATTATTCCGGCGGCCGTGGCCGGATTCTTCACCGATTATTGTGCCGCCAATCCCCGGCCCTGCCCGTTGCTCTTCGCCGGCGACCCCGGCGACCCGACCCTGCCCGCCATGGGCGCGGGCATCGACGTGCGCACCGACCTGCCGGCCTACGACCTGCACCGCGCCGGACGTCCGGGCGAGACCGTGTCCGACATCGTCGGCCTCTGGCGCGACGATTCGGTCGCGCTGCTGCTCGGCTGCTCGCTCACCTTCGAGGAAGCCCTCGTCGCGGCCGGCGTCCGCCTGCGCCATCTCGAACGCGGCGGCGACATCGCAGCGTTCCGCACCGACCGGACGACGACGCCTGCCGGGCCGTTCGCTGGCGACCTCGTCGTGTCGATGCGCGCCATCGCCGAAGCCGACGTGGCGCGCTCGCGGTCCGTCACGGCGGCGTTCCCCTATGCCCATGGCGCGCCGCTGCATGTCGGCGACCCGGCGGCGCTCGGTATTGCGGATGTGGAGCAACCCGATTGGGGCGAAGCGCCCGGGCTTCAGCCCGGCGAGACCGCCGCGTTCTGGGCCTGCGGCGTCACCTCGCACCTTGCCCTCGTCAACGCCGGCCTGCCGCTCGCTATCACCCACAGTCCGGGGGCGATGCTGATCGCCGACCTGCCCGCGAACGAGCCGCCGCCGACCTGGCAGCCGTCTTGAGCGTCAGCCGGCGCAGTGCGCCCGCACCATCTCGACGATTTCCTGGGTGCGGGTTTCCAGCGGCCACAGGCCCGTCGGCGACAGGTCGACGACGCGCCCCTGCTTCAGGCAATCCGCCGACCGCTTGGTCGCCTCGTAGATGTCGTCGCGCACGTTGAACACCAGCGTCGGCTGATCCAGCGTGCGCAAGGCCGCGCCCATGTCGTGCGCGAACACCGCCTTCATTGCGAACGCCGCCGTGCCGCGGTTGCGTAGCGAGTCGGAGATGTAGCGCTCGATCATCGCATCCGTGACGCCGGGCCCGCGGAACTGCGCCCAGTTCTTCCACAAGCCCAAGAGGTGCGACCCGTCGCTGTTCTCGGTCGGCGTCAGCGCGGCCCCGGTCCACGCGCGCTGCTTCGCGCGTTCCTCTTCAGTGTAGACCGCCGCACCGACCAGCACGACATGCTTGACCTGTTTCATGTGCCGCCGCGTGAACTCGACCGCGATGCGCGCGCCCGTATGCACGCCCATCACGTCGATCTCGCCGAGTTCCAGGGGATCGATCACCGCGCCCTGCGCCTCGGCATAGCCTTCGATCGTGGGCGCCTCGGGCGGCGCATCCGACAGCCCGTAGCCCGGCGTGTCCGGCGCCACGATGTAGCGGTCGTCCAGCGCGCGCATGAAGGCATCGAACGTCCG
Organism: Alphaproteobacteria bacterium; assembly: GCA_038148335.1. GTDB lineage: Bacteria > Pseudomonadota > Alphaproteobacteria > SHVP01 > SHVP01 > CALJDF01. The sequence goes on along the minus strand of JAYQVF010000196.1, from coordinate 53 downwards.
CCCCGACAGCGGGCTCTGGTGAAAGCACACCAGCGGCCGCGCGCCCGCGCCCT
>JAYQVF010000195.1:0-5648 GCA_038148335.1 Alphaproteobacteria bacterium | reverse complement strand
TCTCCTGGCAGCAATGCTTGTGTTCTGGCTCGTTGAAAGGGCTGGATATCGTTTCCCGAGTGCTCTCAGGACGATCAGGGCCACCTTTGCCGGCCATAGGAGGCCGGCGTTCTATCAGAGACGTTATCGCGAAGCCGTAGACTACGGATTCGAATATCGCCGCTCCCCCTCCCCTCCCCCGATACCCGCTCAGAAGGCTCCGGCATTAACGGAGTCCGAACCTGTCGAGACACAGGCGGGCAGACTCCCATTAGCCGCTGAATAAGCGGCTATTTTTTTCTTCGCATTCATTTCCTAATGGCAAATACAAGCAAAACGTTTTCCATAGGCTTTAAATAGGTATACCATAATAAAACCTTTGCGAAACGTAGGAATTGCGTTTACCATCCGTTCATAAGCCGATGATAAAACCGATAGTGAAGACATTCGCATGGTTTCGGATGTGTCGACTATCCGAATAGCAACTAGATACGGAAGATGATCGTATGGCTGTCGTTTCCTTCATGACCACCAAAGGCGGCGGTGGAAAAACCACAAGCGCCACGCTTTTTGCGACCGTACTAGCAGAGCAGGGCGCTTCGGTATGCATGATCGACGCCGACCCCAATCAGCCGCTTGTCGGTTGGGCCACAGAGGCGGTTCATCCTAAATCGTTGACGGTGATCGGCGATGTACATGAGGACAACATCATCGAGACGATCGAAGAACAATCCGCCAAGCATATGTTTGTGGTTGTCGATCTCGAAGGCTCGGCAAACCTATCGACCGGCTACGCGCTGACCCAAAGCGATTTGATACTTATCCCGTTGCAGCCGTCCAAACTCGATGCCAACGAAGCGGCCAAAACCCTGAAGTTCATCCTCAGACAGGGAAAAAGCAGTGGGAAGACAATGCCTGCACGAGTATTTTGGGCTCGCACGCCAGCCGCTTATATTACGCGCAGCGCTCGCGATATCGGCTCGCAATTCGAGGAGGCAGGAATCGGCTTTCTCGAAACCAGCTTGATCGAACGAGAAGCCTTCAGGGGCATCTTCAACTACGGCAGGACGCTGGAGAACCTGACCGAAGATCAGGTTCCCTCACTTGAGAAGGCTCGGGCTAACGCCGCCGCGTTCACCGGTGAAATCATCGCCTTGCTGAAGGAGCACCGCACATGAGCACGCACAATATTCGCCTTGATCTGGATGAGTTTAAACCAGAGGCTAAGAAGGCCGATCCTGCTGCAAAGGCGTCCGTGGAAAAGCTTGCCGAGGCAACCGGTTTCAAGACACGCCATGCACCGGAACAGACCCGCAATGAGCCGAAACCTTCCCCGAAACCCGACTCCGTACCTGCACCGGCCGCGCCAGTAGCGCCAGTTGCATCAGAAGGAGAGGGCGAAGCACGTCGCCGTGGTAGAAAACGAACCACCAATCGTAACACTCCTTTTGCCGTGAAGCTGAAGGTCGAGACGAACAACCTGATCTATGAGTTTGCCGACCGCCTGGAATGCAACGCGATTGCCGAGGTCCTGGAACTCGCACTTGGCGCACTTCAGAAAGAACTTGACGAGGGCATAGACCCTCGCGCTCGCGCGGCCGAACAGGCGGCCGCCCAGGGCTAATGCCCGGCGGCCGGGTAGGGGAGGGCTGGCAAGCGTTTGCGAACGCGGTTAGCAGCCCCAGGCTTTCGCGGCGGATCTATGCCCGGCGCGCTGCGCTCGCCGGGCTTCTGATCGCCGCGACGCTCTTCCTAATCCTCCTGCAGGGGCATATCGGGACTGCTATGACGGTTCCGGTCATCATCGTCGGCATGTGCTTTGCAGCCCTGTTCACCGGTCCAGTTGCACAGATAATCGCCGAATGGTCGCGAAACAGGTTCTATACGTCGAGAACCGGTCATTGGATCGTCTTTCCGCTGACCTTGGCTATATCTCCCGTCCTGGCGCCGATCATGCTCGCTGTTTCGACCGTGCAATTCCTAAAGTCGTCGTCTTGAACCAGCCGAAGATCGCGCGGCATAATGACGGCGGTTTCCAAAAAAGGTGTGTGTATATGCTGATTGATGATCGGAACTTGATGCGAATTGCAGGATATGCGGCAGCGGCGGCCTTCCTAGGTGCAGCTTCGCTGGGCTTTCCCAAGCCAGTTTTGAGCTGGTTTGCGCTTTTGGGTGTGGCGATCGTCGCTGCTTTGTTGGTTCGCTCGCCTGAGCTGGTCGATCGGTTGAGATTTCAGGAAGCGTCCAGTATCGTCTTGGTGAGCGCACTTGCAACAGTGATGGGTGAGGGCCTTTGGCTGGAAATTTTTGCCGGTTGATGCGGTTTTTGCGCACAGTTTAGACCGCTGATATTTCATGCAGAATTATGCGATTTGGAACCTAACGGCCGGTTTGCTTGCGTTACTGGATATATGAGTTTCCGTTTTGAGAAGGCGACTAGGGAAGCGTGAGGTATCGCAGGATTGTTTGCGTCTGCCTATGGCACCGCCGCCCTATTCGCCGGCTTTACCGGCTCACCGAACCATCCTCACCGCTCGCCAGCCTTAGCAACGGCGTTTCCGGTCTTTTGCTCCGCAAGCCCGTCACTTGCCTGCTTCGTCAAGGCTCCCGGCACGTCCGTTTCGGCCCATACGGGTGACGACCGGACTGACGCGGCGATGCCATCGCTTCGCTCATGCCATCGCAGAATAAAAGCCGGCCGTAGGCCGTCCTATTCACGTCAACGAGAAAAAGGATGCTCATCATGCATATGAGAAGGCTTGTTCAACTGGCGATGTCCGGCGTCTTGGTTCTTGGCTCGTTCGCTTTCGCTGAAGAACCTGACCGGACCGGACGCTCACAACAGGAACGAGAGGCCGGTACTTCGGACTCCCGGCACTCCAACCCCGAGGAATCGACAGAGCAACCGCCTGTTCTCCCGCCGCCAGCCCCGCCAAGATCGCCCAAATAATCAGGAGCGGAGAGCCGCGTTGCGGCTCTTGCTTGTTTGTCTCGAGGGGGAGAGATCGGCCGCCGGTCTCTCCCCCGCAACAGGCAAAACCGGTTTCCCCGTCCTTCCGCGGGCGAGCTCGCCGGCGTTGCCGGCGAACTCCCCCTTGTGCAGGACCAGGTGCGCGGATTTTGCGCGTCCCGCGCGGATCCTCGCAACCTGTCCCTACGGGCGGGTGATCCCCCTCCGGTTTTGCCTGTTGCCCCCCTCTCTCCGGTCGGATCGCCGACTGCTCGGGAGCAGGAGCCGGGCTCCTGCCCCTCACCGGGACAGGAAGACCGCTTCGCGGATCAGGAGAGAAAACACCATGGCGAAACTCAGCAAAGCACAGCGCAAGGCCCATGCCGAGGCAGAGGCGATCCTGACAAAGGACCGCCTGACCGAGGACGAAAAGGATTTTGTTTTCCAGAACTGGCATGAGGGCGCAAACTTTGAGACCGGCGCGGCTGGCGCATTCTTCACGCCGTGGGACATGGCAGCAGATTTCCAGATCGATACGCGCAGCGGGCGCGTGATCGACCTTTGCGCAGGCATCGGCATTTTGAGCTATTTCATCCATCATCGCAGCCTGTGGGGCGGCGGTAGGGGGGCCGATATCACATGCGTTGAGATCAACCCCCGTTATGTGGAGATCGGGCGCAAACTCTTGCCGGAGGCCCGTTGGATCAATGCCGATGTCTTCGACTGGCGCGAGCTTGATCTAGGCCGGTATGATTGCGCCATAGGGAACCCGCCGTTCGGGAGGGTGAAGCGGCAGGGGAATGGCCCGCGTTATCGCGGTCAGGACTTCGAGCTTCACGTTATCGATATCGCTTCTGAGCTTGCCGACTATGGCGCTTTCATCGTGCCGCAGCAGTCCGCCAGCTTTCGCTATTCCGGAACGCAGCTTTACCAACGTCTTGAGAAGGGGCGCGGCGTCGATTTCGAGCGTCAGACCGGCCTTGAAATGGTGGGCGGCGCAGGTATCGACACGGCTTTTTATCAAGACAAATGGAAGGACGTTGCCCCCCTTTGCGAGATCGTTTGCATTGAATTTGCCGAATGCCGCGAACGCATGAAGGCCGAACGTGACCGGATCGCCGCCCGACCCATGCCGCAAATAATGCGGCAGGCCGAGCAACTGGCCTTGCTGTGAGGGGAGATCGGGCAATGTCGAAAATTAGCATCAGCCTTATCGAAGGCCTGCACCTCACAGCAACCGACAAGCGCCATATCGCGGAAATCCTCCGGCGCGGATGGAGCGAAGGCGTCACCCGTCACCGTCGATATTCCATAACCGAACGGGCAGGAGATACCGCCTGCGTCGTCATCGAGCGAAAGGAATGGAACGACTTTGGACGGCTCGAAATCCGGCGCAGCAAGGTCATGATCCGGATCGGGGGAGGGCAGAGCCATGCGTAAGGGCGAAAGCGTTACGGTTTTCGATACCCCCTCAAATCTAGGGGGTAGTTTCACCGTCTCGATTGCGAGTGAGATCGATTCGGAAACGGTCGAGGTGCGCGTCTGGTACGGGCGCGCAACGCCGAGCGGTTGGGAACCTTGGAAGGATTGGGACGGATACACGTTCCAGACCCGCCGTGACCTACTCATCAATCAGCGCGTCATGCGCTTGCGCAAGCGTTGAGCGAGGAATCCACAATGAGCAGCATCACGATTTTTCAGGCGATGGAGTTTTTCGGGACCGGCGATCCATTCTTCGGCGGGGACGCCGCCGATTGGTGCCTGTACCATCAAGAAGACGGCGGACTAACCTTTGTCGCCAGCCACGAGGCGCAGCGCCGCAATCTGGTCAAAGCCTATTTCGCGACCGAGGCCGAGGCTCAGGCGGCGGGAGCCGCCGCCAGCCGCCGCAAGGGGCGCGTGTCAGCGTTGACCGTCACCACCCGCGCCGAAGTCCCAACCGGTCAAATTCGCTGGCTTGTCGGAAACCGCCATGTTGGAACCGATGATAATGAGCTTTCCGCCGAGTTTCGGAGCAGGGCGGAAGGGGCCGGCGCAGCCGACCCGGATTTAGTCGCGCAGATTGTCGCCTATGCGCTTGCGTGCCATCGGGCCAATCAGGCCCTTTGCATCGCGTGCCGCTTCTGAGGGCACGAATATGAGCGGTATGGGGCACAATGGCGGGCCGTCACTCGATAGCGAGCGGCCCGCAATCGACGGCAAATGCCGCATGTGTCGGCATTGGTGCGCGCCGTCCGAGTCCTGGGAGAGCGAATATCGGCTCTTCAAGATGACCGGCAAAGGGCGGCGCGTGAAGCGACCGAGCGGGACATGCGACCGCGTGTTGATCGGCGGCAAGGTTTCGTTTTCGGCGACGAGCGGCGATTATCGATGCGGAAATTTCGAGGCGAAACCACAGGAAGCGCCAAAGCGCGGCGGTGCTTTCGTCACGATCTGGAAAGGAAATCGCATCATCTGGCAGGGACCGGAGGAAGATCAGCAACCCTCACCTTGTTGGGTCAACGCGCAGGGGGATATCCCGCCGCCGCCCCGGCAATATGTGGTGAAGATGTGAGCAGCCGGGAGGTTGCTCCATATATCAACAATCGCTTATATACGGATGGACGCGGTTTCGGAGCCCTACCGGTTCCTAGCCCCCGCTAACTCAGCCGCGTCCACCCCCCCCCGGTTCGGCCGGGTTGACCGGCCAGATCGCGGAGCAGGCTTGGCAGTTCTGTAA
>JAYQVF010000194.1:0-5669 GCA_038148335.1 Alphaproteobacteria bacterium | reverse complement strand
AAAGGCATGCTCTTCACCATCCGCGAGTACCACCTCCCAGAGCATCTCCATGAGTTCAATGCGGTCCTCGTGGTTGCTGCTGTTCTTGATGTCGCGGGTAAAGCCTAGAATCTGGTGCGTCTCCTCTTCCGCCGCACGACCGGCTGCGATGAGAGCTGGCAACGCGTCCTCATCAAGGTTGAAACGTCGGCGCACCAAGGATGCGATCAGGCGCTCCTCCTCGGTGTCGATTGAGCCGTCGAGCGCGGCGGCATGGAAGAGAAGCGCTGTGACCGCCAGAGCAAAAGGCTCGGGATGGTTCTCGCCGGTCGCTGTGGGGGTGGCGCGCACCAGCATTCGTCGCAGGTTTTCGAGCATGAGTAGGTCCTAACAACCGTCCTCGGCCAGATCAAGCGATCCCGCCACACGATCATGGGATCGCGCGCCGTCTTCACCGGACAAGTCTTCATAGAGCGCTATGGCCTCGCTGGCGGGACCTCGCCTCACGCCGAGCGCCGCGATGCGTACGACGCGAATCTTGCCACGATGGGCAAAGGTGATGACGTCTCCGCAGCGGACAGGCTGGCTCGGCTTGCGGACGAGCGACCCGTTGAGCCGGATTCGACTTGCCACACACGTCCTGGTTGCCAAACTTCGCGTCTTGCAGAAGCGCGCATACCAAAGCCAAAGATCGAGGCGCCGCCCGTCCGCTTCGGTCACGATTGAGTGCGCTCCAAGAGCGTCTCGAGGACTGCAAATGGCGATGTCGTACCGGCGGACTGCTTCCGAAGACGAGCCGCCGGCGAGCGCCGCCGACCGGCCGCCGGCAGGTAGATCTCGGGCGAGGCCCCGGCGCGGCGGTAGCGTAGGAACTTCATCAAGTCGCCGACATCGGCTCGCGGACAGCCGACGAGCGACAACATGTCGGGCCGGATTCTGACGGGAGCCGATTCACTGGCTAGCAGATCGGCCAACCGTTCAAGGGCGTCGATCCGGAACCACCGGCGGCCGATCCTCAAGTAGCCGCCGGGACTTGTCGATGCCGGCGCGTCTCTCGGAATCTCGACCGAGACGCGGCCGGACGGAACCGCCACCGGTCGCGCGCCGGTGAAGGCGCCGCGCAGCTCGTCCGCGATTGTGGCGCGCGCGGGTTTGAGCATCGTAGGGAGGAACACGAAATGGCGTCCGAAGCGCACGCCTGCCCGCGTGAGGACCTGGCGGTCGCCCGCCGACAAGGCGCCGACGGGATCATGAGCTGAGTTGATCGCAATGGCTCCCAGAGTCTCCTGCAGGCGAAAAACCAAGCCGCGACCCGCCGGCGAAAGGTCCGGTCGCGCCAAATCGCGGAGCGGTCGAAGGCGTCCTTCCAGGAAGGTGTCGAGCCAGTCGCGCAGGTATGCGGCCAACGATTGGACCGTTGTGCTGTCGAGGAACGCCGAGTCAACGACGAGTCGCAACTGTGGCCGATCTATGGCTTCTCCAGGGTGAAGGCGTGCCACGACTTCCCGCTGCCAGCGGACAGTGCCGTTCCTGAGTTCGAGATCGGCGGCACCAGATTCCATCAGGCGAAACGCCCGGTCTTCTAGTTCGGCCCGGAGAAGACGTCGGAGGGTCTTGCCTACATCGCTCCTGGCACCGCTCTGCCGCGAGAACCGGAGGCCGCGTATCGCGCCCACTTCCTCTTCGGCGATGCGAACGACGCCGTCGTCGTCGATAGAAACCGCGAGATCGCCGCTTTCCTGCAAGCGCCGCAAGGTCGCCGCATGTTGGCGGTCGACGAAACGCTGGGTCAGGCGTTGATGCAATGCCTCCGATAATCGCTCTTCGACCGACTGCGCGGTTTGTTGCCAATATCCCGGGTCGTTCAGCCAGTCTGCCTGGTGAGCCACGTAGGTCCATGTCCGTACGTGAGCGAGACGGGTCTGGAGGGTGTCGATGTCCCCCTGAATCCGGTCAAGCGCATGGATATAGGCGGCCAGGAAGTCATCTGGCAGTTTTCCGGACCCTGCCAGCAGGAGACGATAGATACGCCCCAGAAGGTTTACGTGAGACTCGTGCAGTATCTGTTGGAAGTCCGGGATGCCACAGACCCGCCACAACAAAGGTACGTTGCCGGGAGACTTGGCAGAGCGAGCGATGTCGGGTTCCCCGTAGAGTTTGCGGAGGGCCCGGATGTCGTCGGCCTCGGGCGCTGCAATCAGGAAGTCGAGTCGTGGCGGCGCGTCGAGGCTGGTTATCAGACCCGGCACCGACGACAGGTCGAGTTGCGAGTTGCGATAGCGTAACCGCCCGAGATTGCGATAGCGGTGGGATTCGACAGCCGCGATCGTGTCTTCGTCGAGGAGCGGCGCGTCGCCGGTGGTGCCGAACGTTCCGGGACTGAGAAAGCGCCCAGCGCGGCCGGCAACTTGCCCGACCTCATGCGGCGCCAACCGCCGGACGAGGGTGCCGTCGAACTTCTGCAAGGAGGCAAACGCGACGTGATCGATCGTGAGATTGAGACCCATCCCGATCGCATCCGTCGCCACCAGGTAGTCGACCTCCCCGCCTTCGAACATCGCGACCTGGGCGTTGCGCGTCCGGGGACTCAGCGCGCCCATGACGACGGCAGCCCCTCCCTTGTGGCGGCGGAGGAAATCCGCCACCCCGTATAACTCCTCCGCACGATAGGCAATGACGGCTGTCCGTCTCGGCAACCGTGAGAGCTTTCGGGAGCCTAGGTACGTGAGTCCGGACAGGCGCGCCCGTATCTCAACCTTGGCGCCAGGGATCAGCTTCAAAAGCAGCGGGGCAATGGTTTCGGCGCCGAGGAACACCGTTTCGCGCCGGCCTCGGGCCCACAGCAGGCGGTCCGTGAAGACATGGCCGCGGTCGCGGTCTGCCGCGAGTTGGACTTCGTCAATCGCAACGAAGTCAACCGGGCGCGAAACCGGCATTGCCTCGACCGTGCAGATCCAGTAGCGGCTGTCGCGGGAGGCGATCCGCTCTTCGCCCGTCACGAGGGCGACCTGGTTCGGGTCGACGAGGGCACAAACACGGTCGAAGACCTCCCGCGCGAGGAGCCGGAGGGGCAGACCGATCATGCCGGTCGGATGCGCCAGCATGCGCTCGATCGCCACGTGCGTCTTCCCGGTATTGGTCGGGCCCAGGATCGCGTGGACCTGCCCGGGCAGGTCGTAGGCTGACGACTGCGCCATGCCCGCAACAGATCAGAACCGATGTGAGGAATGCAAGGGAGTGAGGACCTTTTTCCTCTTGTCTGGACGGCCCGATTCATCATATGCGGGAAGCGACACCAAGGGTGTCCGACCCCGGGCGTATCGCCGTCGTCCGGGAGACAACCAGGCGATGCTCACAATGAGAGTCATCCCTCAGAACGCCCATGAAAGAACCCCAGGCAGGCGCCGCGCCCGGGCGCACGCTAGGTCCCGTCTCGGACCTCGAACGTCACCTTCCATCGGACTGGTGGCAGACTCTTTTCAATTCGCTCTACCTCAAGACGGACGGCGATGTCGTCGAGAACGCGGCCAATACGAAGGCCGATATCGATCTCTTGCTGCGCACCGCCGGACTAGAGCCGAACGACCAGATCCTTGATCTCTGCTGCGGCCAGGGACGACACACACTCGAACTTGCCCGGCGCGGCTTTCGTCAGGTAACCGGTGTTGACCGCTCGCGCTACCTGGTTCGGCTCGCCCGCACGCGGGCGCGCAAGGAAGGTTTGACGGCTCTGTTCCGAGAGGGTGACGCGCGGACGGTTCGCCTTCGGTCCGGCGCGTTCCATTGCGTCATGATGATGGGCAACTCCTTCGGCTATTTCGACCGTGAGGAAGACGATGCCGCCGTCCTGGAGAACGCCAAGAAGGCGCTCGTCTCAAAAGGCACCCTTGTCATGGACATCACCGATGGCGAGTGGACGAAGGACCACTTCGAGCGCCGTTCGTGGGAATGGGTGGACCAGAATCACTTCGTCTGTCGCGAGCGCAATCTGGCGAGCGACGGCCGACGCTTGATCTCACGCGAGGTCGTGGTTCACGCCGAGCGCGGGGTGCTGGCGGACCAGTTCTATTCCGAGCGACTCTACACGAGAAAGGAAATCCAGGACCTTCTGGAATCCGTCGGGTTCACTCAGGTTCGGTTCCACGCGCAGGTTCAAAGCGATTCGTCCCGCAACCAGGACCTTGGAATGATGGCGCACCGGCTGTTCCTGACAGCGGAAGCGCCGGTCAAGACGGCAGCGACGCGCAAGCGTGAGTATCCGTTCCCGGAGGTGACCGTGCTGATGGGCGATCCGAGATTGCCCGACACCGTCAAGCTCGGAGGGCAATTCAATCCCGAGGACATGGAAACGATCCAGAAGCTCAAGGATGGGTTGGCTGAGATCGACGGGGTTCAATTCCGCTATCTCGACAATCACCAGTCGCTATGGGCCGAACTGCGCAATCATCCGCCCAGCTTTGTGCTGAATCTGTGCGATGAAGGATTCAACAACGACGCCTTCCTCGAACTCCACGTTCCCGCGATGCTGGAAATCCTCGGCGTGCCGTATTCGGGTGCCGGTCCGGCCGCTCTCGGCGCGTGCTACGACAAGGCCCTGGTGCGTGCGGTCGCCCAGTCTCTGGACGTTCCTGTGCCCTCGGAGACGTTCTTCGATCCCGCCGACCAGGCGGCGACGCTGCCTGGTATCTTTCCGGCGATGATCAAGCCGAACTTCGGCGATTCCAGTATCGGCATTACCAAGAACGCTGTCGTCCGCACCCCGGAACAGGCGATCAACTATATCGACGAGCTGCGTGAGCTTCTGCCGGGCCGGCCGCTGCTGGTTCAAGAGTACCTCGAAGGCGCCGAGTACTCGGTCGGCGTCATCGGCAATCCCGGCGTCGAGTACCATGTGTTGCCAATTCTAGAGGTTGACTACTCCCATCTCGCGAGCGGTTTGCCGCATATTCTCGGCTATGAGTCGAAATGGGATCCTGCGTCGCCCTATTGGACTCAGATCAAGTACAAGGAAGCTTCGATTTCGGAGGAGGATCGTCGCCACCTCTCGGATCATTCGCGGGCAATGTTCGAACGACTGGGGTGCAGAGACTATGCACGCTTCGATTTCCGCGCCGACGCCCTCGGTCGGATCAAACTGCTCGAAGTAAACCCGAACCCCGGCTGGTCGTGGGACGCCAAGATGAACATCATGGCCGGTTTTGATGGACTGCGGTACTCGGACTTGCTGCGGCTGATTGTCGAGGCTGCGCAAACGCGCGTTGCGCTGGCGCGGGGCATGACGACGTCTGCTGCCTAGCGGTGGTTTGACCCACCCGGGGGGCTTCCGCATACTTCCGCGCTCTGGGAAAGGTGAAAGATGGCGGATTTTCCGAAGCGTAGGCCCGAGGACTGGCGAGCCCTCGCAGAGAAGGAACTGAAGGGGCAATCGCCCGACGGCCTCGTGTGGCGCACGCCGGAAGGGATTGCAGTGCGACCGCTTTACACGGCTGAGGATGGCGTCGGCCTGAGTGACGGAGCGATCCCAGGGGCCCCGCCGTTCTTGCGCGGTCCGCGGGCGACTATGTACGCCAACAGGCCCTGGACCATTCGACAGTATGCGGGCTTCTCGACCGCCGAGGAGTCGAACGCGTTCTATCGCCGTGCGCTCGCGGCAGGGCAGACTGGCCTATCGGTTGCCTTCGATCTTGCGA
>JAYQVF010000193.1:0-5699 GCA_038148335.1 Alphaproteobacteria bacterium | reverse complement strand
CAAAGGCCGATCATGCACTAACAATCAAACTGGACCACTCGATGGGGGCACTCCAAGAGGACCTCATTGAAGGAACTATCTGATTTGGCGCTTGAGCTCGCAGCGCAGTTTTCTCCAGTGAGTTCTGATACGGCTTCCCCCCAAGCGACTTGAAGACTCGCAACCACACCTGCAACCGCAGTTGTGGGGCGCTTGGACCGCGCCCTTCGACTCGGGCGCTGCGCGCCCGGATCAGGATGACGAGCGTGGAGTGGAAAGTCCGTTGGGGGAATGCTGCGCGCCCGGCTCAGGATGACGTGTGGGGGCCCTTCGACTCGGGCGCGTTGCGCCCGGCTCAGGATGACGGGCGTCCGGCTTGCCGGCGGCGCGGCGGCGGGCGAGAGCCTTGAGGCGTGAGGGGCCCGAGTCGAAGGGCGTGCGGGCGCGCCGCAAGGCGCGCATCCTCTTTTCCTTGCTGAGTCAGACTGAACAAGAATATACGCGCGCAGGTGCGCGCGAGGCACGCCCTTCGACTCGGGCGCTGCGCGCCCGGATCAGGATGACGAGATGAAAATTGCGAAGGGTCCGTGCGATGCGATGCAGGCCCTTCGACTCGGGTCGCGATGCGGCCCGGCTCAGGATGACGAGGGTGCTGGGCGGGATGGTCGGCGGAAGATGGCGACGCTAGTGCGCCTCGTCCCAGTTCTGGCCGGTGCCGGCCTCGACCACCAGGGGGACCTTGAGGTGTACCGCGGACGCAGCGTGTTCCATCGTGTCCTTGACCAGCGCCTTCGTCTCGGCGGCCTCCTTCTCCGGAACCTCGAAGACGAGTTCGTCGTGGACCTGCAACAGCATCTTTGCCCCTAGCTTCGCGGACGCGAGCTTGTCGGGGAGGACGATCATCGCGCGCTTGATGATGTCGGCGGCGGCACCCTGGAGCGGCGCGTTGATCGCCTGGCGTTCGGCGAAGGCGCGGTGGGTCGGGTTCTTTTCCTTGATTGCGGGCAGGTGGATGCGGCGGCCGAACAGGGTTTTCACGTAGCCGTGGGCGCGGCAGAACTCTTTCTGTTCGTCCATGTAGCCGCGGATGCCGGGGAAACGCTCGAAATAGGCGGCGATGTAGTCGCGCGCCTCGCCTTGCGGGATCTTGAGCTGGCGAGCGAGGCCGAAGGCGCTGATGCCGTAGATGATGCCGAAGTTGATCGCCTTGGCGCGGCGGCGCACCGAGGGGTCCATGCCCTCGACCGGGACGCCGAAGACCTCGGACGCGGTCATCGCGTGGATGTCGATGCCGTCGCGAAACGCCTTGTCGAGCTGCGGGATGTCGGCCATGTGGGCGAGCAGGCGCAGTTCGATCTGCGAATAGTCGGCCGAGAGCAGGACGTGGCCCTTCTCGGGCACGAAGGCCTGGCGGATCTTGCGCCCCTCTTCGGTGCGCACCGGGATGTTCTGCAGGTTGGGGTCGTTCGACGACAACCGCCCCGTATTAGCCACCGCGATGTCGTAGGTGGTGTGGATGCGGCCCGTCTCGGGGTTGATCTCGTTCGGCAGTTTGTCGGTGTAGGTGTTCTTGAGCTTGGAGATCTGGCGCCAGTCGAGGACTTTTTCGGCGAGCTCGATGCCCTGGCCGGCGAGATCCTCGAGCACGTCGGCGCCGGTGCCCCAGGCGCCGCCCTTGCCCTTCTTGCCGCCCTCGAGGCCCATGTCCTCGAACAGGATCTCGCCGAGCTGCTTGGGCGAGCCGACGTTGAAGTCGCGGCCCGCGAGCTTGTGGATCTGCGATTCGAGATCGGCCATGCGGCCTTCGAAGTCCTTCGACATTTCGCGCAGGGTCTTCGGGTCGGCCTTGATGCCGCGGCGTTCCATGTCGGCGAGCACGGGCACGAGCGGGCGGTCGAGCGTTTCGTAGACGGCCGTCACGCGCGACGTGACGAGGCGCGGCTTGAGCGTGGCGTGCAGGCGCAGCACGACGTCGGCCTCCTCGCCGGCGAAGGCGGTGGCGCGGTCGAGCGGCACCTCGGCGAAGGTCTGCGCCGCCTTGCCGGTGCCGAGCAGCGCCTTTTCCTCGGTCACGGTCATGTCGAGATAGGCCGGCGCGATGCGCCCGAGGTCGTGGCCGTGGAGCCCGGCCTCGAGATCGTAGGACAGGATCATGGTGTCGTCGAAGGGGCCGAGCGCAATGCCGTGGCGGGCGAGCGCAACGTGCGCGCGCTTCACGTCCTGGCCGATCTTGAGCACGGCGGGATCCTCAAGCACGGGCCTGAGCGCCTTGAGCGCAACCTCGAGCGGCAGGCCGGCGCCGTCGCCCGCGGCGGGCGCATCGAGCAGGTCGCGCTGTTTCGCAGTGCTGGCCAGAAGCGGCACCCAGACCGCACTGCCGGGATCGACGCACAGCGCAATGCCGACCAGCGGATCGCGCACCGGATGGCCGGCCGCGGTATGCACCGCGATCGCGAGACGGCCGCGCGCGCGCGCGCGGTCGCACCAGGCGCCGAGGTCCTTCGCGTCGGTCAGCGCGGCATAGGTCGCGTTGTCGGGGACGATCTCGGCCGGCGTGGGCGCGGCTTCGCCCTCGACCCCGAACTTGACGCGCACGCGCTTGGCCAGCGTGGTGAATTCCATTTCGTCGAGGAAGGCGAGCAGTTCGTCGACCTCGGGCGTCTTGAAGGCGAGTTCGTCGAGGCCGTGCTCGACCGCGCAGTCGTCGCGCAGCGCGACGAGGTCGCGGCTGATGCGCGCCTGGTCGGCGAATGCGATCAGGTTCTCGCGGCGCTTGTTCTGCTTGATCTCGGACGCGCGGGCGAGCAGCGTGTCGAGATCGCCGAATTCGTTGATCAAGAGCGCCGCGGTCTTGATGCCGATGCCGGGCACGCCCGGCACGTTGTCGACCGAATCGCCGGCCAGCGCCTGGACGTCGACCACCTTGTCGGGCGCGACGCCGAACTTCTCGAACACCTCGGGCTCATCGATCTTCCGCGACTTCATCGGGTCGAACATGGTGACGCCGGGGCGCACGAGCTGCATCAGGTCCTTGTCGGATGAGACGATCACCACCTCGCCGCCGTCGGCCAGCGCCGACTTGGCGTAGGTCGCGATGAGGTCGTCGGCTTCGAAGCCCTCCTGCTCGACCACGGGGACGTTGAAGGCGCGCGTCGCCTCGCGGATGTAGCCGAACTGCGGCGCGAGATCGTCGGGCGTCTCCTCACGGTTGGCCTTGTAGTCGTCGTAGATCTCGTTGCGGAAGGTGACCTCGCCCTTGTCGAAGATGACGGCGATGTGCGTGCCCTCGCCGGTGACGAAGTGATCCTCGAGCAGCTTGTTGAGCATGTTGGCGAAGCCGACGACGGCGCCGACCGGCAGGTTGTCCCGCTTGCGGGTCAGCGGCGGCAGCGCGTGGTAGGCGCGGAAGATGTAACCCGAGCCGTCGATCAGGTAGACGACGGGCCTTTTCGCGGGCGCGGGCTTGGATTTGGCTTGTGCGGGCATGGCGGCATGATGCCACGCGGGGTCGCGGGCGGCACCCCTGGGGCGCCGGTTATCCACAACGTCCTTCGGGACTAGGCGGTCTCGGCGGGAGCCTTGCCCTTGACGAAGCGCTTGTCGCAGTAGGGGCAGTCGACCCAGCCATCCTTGGACAGGTTGAGGTAGACCATGGGGTGGCCGAGGGTGCCGCCGTCGCAGCGTACGGTGTCGGTGTCGACGTAGACCGTCTCGGGCGCGTCGGTCGTGGCTGGTTTCATCGGTCCTCTTCTTCCCCTTGGCGTCGCGCGGGCGCTTGGCGCGGATGATAGGCGATTGGGCGCAGGTCTGCCAACGGGCGGCGACGCTACGGGTCGAAGAACCCCTTGCGCGCTTCGGCTCGGGCCTCAAGGGACGGTACACCGATGTCGCGCAGCAGCCTTTCGTCGAGCGCGGCCAACGCGCGTCGCTGGCGCCACCGCGCCACGGCGAGCCGCCAGGCCGGCCACAACGTCCGCAGCGCGGCGGCGGCGCGGCGGCGGCGAATACCGATGTAGATGTCATACAGCATGACCAGGCTCCTTTCAGGGAACTCTCGTTATGCCCGATTGCCGGACACAGATGCTTCGACTACGATCAAAGTATGAAAGAAGGCCCGGATCTCTCGCGCGTCGCTTCACTGATCGGCGATCCGGCGCGCGCCAACATGCTGACAGCGCTGATGAGCGGCAGGGCGTTAACGGCATCCGAGCTCGCCCACGAGGCTGGCGTGACGCTGCCGACCGCAAGTTCGCACCTGGCGAAACTCGAACATGGCGGACTCGTCGCACCGCGAAAGCAGGGCCGGCACAAGTATTTCTCGCTAGCGCGCGAGGATGTGGCGCAAGCCCTTGAAGGATTGATGGGGATTGCGGCGGGCGCCGGCCATATGCGCACGCGCACCGGACCACAGGACGGCGCGCTGCGAAAGGCGCGTGTCTGCTACAACCATCTCGCCGGCGAAATGGGGACGCGACTTTACGACAGCCTGATGGCGCGACGGTTGCTCAGGAAGAACGGCGAAGGACTGGCGCTGACGAAAGCAGGTGAGGCGTTCGTAGGCGCGCTCGGTATCGACATCGAGATGCTGCACCGGAACAGGGCGCCGCTATGCCGGGAGTGCCTGGACTGGAGCGAGCGCAAGTCGCACCTTGCCGGCAGCCTGGGGCGCGCACTTCTCACGCATATCGAAGCGGTGGGCTGGGCACGGCGCGATGCGGCAACCCGCGTCGTCACATTTTCGGCCAAGGGCGAAAAACAATTCGAAGCGCAACTGCTGCGCTGACGCAACGATCCAGGAGGAAGAGACAGATGACGATGCTGCGGCTCGACCGCGTCGGCGAGGCGGCGGTCCTCACGCTGGATCGCCCCAAGGTCAACGCGATGAACAATGCGTTTCTCGGCGAACTGGCCGACACGATGGCGGCCATCGCCAAGGCGCCGCCGCCGCGCGGGCTGGTCGTCACCGGCGCCAACGGGCTGTTTTCGGCCGGCGCCGATCTCAAGGAGGCGCCGAACTACGACGCCGACCAGCGCGCGACGATGCGCGCCCGCGCCGATGCCGCGTTCGGCGCGCTGTGGCGCCTGCCGGTGCCGACCGTGGCGGCGCTGCCGGGGCATGCGATCGGCGGCGGGCTGGTGCTGACGCTGGCGTGCGACCGGCGGCTGGCGGTGCCGGGGCACTACCGGCTGGGCCTGCCCGAGATCACGGTCGGCATTGCCTATCCGCCGGAGGCGTGGCGGATCGTCGATACCGGCCTCGACGCGACGGCCAAGCGGCGCCTGGTGCTGAGCGGCAAGCCGGTCGATCCGCACGCGGCGCACGACATGGGCATCGTCGACGAGATCGTCGACATGCACGACCTGCTGGAGCGCGCACTCGAAATCGCCGCGGAACTGTCGCAGGCCGCGGGCTATGCCGTGGTCAAGGCGCAGCTGCGTCCTTCGTGACGCGATCCTTTGGATCGCGCCTCAGGACGGCGGGAAGAAGAGGAAGACGAGCGATACGGTTGCGACCGACAGCACGGTGGTGACGAGGATCGCCGAGGACGTGCGCAGCACGTAGACGCCGTAGGCCTGGGCCAGCACGAAGCCGCCGGTACCGGTCGGCAGCGCCGCCATCAGGACGGCGACGGCGGCCCACAGCGGCTCCATCGGAAATACCCAGAACACCAGCGCCGCCGTCAGCAGCGGGTGGACGGCGAGCTTGGTCAGGACCATGG
>JAYQVF010000192.1:0-5732 GCA_038148335.1 Alphaproteobacteria bacterium | reverse complement strand
AACGGTGGCCGGCTTCAGGTTGGAATGCCCGGCCGGATAACGTCGGAATCCGCACGTTGTCGCCGGCTGACAAGAGTGTAGCAGCAGCCTGTGCTGGGCGGCGACCATAACGGCCAGGATCATTCGCCCAGGCTTGTAAGGTCTGTTCGACCTCCGCGCCCAGCAGAAGATCCGCAACAGCGTTCAGGTTGCGATCTTCGGCCGCGCGCGTGGTGATGACCACTTCGATCGCGGCCGCGACGATCTGGCGGGCAACTTCAGCAAAGTGCGAACCCGCGCCGCTCTCGGGGCGGATGAGACCATCGGCGATGATGTCGATGTCGCGCACGAGATGATTATGACGCACATAGTCGAGCGGATTGAAGCCGTCCAACGGCGCTTCGATGACGCCGAATGGATTGAACACCACGACATGCCGGCCCTGGGCTTGCCTCCAGCGGCGGGTGACGGCGAAGTTTTCGCCCTTGACGTCCAGCACGACCACCGGCCCGTCGTGGTCGATAATGGCGGGAATGACGGCCGACACACCCTTGCCGGCTCGTGTGCCGGCGATCACGCAATGGTGTCCGCCGCGCCAGCCGCGCTGCGGGTCCGGCTGGTATCGCAGCAGATGGCCGTTGTTCAAACCGAGCGGCAGGCCAGTTGCGAGGGATTTCAGGTAGCGGATGCCATTTGGCCCCATCCATTTCGCCTGCCAGGGACCGGATTTGGCGACACGGCTGTTTTTGGTGGGAGCCACGGCGGTGATGGAGCTGATGATGAGCATAACAAGCGGCGGCAGGCCGACAACGGCGGCGGATGCGAAGGCGCGTTTCTGGCCAAAGGACAGCGCATTGATCACGCCAAACCCTTCCCATAGGCTGCGGATGCCGGAATGGCCGGCGGCGCGCCATGCGCCGATGGTCTCGCCCATAAGACCGAACAAGCTCATATAGTCCCACAAGGCGGAAGCGGATGCCGCCAGCACCAGGCAGATGCCCAGCGCCTTGAGCAATCCCCTTTCCGGCCCATACAATCCACTCGCCCATATCAGGGCGGCAAGGGAAACGCCCAGTATAAAGATGGCGAGCCGCGTGCCTGTAAAGATGTAGGGCCAGATATTGGGAAGGACGATGGCAAACACGGCGCAAAGCACCAAGATGCCAAGGCTGATGATCATGCGAAGCGGCGTGACGGAAAGACTGGTCATGGGAATGATACCTCGAATACGGCTGCGCCTCATCACCGCGACGGCCCGGCTCTCGTGAGGCCGGGCGCGCGGGTTGCGGGGACGCGGGACGGTTGATGGGAATGGGTGGGAGCGGTATTGACGGCGTGGCTTCTTCCGGCCGCCGCCAGGTCATGACGGCGATCTATTCCACCGGCCTGCCGTTCAAGCGCTGTCCGGCGCTCGCCAGTGTCTGCCTGCTCGCGGCCAAGTGTCGCCGCACGGTCCCGGAATCCTGCGATGCCTCCACGAAGTCGATCAACACCGCGACCAACGATGTCTGTGAGGCGATCAGCAATCTGACGCCATCTTCCAAGGCTTTCTGCCGTGTCTCGATCATGACGGTCGAGCGTTGCTCCAAGGCGTTGCACTGCGCCGCTGAGGTTTCGCAGGCTTGTGTCAACCGCTCGACGTAGCCGAGTAATTCGCGCTCCAGCCCGGTCAGCGCCGGTTCGTCCTGTCGTTTGCCTGGCTGGTTCTGTGAAGCCGTTCCGTGCTGCGGCATCTGCAACTCCCCTTGTCTGCCGTTGCTGATCATCATGACGCTGCCGATGGTCTATTCCTGCACCCTGGGAATCAGACACGGCACCGACCTCTCGCCCGCCCGGCATTCGCTCAAGCTCAGCCGCGCCTCGTCCCAGGTCAGGATCAGGCCGGTCTCGGTGAAGTGTGTTCTCAGCCCGATCTGCTGATAGTTCGTGGTCATGGCCTCGCGAATCATCGTCCGGCCCCACCAGTAACTCGCGGCGAAGGTGCTCCCGATCGCGAGCACCAGGAAGATCATCACCACCCAGGGACCGAACCGCGTCAGCCGCCGGATCATTTGCAGGTCGGCCGTGATCGCGCTCAGGGTTTTCCGGTTCGCGCTGCGGCAGGCGTTCACGCTCACTTCCATATCGCTGGCGATGGTATCGCGCGCGTTTTTCGATATGGCCGCGCAATCGTTCCTGAAGTTCTCCAGGCTCGATTCCAGCCAGGCGGCTGCCTGAGTTGCCTGCCCGGTCTCGCTCTCCATTTTCTCGGCCAACCGCGCGCTCAAGGGTTGCCGTTCGCGTCCAATCTTCACGAAAAATGTCTCCCTTCAGCCGGAACCGCTCATCGGTTTCGGGATCGCGCACCGTGAGGTAATTTTTGCCCGTGCGCGAAACGTCGAAACCGGCATCACGCAGGGTCTCCACCATCGTACTACGATCATGAACGTCGCCATCGGCGATACGGTCGAGCAGCCAGTCATGCAGCTTTTCGCGCGCCTCGCCGCGCCGCACCTCCTCGATGATCGACCGCACATCGCGAGCGCGTTCTGGGGCTTCCGGGTCGCTCCAGCCATGTTCCTTGTTCAGAACGTCGCGCAAGGCGTCATAGGCACGCTGATAGCCGGGTGGTGCGATGTTCAGGCTGCGGCCACGCTCCAACTCCATGCGTGGCGTGAGGAAGTGCAGTTCCACCCGCCGCTCATGGGTATGGCGCACCCAGAGGATTTCGTGCTGGTCTGGCTCCAGTCCGGCAAAGGCCAGCTCCTCGAAAGCGTCCATGGTGATCTGCTGCTGACGCTCGGTGGGAGCGTCCTCGGCCGCAAATGACAGAACACCGGCCCGATAGCTCCACTGGTGCGGGCAAGTATCGATCAACGATTCCATGCGTTCGGCATTGCCGCGCAATACCTCCGGCAGCGGGTCTCGCTCGACCATGAGCGCCCGGCCGTCCGCATCACGCATGACGTTGCGGTTTTCGTCATAGGCCCGCACCTCTCGCGCAACCAGATAACCGACCGGACCTGCGCCGCCACCCTGACCGTTGCGGAAGAACTTAATCAGCATGGCGGCGGCTCATCCGTGCCGGCCGGACCATCAATCCGCACACCGGCAGCGGGCGTAGCCCATGCGCAAGTCATAGCTCTCTCAATAGCAACGAGCCGGGCCGCCAAGACGAGGGCATCGATGTCGCGGCAATGGCCGGCAAGCGTGGCTGCGTTCAGCCAGCGGGCAATCTGGTTCAGATTGCCGCCGATGCGGCCGATCTCGCGGACCAGGGCCGGATCGGCCTTCGGCACCGAACGGCGGCGCTTCTCCGCGACCAGGCCAAGGGCAGCGCGCATCATATGCGAGATGCTGCCGCCCGACGCTTCGGCCTTTGCTAGAAGCGCGGCCTTTTCGGCAGGCGTGCAACGGAACACGATGCGGGCGTCCAGGCCATCGGCAGTCGATGCCTGCCGGGACGCAGACGCGCGACCATCACCATGGTTGCCTGCCGTCTGCTGCGGCGCTCCCAGATGGGAGCCGTGACGATCACCATCGTCACTCTGCCGCAGCAAAGAGGGGTTTGAAGGGGAGGCTTGCCTCCCCTCACAAGGCTCCGTGTCGTATGACACGGGTCGCCTTGCTCCCTGAAACGCGCCGGCCTTCATGACGCCCTCCCCTCGGCAGGTTCGTGCGACGCTTCATGTCGGCCGCGCTCCAACCTTCGCCGGAAGTAGGCGGTCCATTCGAGCACCTTCGGGCTGCCGGCCTCCGGTGGCCAATAGCTGGGCAGACGGTATCCCGGCTTGCCGTTCCGGCGGTCTTCGACGCCGAGCGTTTCAAGTGGCGGAAGCCGGTTACCCGCAAGCCAGTCTTGCCATTGGCCGATCTGCGTGTACTGGTCAGCCGCAACAAAGAGCTGCGGCACGGCCTGACGCACCGCCTGCCACTGCTGGGTTGGCCGAGCGGTATTGCCGTTGCGGCTGCATGGCGCATCTTCGCATTCGAGGAATAGCCGGCCCTTCAGATAGGGGATCATGAGCGGAGGTTTGCCGCGCGCTGTCCATTGCGCTCGATAGACCGATGCACGCCTCATCGCCTTGGTACGATCTTCGCGGGACAGGCGCTCGAACAGACGTTGCGCATAGGAGCGCTTGTCTGGTCGCGTCTCGACCGGCCAGTCATCCCAAAATTCTGAAAACCCGGCCTCCTTGCGCGCTCGCGCGCCCTGGTTTGGTTCTTTTGATGGTTCCCTGACGGATTCAATGCCCGGCATTTCTTGCCGGTAGGTCCGGCACGAAATGCCGATAGGCGCGGCACCAGATGCCGGTTGGTTTGACCTACCGGCAGAATCTGCCGGTAGGCCGGAAGCAGGATTCTCCGGCGGTCGATTGAGGCACAGCCGGATCAGATCGGAGGTGCGGGAGCCATCGCTACGGTTTCTGCGCTGCCGCTCGATGAAACCGCGATCCTCAAGCGTCTTCAACCAATCGCGCGTGGCGCGCTCGCCAAGTTCGGCCTCGGCCGAGATTGTCGTTTGCGAAGGCCAGCATTCGCCACTCTCATCCGCGTAATTGGCAAGGCACACCAACAGCACCTTGCCCGTGGGAGAACCAACCCGCTGCCGGATCGCCCAAGCGACTGCCTGGATGCTCATGTCAGCAGCCGGCTGCTGGACACTGTGACAGCTACGAAAACAAATGGCGTGGAAGTGCTTCCGTGCCTCAGATTGATATTGGGAAAGCTATTGCGCCGTACCGTCACGAAATCGCCAAAAACGGTCGGAAAATTTCCTGTAACTATTTGAAATTGCATACGGTCGTTTCTCCCGGGTCGGGAGAAAAGCGCTTTAAAATCAACAGCAGTTCTTGGACTCGGATACCGAAGCTCCCAAAACCAAGGAAAATTGCAATCGCGTCAACGAAGGAAGCCTTTGCGATTTTGTAGAAGTCCAGCGGTCATCCGATAATCGAAACATTGAGATCGCGCAGAAGCCATGCGCAGCATTCTTTCACAGTCAATGGCAGTACTTAGGGAAATATCAGGTTGGGGAGCGAAATTCTGTTATTAAGGATGACCGGTGCGACGGGATCATGGTCGTCAGCATGAGCACATTCCAGCCCGAACTAAACTCGGCAGAATTCACCCTTGTCGATGTCAAGCGGGCCTATGGTCATCAGACCGCCCTGGATGCTGCCATAGAGGCCAAGTTGAAGCAGGGCGTCGATATGGACAAGGTTGCCAAGCCGCGTCTTTGATCTAATTGCACAGGCGCTATAATAGCATGATTGCACCGCCACCTGTATCTGACGCTCCAATTGACGTCGATCACGCATTGAACTTTGCTTTTTTTTCAGGTGCGGTGTTAGCCGTGCTTTTGACGCTGAGCGCTGTTATATGCATCCAATGGCTTCGACGGCTCACGCGATGGATTTGGTGGCTCTATGCACCGCAAGGACGGCGCTCCACCGCGAAACACGAAGCCGGTCACGCCCTTGTTGCATCAGTTCTCGGTGCGGAAATTGTGGGCGTATCTGTTTATCGCAGGGCAGTTGATGGCGACCTAGGATTGTCCGTTCATAGAAATCCATTGATTGCTGCAGATACGCTTGAGGATGTTTGGCAAATGTTGGTCAGAGAAATAGCCGTCTGTTTGGCCGGGGGAATGGCAGAGCGGAAATGGTCAAACATTGATGCTGTAGCTTACTCAATGGGAGCGTCGAAGGATTTGGCGGGTGTTGTCACGTTAAGTTTCTCTGGCCGGAAAGGCCAGGGGCTCGTAGATATTC
>JAYQVF010000191.1:0-5787 GCA_038148335.1 Alphaproteobacteria bacterium | reverse complement strand
CGACGAGGTCGAAATGATGCGGCGCCACCCGCGGGTCCTGCAGTTGCACGACGATGGTGGCGCCGCGCGCCGCGCGGCGCAGGGCGATCGCCGGCCCGACGGCCGGTCGGCCCGCCGCGATCAGCAGGCGGGGCCACGGCGGCGCCAGCTCGGCGCCCCGGGACGCGAGGCGGTGGGCCAACGTGCCGGCGTGCGCCCAGATACCGGCCGGAATCCAGCTCAGGGCGCCGCGGGTCAGTCGCCGCACCTCGTAGGGCAGCCCGACGGCGTCGGCCAACCCCAGGCACTGGTTCTCGGTGCCGGCCTTGCCGTCGCTCAGGACCCAGCATCCCGGCGGCGCCGCGTTCATGCGCAATAATCTTTCACGATCATGAAACTTAATGATAATACCCGGGGGCGGGAGCAGGGGAGATCAATGGCCCGGGCCAAGATAGACGACATCGACCGGCGCATCCTGGCAGATTTGCAGGGTGACGGTCGCATGACCAACGTCGAACTCGCAAGGCGCGCCGGGATTTCGGCGCCCCCCTGCCTGCGTCGCGTGCGGGCGCTCGAGCGCGACGGCTTTATCAGGGGCTATCACGCCGATCTCGACGCCAAGGCGCTGGGCTTCGACGTCACGGTGTTCGCCATGGTCGGGCTCGTGTCGCAGGCCGAGGCCGATCTGGTGGCTTTCGAAAAACTGTGCGCCGGATGGCCCATGGTGCGCGAATGCCACATGCTGGCCGGCGAGGTCGATTTTCTGCTGAAAATCGTCGCCCCGGACTGGGATTCCTACCAGACCTTCCTGACCCGCGAACTGACCTCCGCGCCCAATGTCGCCAATGTGAAGAGCTCGCTGGCGATCCGCGCCAGCAAGGTCGAGCCGGGGGTCCCGCTCGACGCCGGCTAGCCGCTGCCGGGGCTTCCCGTATTGGGCGCGTATGCGTCCGAATAGCGGTGAAATCCCAGCCCGCTAGGCTGGGACCATGGTGATCGAAGGCGTCCAGATTCAGGTTTCGCGCCCGGCGCGCCGGCGCTTGGCGCTGGTGTATTTCGGGCTGCGTCTGCTGGCGCTGGGAATCTTCATCGCCTTCGCAACGTCGGCGGGGCGCGATTTCTTCGTGATCGAGAACGGTGTCGAGGAAGCGACCGAGGCCGCGGCAATCCGGCTGGCCGACATCGCGGCACGCGATCCCGACGGCCTTCGGGCGCCGGGCGTCGATGTTGTGCTCGAGAATGCACGCACCGGCGTCGCGGCGACCCTCACGTTCGACCGCGCACCCTACCGCTTCGAAGTCTTGGCGGCCGACGGCGCGGTTCTCTCAGCCTCGGGAGAGACAAGTGGCTGGCCGTCCTACACACACGACAACCGGGTTGTCGTCGCTGGCGAGGTCGTTGCCGTCGTCCGCGGCACGCACTCGCTCCGTCCCGGCATGCCGTTCCTGCTCGCCTTCGGCACCTTCTTCCTGGTCGCCATGGTGGGGGGCTTCTTCTTCCAGGTGAAGGCCCAGGCGCGGGTCGTTGCCGGTACCGAGGAGCACGCCGCGGAACTCGAAAAGGTCGCGCGCGAGCGCAATAAGGATCTTGCAACGGCGAATGCCCACCTGACGTTGATGCTGGAGGCGACAAGTGACGGGTTCGCGCTGTTCGACCAGCAGGAGCGCCTCGTCCTGTGGAACCGGTCGTTCGCGCGCCTGAACGCCGAGGTCGCCGAAGGCCTCAGGGAAGGCATCACCATTGAACAGATGACGCAGGCCATGGCGCGGCAGTTGCCCAGGTTGTCGGCGGAACAAGTCGCAGCGTGGTCGGCCGCCCGGCGCCGCGATCTCGCGACGGTCGGGGTACATCAGTCGTCGTATACGACGGCGGCGGGCCTGACGCTTCAGACCCACGAACGTCGCACCGACGATGGTCGGACGGTGGTCACGCTGTCCGATGTGACCGATCTTAAGAACAAGGAACGTGCGCTGGCGAAAAGCGAGGCGCAGATGCGAATGGTTTCCGATGCGCTGCCGGTCATGGTCGCGATGGTCCGGGCGGACGGCGGCGTGCTCTACGCCAACGCGACCTGCGCCGAGATGGTCGGCGCACCGTCCGACCGGATCGTCGGTACCAAGTGGCCGAGCTATCTGTCGCCGGGCGATATCGCCACGATCGGCCCGGTGATGGAGCGTGCCTTTCGCGGTGAACACGTGCGCGACGAGGTCACCATCGGCCTGGGCGGCAAGCGGCGCACAATCATGATCCGTGTCATCCCGCACGAGCGGCGCGGCCGGATCGAGGCTGTGTTCTTTTTCGGGCTCGAAGTGACCGAAGAGCGCCTGCTCGAGGCGCAGTTGCAGCAGGCCCAGAAGATGGAAACCCTCGGGCAGCTCACCGGCGGCATCGCCCACGACTTCAACAACCTGCTGACGGTCGTGCTGGGCAATCTGGATCTTGCCGACGAATTCATGCCCGAGGATGCGTCCGCGCGCCGGCCCGTCGATGCCGCGCGGCGCGGCGCCGAACGCGCGGCAACGCTGACGCAACGGCTTCTCGCGTTCTCGCGCCGCCAGGTGCTCAGGCCGAAACACGTCGCGATCAACGACCTTGTGAGCGGTTTTGCCGATCTTCTGCGCAGCTCTCTCGGCGAGCAGGTCGAGGTGGCTCTCGATCTCGAACACGGTTTGCCGCTCGCCTCGATCGACGAAGGGCAACTCGAAAACGCCATCCTCAACCTTTCGCTCAATGCGCGCGACGCGATGGCCGGGAACGGGCGGATTACCATTGCCACCGGCGAGGAGGTCGTTCGCGAGCGGCGGCATCTCGGGGGCGAGGACTGGCTCGAATGCGGCCACTACGCCACCCTGTCCGTGACGGACACAGGCGCGGGCATGGATGAAGAGACCAGGGTCCGTGTCTTCGAGCCGTTCTTCACCACCAAGGACACCGGCAAGGGCAGTGGTCTCGGCCTCTCGATGGTCTACGGTTTCGTACGCCAGTCGGGCGGCGGCGTGCGCGTCGATTCCGTGCCCGGAAAAGGCACCCAGGTCACACTCTATCTCCCCTGTGCTGTCAACGAAGAGAAGGCCCTGCCCGTGTCGGATGAAGGCGACCGTGACATCCCGGCCGGCACGGAGCATCTCCTCGTCATCGAGGACGATCCCGACGTGCGCGAGAACCTGACGCAGTCGTTGCGCGGTCTGGGCTATCGCATTACGGCGGCGGCCGACGGCGATACGGCGATCGATCTCTTACGCACCGACAACGGGTTCGATCTGATCGTCAGCGACGTCGTTCTGCCGGGCGCCGTCGACGGCGGGCTGATCGTCAAGGCCGCGCGCGATCTCGGTTGCGACGTGCCGGCGTTGTTCGTCACCGGCTATGCACCGGTGCAACAGCGCAACTCGCTGCGCCATGAGCGCACCGAGATTCTTCTCAAGCCCTTTAGTCGCCGCGATCTTGCTCGGCAGGTCCGCGCGCTGCTCGACGGGGAAACGCCGCGAACGCGGCGCGAGAACGCTTCGATGCCAACCGTCAGCTACGCTGACGCTTAATGTGATTTGTGTCGCGTTGTCGGCGGCGCGATCATCTCCGGGCCTGCAGCGTTTTGTTGCAGCGAAGCCAGGAGGTGCTCACCGCATGACTCCACCTGACTGTTCGTGAGGCGCCGATCTCGAACGAGAACGGTCCCCCGACGCAGCAGACATCGATACCCGGCCTTGGGTCGGGGGCGAGGTCCCATTGCACCCTCGCAGATACAGGATGAAACCCCGCACAATCTCCTCGTGGATGTTGGCGGGGTTTCGCGTTGCGGCGTCGGAACGCCGCGTCCCTATTTGTAGCTGAGAGAAAGAATCTCGTAGGACCGGGGGCCCTTCGGGGTCTGGACGTCGACCGAATCGCCGACCGACTTGCCGATCAGGCCGCGCGCCAGCGGCGCCGCGATCGACAGCAACCCTTTCTTGATGTCGGCTTCCTCGGCGCCGACGATCTGATAGGTCGCTTCCTCGTCGGTATCCTCGTCGACGATCTTGACCGTCGCGCCGAACATCACGGTGTCGCCGGACAGCGTGGTCGGGTCGATCACCTCGGCGCGGCTGATCTTGTCCTCGAGTTCCGCGACGCGTCCCTCGATGAAGGCCTGGCGTTCCTTGGCGGCGTGGTACTCGGCGTTCTCGGAAAGATCGCCATGCGCGCGCGCTTCCTCGATCGCCTTGATCACCGAAGGGCGTTCCTCGCCCTTGAGGCGCCGCAACTCGTCTTCGAGCCGCCGGTAGCCGGCGGCTGTCATCGGCTCTTTGTTCATGACCGCTATCTTAGGCCCGGCGGGCGCCGGAGCGAACCGGAGAATCTAGTTTGCGGCGCCAAAATAGGATTGCAGCGGTGCCACATCAAGGCTGCCTTCCCGCAGCCGCGCAATGGCCATGACGGCGGCGCGCGCCCCGGCGGTGGTCGTGTAGTAGGGGATGTTGTTGGTCAGCGCCGTCCGCCGCAGCGTAAAGCTGTCGGCGACCGCCTGGGCCCCTTCGGTGGTGTTGAAGACAAGCTGGATGTCGCCGTTCTTCATCGCGTCGACGATATGCGGGCGTCCTTCCAGTACCTTGTTGATCCGCGCCACCGGAATACCGGCCGCGTCGAGGAAGTCGGCCGTGCCGCGCGTCGCGATCAGGCCGAACCCCATCTCCACCAGCTTGCGCGCCGCGCCTTCGACCAGCTTCTTGTCGCCGTCGCGCACCGAGATGAACACCTTGCCGCTCATCGGCAGAGACGTCCCCGATGCGATCTGCGACTTGGCGAAGGCGCGCTCGAAGTTGGAATCGATGCCCATGACCTCGCCCGTCGACTTCATCTCGGGGCCCAGCAGCGTGTCGACGCCGGGGAAGCGGGCGAACGGAAAAACCGCTTCCTTCACCGTCACGTGCTTCGGGTTCGGCGGCGTCAGGTTGAACGAGGCGAGCTTTTCTCCGGCCATCACGCGCGAGGCGATCTTGGCGATCGGCACGCCGATCGACTTGGCGACGAACGGCACCGTGCGGCTCGCCCGCGGATTGACCTCGAGGATGTAGACCTCGTCGTCCTTGATCGCGAACTGGACGTTCATCAGGCCCACGACGTCGAGGCCGCGCGCCAGAACCTCGGCCTGCCGCTTCAGTTCGTCGACGGCGGCGCTGCCGAGCGAGTAGGGCGGCAGCGAGCAGGCGGAATCGCCCGAATGAATTCCGGCCTCTTCGATGTGTTCCATGATGCCGGCGACGAAGACGTCGGTGCCGTCGGCCAGGGCGTCGACGTCGATCTCGATCGCGTTCTCCAGATAGCCGTCGACCAGCACCGGGTTCTTGCCCGACAGCCGCACCGCCTCGCCGATGTAGCGTTGCAGCGACGCGCGGTCGCGCACGATCTCCATGGCCCGCCCGCCCAGCACGTAGGACGGACGGATGACGACCGGATAGCCGATCTGTTCGGCCACCGCTTCGGCCTGTTCGGCCGAGAACGCGATCCCGTTGGGCGGCTGCTTGAGGTTCACCTTGCCGAGCAGCTTCTGGAAGCGCTCGCGGTCCTCGGCCAGGTCGATGGCGTCGGGCGAGGTGCCGAGGATCGGCACGCCGGCCGCCGCCAGATCGCCGGCCAGCTTCAATGGCGTCTGGCCGCCGAACTGCACGATCACGCCCTTGAGGCTGCCGTTGGCGCTTTCGGCGCGCACGATCTCGAGCACATCTTCGGCGGTCAGCGGTTCGAAATAGAGGCGGTCGGAGGTGTCGTAGTCGGTCGTCACGGTCGCCGGGTTGAAGTTGACCATGATGGTCTCGAAACCCGACTCGGTCA
>JAYQVF010000190.1:0-5829 GCA_038148335.1 Alphaproteobacteria bacterium | reverse complement strand
ACCAGCCACGCCTTCCACAACGACACCGCCGGCGCGCGCTACAACAAGGACGCCGCCGACCTCGCCTGGGGCCGCACCATGGCCTTCTTCAAGCTCAACCTGTCCTAGGCGCCACGACCTCTCTCGAAGAACGGGGCCGCCGGTTCGCCGGCGGCCCTTTTTCTTGTTCGCCTGACGGGTAGGGCGGGCGGCAGGCTGGACCGCGTGGCGTTCCGAGGGTGGAGTCCGCGCCACGGGGAGCGCACACTTCCCGACAACGACAAGAAACGCGCGGGGAGGCGGCCATGAAGTTTTCCTATTTCCATCTCATGCCCTACACGGGCAAGAAGGACGCGACCGAGGACTGGCCGGTCGCCAACAAGATCTTCGACGCCGACCTCGGAAAACAGCTCTACGACACCTACCTCGACAGCATGGTCCAGGCCGAACAGGCCGGGTTCGACTGGATCGGCTGCAACGAACATCACATGAGCCCCTACGGGCTGATGGCCAATCCCAATCTCGTCGCCGCCGCGCTGGTTCCGCGCACGAAGAAGGCGAACCTCGCGGTGATGGGCCAGCTCGTGCCGCTGCTCAACCCGATCCGCGTCGCCGAGGAATACGCGATGCTCGACGTCATGTCGGGCGGCCGCGTCATCGCCGGCCTGCTGCGCGGCATTCCGCACGAATACGTCGCCTACAACGTGCCGCCCGACGAATCCCACGGCCGACTGTCCGAGGCGATCGACCTGATCATCCGTGCCTGGACCGAGCCGGAGCCGTTCGGCTGGGAGGGCGAGTACTACCAGTTCCGCGCCGTCTCGATCTGGCCCAAGCCGATGCAGAAGCCCTATCCGCGCATCCTGATGTCGTGCTCGAACGAGGTTTCGGCGCGGGCGGCGGCGAAAAAGCGCGCGATGTTCGGCCTCGCCACGATGCAAAGCTACGAGCACGCCAGGAACCTCATCAACGTCTACAAGGAAGAAGCGCGCGCCTGCGGTTGGGAGCCGACGCCCGACGACATCGTCGTCTCGTTCACCGCTTCGGTCGACGACGACGTCGAACTCGCCAAGGAGCGCCTGACCGAGGGCCGGCGCTATTTCGCCGACGTCCTCGGCGGCGGCCTGCGCACCGCGCAGCAACTCGTGCTGCAGAAGTCGCGCTACATGGACGACGAAACCCGTAGCAAGTTCCAGGGCGCCAACAAGCAGGCCAAGATCACCGTCACCGAACTGCTGACCTCCGGCCTCATCGTCTGTGGCACGCCCGAAATGGCGGTCGAGCAGATCCGCCATGCCCACGCCGAACTCGGCATGGGCAACATCAACATCAACATGAAGGTGGGCAACATCCCCGACGAGTCGATCGTCAACCAGATCCGGTTGTTCGGGGAACGCATCCTGCCGCACGTCAGGCAGCTCTAGGATTTACGAAGAGGAACGCGCGATGGTCGAATTCACCAAGGAAACCGTGAACATGCTCGGGGGCAACGTCGTCTACCAGCGCGGCGGGGCGGGCGAGCCGATGCTCTATCTCCACGGCGCCGGAGTCGTCAGCCAGGCGGTCCCCTTCATGAAGCATCTCGGCGCGCACTTCGACCTGATCGTGCCGCAGCATCCCGGCATGGGCGAATCGGACGCGCCCGCGTGGCTGCACAACATGCACGACATGGCGCTGTTCTATCACGACTTCATCGACCACTTCGGGCTCGAGGATATTCACCTCGTCGGCACGTCGATCGGCGGCTGGCTCGCCGCGACCATCGCCTACATCAACCCGGCGCCGTTCAGGAGCGTGACGCTCGCCTGCGCCGCCGGCCTGCACAATCCCGACATTCCCAAGGGGCCGGTCGGCGGCAAGACCGCGGCCGACACGCTGCGCTTCGTGATCCACGACCAGAAGCTCGCCGAGGCGATGATCGCCAAGCTGCCGCCGGGCGTCGACGAGCACCCCAACAGTCTCAAGAGCAAGAAGACCACCGGCATCATGGCCGGCGAGAGCCGTCACGATCCCTCGATGCCGACCTGGCTGCACCGTCTCAAGATGCCGGTGCACATCATCTGGGGAAAGCAGGACAAGCTTGCGCCCGTGGGCTACGCCGACGAGTACAAGAAGTACCTGCCGCACTCCAAGGTGACGCTCTACGACAACTGCGGCCACCTGCCGTACACCGAATACCCCGAGCGCTACGCCACGGATATCGCCGACTTCATCCATACCTTCACCGGCGCCAAGGCGGCCTAGGGACCTGGTCCCACCGCTGGGGACAGGCCCCCGTTGCGGATCATGCGGGTTCCCGGTGCGACAAGTTCGCTTCTAATGCGCGGCGAACGCAGGTAGCATTCTTCCCGCTACGGTTCGGTAGCAGGGGTCATGTCCGGGCGCGTCAGACGCCCGCAACGGGAGGACATTCATGTCGATCGACAACGGATTCAAAATCAACAGGCGCCGGCTGCTTCAGACGGCGGCGGCAACCGGCGGCCTGGTCGCCATGCACGGGGTTGCGGGCGGCTTGCTGTCCCGCCCGGCGCGCGCGGCCGGACACGAGCTGTCGACCATGCGCTCGACGGCCAAGTCTTGGCTGTGGGCGGCCGAGGACTACGGCCGCGACGGCGGCTTCTTCGAGCAGGCCGGCGTCAAGGTCGCGAGCAACGCCTCGGGCCGCGGCGTCAACGTCGCCGCGCTGATCGGCGGCGAGGTCGACATCGTCCTCGGGTCGCCCGATTCGGCGATTCTGGCGGCGGCCCAGGGCCAGCCGCTCAAGATCTTCGCGGGCATGGTCAACAAGTACGCCAGCCATGTCGTCATCAAGAAGGACATCCTCGACAAGGCGGGCGTCACCGAGTCCTCCCCGGTCGAGGCCAAGGCGGCCGTGCTCAAGGGCCTCAAGCTCGGCACCACGGGCCCGGGCGCGGCGCCCGACAACCTGTTCCGCTTCCTGCTGTCGAAGGCCAACCTCGATCCCGACCGCGACACCCATCTCGTCGGCATCCAGGGCGGCGGCCAAGCATTGCTCGCCAGCATGGAGCGCGGCGTCATCGACGGCTTCTGCCTGTCCTCGCCGACCTCCGACATCGCGGTGTCCAAGTTCGGCGCCGCCTACCTGTTCAACATGGCGACGAACCCGCCGCCGGAACTGGCCAACTATCTCTACATCACGGCCTACACGACCGAGAAGACGATCGCCGAGAAACGTGCGGCCCTCGTCAACTACTGCAAGGGGCTCGCGCTGACCCTGCGCTCCATCCAGTCGGACCGGGCGGCGTTCAGGGGCTGGGCGGAGACCTGGTTCGAAGGCCTCGAGCCGACCATTTTCGGGCCGGCGTTCGACACCAACAGCCGGATCTTCATGGACACGCCGATGCCGAGCGCGGCGCAGTTCGAACTCAACCGGCAGTTCGTCAATCGCGGCGCGGCGACCCGCGGGCAGCCGGGTCTTCCCGACAGCATGACGTTCGAAAAGGCCTACGACCCGTCGATTGCGCAAGAGGCGCTCGCCTCGCTGTAAGCGCCGGCGATGGGCATCCTCGTCAACGAGGTCGTCAAGCGATTCGTCAGTCGGGGGCGGGAGGTTCTCGCCCTCGACGGCGTCTCGCTGTCGATCGATTCCGGGCAGTTCGTCGCCTTCGTCGGCCCCTCCGGCTGCGGCAAGTCGACCCTGCTCAACATGATCGCCGGTATCCTGCAGCCCTCGGGCGGCGAGATCACGCACGACGGCCGCAAGGTCAGCGGCATCAACCGGCAGATCGGCTACATGACGCAGGTCGACAACCTGCTGCCGTGGCGGACGGTCGAACAGAACGTCCGTTTGCCGCTCGACATCCAGGGGCGCGACCGCGGCGAAACCCGCGCGCGCGTCGAGATGCTGCTGGAGATGGTCAATCTCTCGGGCTTCGCGAAGCACTTCCCGGTCGAACTGTCGGGCGGCATGCGCAAGCGCGTCGCGATCGCCCAACTGCTGGCCTACGACCCGGGCACCTTCCTGCTCGACGAGCCGTTCGGGGCGCTCGACGCCCAGCTCAAGCTCGTGATGCAGTCGGAACTGATGAAAATCTGGGAACGGACCGGGAAGACCGTCGTGTTCGTGACCCACGATCTGGCCGAGGCGGTGGCGCTGGCGCAGCGCGTCGTCGTCTTCACCGGGCGCCCGGGCCGCATCAAGCACATCGAGGACGTCGATCTGCCGGCGGAACGCGACATGTTCAAGATTCGTTTCGAAAAGGCGTTTCAGGCGCAGTACGAGCGCCTGTGGGCCGAGCTCGCGCCGGAAATCTCGAAGGGTGAAGCGCTATGACGATGGGTGGCGTCTACGAAGCGGGCGAGGGCGGCAAGCCGGTCGCCAGCCAGGCGGTCCGTGAATACGAGGAACACGAAGCCCGCCGCCGGCGCTGGTATCGCGTGCTGCAGGTGCTCGTCGGCGTCGGCATCGTCGGCGTCTGGGAACTTTCCTCGGGAACGCTGATCGACCCGTTCTTCATCAGCTCGCCCGTGGCGGTCGCGGGCCGGCTCTATACCTGGACGGTCAACGGCGACCTGGTGCGCCACCTCTCGATCACGCTGTACGCGATGATCTGGGGGTTCACGCTGGGCTCGATGATCGGCTTCTTCCTGGGCTTTCTGTTCGCCCGGTCCGAGGCAGTGTCGACCGTGTTCGATCCCTACATCACCGCGCTCTATTCGATCCCGAAGATCGCCCTGGCGCCGCTCTTCATCATGTGGTTCGGCATCGGCATCGAATCCAAGATCGCGATGGCCGCCGTCATCGTGTTCTTCCTCGTCTTTCTCAACACCTATGCCGGCGTGCGCGACGTCAATCAGATCTTCGTGCATTCGGCGCGCATCATGGGCGCCAACGAGTGGCAGCTGCTGCGTCTCGTGATCACGCCGTCGGCGGCCGCCTGGGTGCTGACCGGCCTCAAGGTCTCGATTCCCTATGCCCTGATCGGCACCGTGGTGGGCGAGTTCATGTCGTCCAACCGCGGCATCGGTTTTCTCATCGCCCAGGCGTCGGGCCTGTTCGACACCGCCTCGGTGTTCGCCGGCCTGGTGATCCTTGCCCTGATGGGCGGCCTGATGAACGCCATCCTCAAGCGGGTGGAGCGTCACGCGCTGCGCTGGCGCGGGTCGAACGGCTAGGGCCGCTCCTACGGCGCGGTCCCGAGCCAGCGCTCGGCATCGCGGCGGGTCGTGAACAGCCTCACCTTGTCGGGCTGATTGCGCAGTTCGACGAAGCGTGCCGCATGGGTGCCTTGCGGGCCCTGCACCTGAACGATGGCGCGCCGTCCGCCGCCGGCGCCCTGGGTAATCTCGCTGACCGCCTCGATCAGGCCGAACGATGCCGTGGCGATCTCGACGCCGCGGCAGTCCACCAGCATGTCGTAAAGCGGATCGAATCCGGGGTCGTCGATCAGGTCGCGCACGCCCGCAATCAGGTCGGCGACGGCCAGCGCGCCGGTGGCGCGGACCTCGACGTATTCCTTCTCCGGATCGATGCGATGGGTGAAGGGCATGGCCCGTGCGGCGCGCTCCCCCCCCCCCCCAGAAATGCATGTGCACGCATGGCAGGTATGCCCGCATCGCATTACTAAGTAAAGCAGGCCGGACTTATACTTAAGCGTCTGAACTCACTTTGGATTTTAGTAACAATTATCATGTCCACGAACGCACACGATCTTCCCGCGAATTCCAGCAACGCCCTGGCCGTCGCCGCCGCGCAATACGCCGATGCGAAGAACCGCGCCGACGCCGCCACCCAGGCCGCCTGGCAGAAGATCATCTACAGCCTCGTCGCTTCCAAGCAGCAGGCGCTGGTCTAGCCACGAGACCGCGGCGCCGCGAACGGTCGTTCCC
>JAYQVF010000189.1:0-5859 GCA_038148335.1 Alphaproteobacteria bacterium | reverse complement strand
GTGTACATGAACTGGCGCAGGTAGGACCACACGCCGAGCATCACGCGCTTGGCGTGGCCGGGATAGGCCTTCTTCATCGAGACGACGGCGATGCGGTAGCTGCAGCCTTCGGGCGGCAGCCAGAAGTCGACGACCTCGGGGAACTGCTGCCGCAACAGCGGAATGAAGACCTCGTTGAGCGCCTCGCCGAGCACGCTCGGCTCGTCGGGTGGCCGGCCGGTGAAGGTCGACAGATAGATCGGGTCGCGGCGCATGGTGACGGCGCTGACCTGGAAGACGGGAAAGCGTTCGACGGCGTTGTAGTAACCGGTGTGATCGCCGTAGGGGCCCTCGTCGGCGACCTCGTCGGGCAGCACGTGGCCCTCGATCACGATCTCGGCCTCGGCCGGTACCTTGAGCGGCACCGAAACGCAGTCGGCGAGCGCGACCTTCTTGCCGCGCAGGAGGCCGGCGAACTGGAATTCGGACAGCGTTTCCGGCGTCGGCGTCACCGCCGCGATCACGGTACCCGGATCGGCGCCGATGACGGCGGCGACGGGCATCGGTTCGCCCGGGCGTTCGCGTTTCCAGCGGGCGAAGTGCAGCGCGCCGCCGCGGTGGGCGAGCCAACGCATGACGGTGCGGTCGCGGCCGATCACCTGCATGCGATAGATGCCGAGGTTGAACTTGTCGTCGGCGCCGCGGGTGACGACGAGCGGCCAGGTGATGAGCGGCGCCGGTTCGCCGGGCCAGCACATCTGGACCGGCAACTTGCCGAGGTCGATGTCGGCGCCCTGCCAGACGACGTCCTGACACGGTGCGTGGGTCGCGCTGCCCGGCTTCATCGCCATCACGGTCTTGAGCAGCGGCAGCATGCCGACGGCCTCGCGCACCCCGCCGGGCGGTTCGGGCTGGCGCAGGAAGGCGAGCGTCTCGCCCACGGCGCGCAGCTGATCCGGCGTGCGATCGATTCCGGCGGCGACGCGCGCCACGGTGCCGAACAGGTTGACCAGCACCGGCATCGCCGCTGGCGTCCCGTCGCGGTGTACTGGCCGCTCAAAAAGCACGGCGGGGCCGCCCTCGGCCAGCAGGCGCGTCTGGATTTCGGTCATCTCGAGGTGCGTCGACACCGGCTCGGTCACGCGCACGAGTTCGCCCCGGCTTTCGAGGTGCTGGACGAAATCGCGCAGGGAAGCAAAAGGCATGCGGAACGAACCAATCGACGCCGCCGACGCGCGGCCAGGTCATGGTATATCACCGAACGTCCAGCAACCGGAGCTACGCCGTGCCGCGATACGCCGAAACCGATCCCAAGACCCTCAATGACGCCCAGCGCGCCGTCTATGACGCCATCGTCGCCGGACCGCGCGGCCAGGTGCAGGGGCCTTTCCACATGCTGCTGCGTTCACCCGACCTGTGCCGGCGCACGCAGGCCCTGGGCGAATACCTGCGGTTCGGCTCGTCGCTGCCGCCGCGCCTGTCGGAATTCGCGATCCTGGTGACGGCGCGTTTCTGGCGCGCCCAGTTCGAATGGCATATCCATGCCCGGCTTGCCGCCGAAGGCGGGCTCGACGCCAACGTCATCGAGACGCTGCGCACCGGCGGCGATCCCTCGCCGCTGCTCAAGCCGGACGAGAAGGCGGTCTACGATTTCGCCAAGAAGACCCACGAGACCCACGCAGTGGACGAGGCGACCTTCGCCCGCGCGACGGCCGAACTCGGCGAGGCGGGCGTTATCGATCTGGTCGCCCTGATCGGCTACTACACGCTGATCAGCATGGTGCTGAACGTCTACGAGGTGCCGGTGCCGGGCGGCGAGACGCCGCTGAAATAGGGCGGGGGTTTCGCGCGGGGGCATGGGCGACTACAACACCCGCTTCCGAGCTGCCCCTGACCACCGGGGCGAGATACGACAGCGAAGGCGAGACATGGCTGAAACGAGCAACGCCGAGCGGCTGGTCCGCGCGAAGAGCTATCCCTACGACGTGCCCAAGGGAAGCTACGTGCTCTACAAGGGCGAGGCGCTGGCGCTGAAGCGCATGAACCCGCCCGACGATACGGGAGAACGCATCCCCGTCCTCGCCTATGGCTCCAACGCCTCGCCGCAGCAGCTGCTGCGCAAGTATCCAGACCTCGGCGACGACATCGCGATCCCGGTGCTCAAGACGGCGCTGCCGGGATTCGACGTCGTCTATTCGGGCCGCTTCTCGAGCTATGGCGCGATTCCGGCGATGCTGATGGCCTCGCCCGGCACGACGCTGACGACCTACGTCACATGGCTGACCGAAGAACAGCTCGAGATCATGCACGACAGCGAACTCGGGCCCGACCGCGACGGATCGGCCTATACCTTCGGGAAGCTGACCGGCGTTCTCGCGATGATCGACGCGATCGGCCTGCGCGACGAGGTCTTCATGTACCAGAGCGTGGCGCCGGCGCTGGCGCACGACGGTGCGCCGTGCGCCTATGCCGAAATCCACGCCCGCGAACGCAGCTTCGCGGCGCTGCGTCATGACCGGGTACTGAGTGCGGCGCACGAACGCATCGCCCCCGAAATGGCGCTCGACGATTTCGTCCTGCAATGTGCGACCGATCCGGAGGCGCGCCAGAAATTCACCGACGCCCTGCGCAAGGGCGGCATCAAGGTGAAGCTCAAGGGCTACAAGCAGCTTCTACCGGCGCTGCAGTAGCGGCGCACTTAAGCCAACACGCTGCCAATCACGACCGCGAGGAAAACGAGCGCCCCGGTGCGGTGGTTGGACCGGAACTTGGCGAGACAGTCCTGCGGCGAGGCGATGTCCAGCGCGCGCGCCTGCCAGGCAAGGTGAAGACCGGCCAGCGCGAGCAGCGGGTAGAAAACCCAATGCAGGCCGGCGACGGCGCCGGCCGCGGCGATCAGTACGACCGTCATGGCGTAGGTGAAGAAGAGGAACGGACGGGTGCGCGGGCCGAGCCATAGCGCGCTGGACTTGACGCCGACGAGGGCGTCGTCCTCGGTGTCCTGGTGGGCGTAGATCGTGTCATAGCCGAGCGTCCAGAAGATGCCGCCGGCGTACAGTAGCAGCGGGGCCAGCGACAGGCCGCCGGTCACCGCCGCCCAGCCGAGCAGGGCGCCGTAGTTGAAGGCGAGGCCGAGCCAGACCTGGGGCCACCAGGTGATGCGCTTCATGAACGGGTAGGCGGCGATCAGCGCGAGCGACGCGACGCCGAGCCACAGCGCGAAAGCGTTGAAGCTGACGAGGACGGCGAAGCCGATGAGGGCCTGCAGGACCAGCCAGACGACGGCCGCCCGGACGCCGACGGCGCCCGAAGGGATCGGGCGGCCGCGGGTGCGCTCGACCTGGGCGTCGTACTTGCGATCGACGATGTCGTTGTAGGTGCAGCCGGCGCCGCGCATGACCAGCGCGCCGACCGCGAACAGCACGAGGAGAAAGATGTCGGGCAGCCCGAACCACGGCCGCGTGTCGGGCGCGTCCGCGGTCAGCGCCGCGGCCAGCGCGATCGACCACCAGCCCGGCCACAGCAGGAGCCAGGTGCCGATGGGCCGGTCGAGCCGCGACAGGCGCAGGTAGGGGCGCAGGCCGCGCGGCATGCGGTCGACCCAATGACCGCGCACCGAATCGGGGAGGACGGTGTCGTGCGAAGCGTTCATTGCTATGATTATAGCATGGCAAACGTTTCCGCCGCGCCATCGATCCGTCTCTACGTCGCCGCCGACCTTGGCGCAGGCGCGTCCGTGGCCCTCGATACCAAGCAGGTTCACTACCTGAAGAACGTGATGCGTCTCGCCCCCGGCGATGCGCTGCTGCTGTTCAACGGGCGCGACGGCGAATGGCGCGCCCGGGTCGAGGCCCTCGGCCGCAGCGACGGCACGCTGACCGCCGAAACACTGCAGCGGCCGCAAGTATCCGAGCCCGACCTGTGGCTGGTCTTCACGCCGATCAAGAAAACGCGAATGGAAGTGTTGATCGAAAAGGCGGGCGAACTCGGCGCCGCGCGCCTGATCCCGGTCCTGACCGAGCGCGCCTCGGTGCGCGACGTCAACGCCGGCCGGGCCGAAGCGCTGGTCGTCGAGGCGGCCGAACAGTGCGGCCGCATGACCGTGCCGGCGATCGATCCCGTGACGCCGCTGGCGCGGCTGATCGCGACCTGGCCCGCGGACCGCCGCCTGTTGTTCTGCGACGAATCGGGCCTGGCGCCGCCCATCGCCGAGGTGATGACCGGCGCGCCGCGCGGTCCCTGGGCGGCGCTCATCGGGCCGGAGGGCGGGTTCTCGCCGGCCGAACGCGAATTGGTTGCAGTCCAGCCTTTCGCCGTCCCGGTCGGCCTGGGTCCGCGCCTGCTGCGCGCCGATACGGCGGCGATCGCGGCGCTGGCTTTGCTGCAGGCGCACCTCGGCGACTGGCACAACGCACCGCCATAACGCGCGCTTTGCATTTGCCCGGACCCGCGGCAATACTCGGCGGCAACGAACGACAACATTTCATGGAACTCATCGATGGTCGCGTGTAGCACGCTCCCCGGGGCGGACGGCTAGCCGTGTCGGCGCCTCCCGCAGACGATCCCGGCATCCCAGTCGAGAGCAAGCAGCAGCTCGTCGACTTCATCGCCTCTGGGTGCAAGCCGCCCGAGAAGTGGCGCATCGGCACCGAGCACGAGAAGTTCGCGTTCGACCTCAAGACACTGCGTCCGCTGCCTTACGAAGGCACGCCCGGCATTCGCGCGTTGCTCGAAGGGCTGACGCGATTCGGCTGGAAGCCGCATCTTGAGAACGGCAAGCCGATCGCGCTGTCGATGGACGGGCAGAGCATCACGCTGGAGCCCGGCGGTCAGTTCGAACTGTCCGGCGCGCCGCTCGAGACGATCCACGACACCTGTGTCGAGGTGAATACCCACCTCGATCAGGTCAAGACGATCGGCAACGAGATCGGCTCCGGCATGCTGGGCCTAGGGTTCAATCCCAAGTGGACGCGCGCCGACGTGCCGGTCATGCCCAAGGGCCGCTACGGCATCATGATGGCCTACATGCCCAAGAAGGGCTCGATGGGCCTCGACATGATGTTCCGCACCTGCACGGTGCAGGTGAACCTCGACTACGCGTCGGAAGCGGACATGGTGAAGAAGTTCCGGGTCAGCCTAGCGCTGCAGCCGGTGGCGACGGCGCTGTTCGCGAACTCGCCGTTCCTCGAGGGCAAGCCCAACGGCTTCCTGTCGCTGCGCAGCCACGTGTGGACGGACACCGACCCCGACCGCTGCGGCATTCTGCCGTTCGTGTTCGAGGACGGGATGGGCTTCGAGCGCTATGCCGATCACGTTCTCGACGTGCCGATGTACTTCGTCTACCGCCAGGGCAAGTACATCGACGCCTCGGGCCAGAGCTTCCGTGACTTCCTCGACGGCAAGCTGCCGGCGCTGCCCGGCGAGAAGCCGACGCTGCGCGACTGGGAAGATCACATGACGACGCTGTTCCCGGAAGTGCGCCTGAAGCGCTTCCTCGAAATGCGCGGCGCCGACGGCGGTCCCTGGGCGCGGATCTGCGCGTTGCCGGCGCTTTGGGTGGGACTTCTCTATTCGCAGAGCGCGCTCGATGCGGCGTGGGACCTGGTCAAGGACTTCACGCCCGAGGAACACGCGCAACTGCGGGCCGAGGTGCCGGGGCTGGCGCTCAAGGCGCCGTTCCGCGATGGCACCGTCGGCGATCTCGCCGGGCGCGTGCTGGAGATCGCGCGCGCCGGCCTGCGCGACCGGGCGCAACACGACGGCGGCGGCAACGACGAGAGCGGCTTCCTCGACACGCTGTTCGACATTCAGCAATCGGGCCGGGCGCCGGCGGAAGACCTGCTGCAGCGCTACCAGGAAGTCTGGGGCGGGAGTGTCGAT
>JAYQVF010000188.1:0-5895 GCA_038148335.1 Alphaproteobacteria bacterium | reverse complement strand
GGACATGGCGGAGCGAAAGAAGACTGCGGTCGTTACCGGCGCCAAACGCGGCATCGGCCTCGAAATCTCGCGCCAGCTCGCGCGCGATCACGGGTTTCACGTCGTGCTCACCGACCGCGACGGCGACAAGGTGGCGGCCGCGGCGCTGACTCTGCGCGAAGCCGGTCTCGACGTCGCGGCGCATGCGCTCGATGTCACCGACGCCGACAGCGCGGCGGCGCTGGCGGCGTGGCTCGCGAATACCTATGGCGCGATCGACGTGCTGGTGAACAACGCCGGCATTCTTCTCGAACGGATCTACGGCGAAAACGAGAACATCGAGACCGACGCGCTCGACGTCGACCTCGATATCGTGCGGCGCATTCTCGACACCAACCTGCTGGGCGCGCTGCGCGTTGCCCAGCGGCTGGTGCCGCTGATGCGGCCTGGCGGGCGGATCGTCAACATGTCCTCGCAGATGGGACAGTTCGCGCTCGCCGGGTCCAACATGATCGGCTATCGCGTCTCCAAGACCGCGCTCAACGGCCTGACGGCCGATCTCGCCGCCGGTCTCCGCGACCGCGGCATTTCGGTCAACTGCTGCTGCCCCGGCTGGGTGCGCACCGACATGGGCTCGAAGTTCGCGCCGCTCGAGGTCGCGGAAGGCGCACAGACGCCGGTGTGGCTCGCGGCCGAAGCGGATACCGGCCTGACCGGGAAATTTTTCCACCAGAAGCGCGAGATTCCGTGGTGACGACCGGCTGACGGGCGCCTGGTCGGGCCGGTTTCGACGCCGCCGCGCCGGTTCT
The DNA here is from genome assembly GCA_038148335.1 of Alphaproteobacteria bacterium. Lineage (GTDB taxonomy): Bacteria > Pseudomonadota > Alphaproteobacteria > SHVP01 > SHVP01 > CALJDF01. The sequence goes on along the minus strand of JAYQVF010000188.1, from coordinate 5,107 downwards.
GGTAAACTGCCGGTTCATAAGCTTTGCAACGGGGAAAGGGTTCACCATGGCTTCCACCGATATCGCCACCCAGAAGACGTCGCTGTCGGGGCTCGGCCGTCACGAGGCGATGGCCGAACTGCACGCCGACGAAGAGGCGCGGCTGAATTACCAAATGGCGTTCTCGCGTCACCTGCGCGAGGCGCTGACGCCCAAGAACAAGACGATCTACGACGAGCGCGTCGAGCCGCGGTTCCGCAAGGAGAACGGCCGCGCACCGAAGGACCGCCACGAGGTGCGCCGCGCCATGCTGCGCGATCCCGCCTACCAGTGGTGGGCGTGCATTCGCCGCCACCAGCAGGAAATGGGCAGCGCGCAGAAGCTGCCGATCATCAAACGCCAGCTCGACGACCTGATCGAGAAGTCGCAGGTGCTCAATCCGAAGTTCGGCACCTTGCATCTGGACGACGAGGTGCCGGTGCCGCGCTATCAGTCGGCGATGGACATGCACTGGATGCCGGGCAGCTATCACGGCGAGGAGATCGAAGGCGACGTCACGCCGGCGGCGCTCTATGACCTCGGCGGTCTCTACATGGGCACCGGCGGCAAGTTCGGCGCCTACAACGAGGGGCCGGGCTGGTCGGTCGTGCACTGGCTCGACTACAAGTACCCGGATTTCGACCCGCGCAGCGTCCTCGACCTGGGCTGCACCGTCGGCCACTCGACGCTGGCCTATGCCGACGCCTGGCCCGATGCCGAAATCCACGGCATCGACTACGCGGCGCCGCTGATGCGCTACGCGCACGCCCGCGCCGAGTCGATGGGCCGCGCCGTGCACTACTGGCAGGGGCTCGCCGAGGACACGAAATTCCCCGACAACTCGTTCGATCTCGTGGTGTCGTCGATGTTCCTGCACGAGACGTCGCACAAGGCGGTCTATCAGATCGCCGCCGAAGCGCACCGCATCCTGCGGCCCGGCGGCGTGATGATCCACGTCGAGCAGGCGCCGTTCAAGATGATGAACTCGGTGTGGCAGCAGTTCGAAATGGACTGGGACACGCACAACAACAACGAACCGTTCTGGGGTCCGATGCACGACATGGACCTCGAGGACGTCGCCGTGCAGGGCGGCTTCGACAGGAACAAGGTCGAGCTGACCTACGCGCCCTTCGTCATGCCGCAGGACGACGGCAGCATGTTCGTTCCCGAAAAGGGCGAGTGGTTTTTCTTCGCCGCCTGGAAATAGGGTTTCACCGGACCGCAAAAAGGGCGGGTTGAACCCGCCCTTTTTGTCGCTCAGTTTCGCAGCGGAACCGGACCTCCGGGGCGCGGCGCGCGGCGTTCTTCCTCGGCTTTTTCCTCGCCGTAGAAGTCGCGCCGCGACACGATGCCGACGACGCGGCCCGCGTCCATGACCGGCAGGTGGCGATAGCCGCGCTCGTTCATCAGGCGCAGCGCGTCGAGCGCAGTGGCGCCGGCGTCGACGGTGTCGGGATTGGCCGTCATGACCTTCGATAACAACGTCATGTCGGGATCGAGTCCGTCGGCGATGACGCGATAGACCATGTCGCGCTCGGTGAAGATGCCCTCCAGCTCGTCGCCGTTCATGACCAGGACCGAGCCGACCTTGCGGTGTTTCATCAGGCGCGCGGCGTCGCGAACGTGGTCGTTGCCGGTCAGGGCGACCAGGGTCTGGTCGCACACGACGTCGGGCACAATTCGCCGGTTGCTGTTCATGCGGTGTCCCTCTCGATGGCGCGTTGCATGCGCTTCTATAATGCGGCCAGCCTACCACGAAACAGCGCCGGGCCGCCCCGCCGAGAGACGCGGGGTGCGATCAATCGTTTTGAATCAGGTACTTAGGCCGCCTTGCGCGCGCTGTAGAACAGCCACAGACCGGGACCCTTGATCTCGATTCCGTGCTTGCCCAAGCCGCATCCCGGCCCCATTTCGCAGGCTACGCCGAACGCCGGAAAGCCGGCATCGGTCGCCAGCTTGACGAGGTCCATGTCGCGGAAGGCGCAACGATACGGTTCGTTGTTAAACCGTGTGTCCCACTCGCGCAGGAACTGCTCCGCCGCCGGCTGGCCGTGATACTGCGGCTGTTCGGCGTGGATCATCACGCCGCCCGGCTTCAGCACGCGATGGATTTCGCCGGCGATTCGGCGCATCGCCTTTTGCGGAATCTCGTGCAGGAACATCGCGCTCGTCACGACGTCGAAGTGATCGTCCGGGCAGTCGAGCTTTTCGGCATTCATCTGTGCGAAGTGCACCGGCACGCCGAGCGAATCGGCGCGCGCCTTGCCATAACGCAGGCCGGGGGCGCAGGCGTCGATCGCGTGGACTTCGGCCTTCGTAAAGTGCTGCGCCAGCGGCAGCGTCGAATGGCCGACGGTGCAGCCGAGATCCAGAATCCGCTTCGGCTTTACGTCGGCGAATTTCGAAGCCAGCCAGTTGACCATCGACCAGCCGCCGGCGTCGTTCCACTTGCCGAACTCGCCGCCGGTGGCGAGGTAGAGGCTCGCGGTGTCGTACATCGCGCCGGCATAGAGCGTCTCGCCGTCGTCGGCATCGTAGCCGCCCGGCATGCAGTGGATGTCGATCGCGGTGATGTAGCGCGGCACCTTCAGCGCCGGGTCGAGCTTCAGCGTCGCGCGCCCCTTGCCGCTGCGCGCGGCGCGCGCCGCCAGCGCGTCGTATTCGTGATCCAGCACCAGGCTGCGCGCGGCGTAGGACATTTCCTGGTTGCCGCGCTTCAGCGAACTCCACATCTGCCAGTAAGGATCGGCGTACATCGCCTGGCGTACCTCGGCGCGGGTTTCAGGCGGGCGTCCGTGGGCGCGGGCGAAGGCCGGCGCGACGCGCGTCTCGTAGGCGCTCTTGTTGCCGGGATAGATGTCCTGGGCGACGTGGAAGTAGGACGTCATCACGAAGTCGAAACGCGCAAAGTCGTCGTGGCTCATTGCTGGGCTGAGCGCGTGCTGGCCTTCGTGGCGGACGGATGGCGGGCGCTTGCGCCCGGTACGTTCGGGATGCATGGCGGAACTCCTGACCGATGGAAGACCCTAGCCGTGGCAGGGGTGCCATACCACGCGCGGGCGCGTGATCGACCGCACGGCGGGCCGCGCTATTCCTTCAGGTCTTCCCACAGCTCCTTCACCTTGGCGAAGAAGCCCTCGGATTCGGGGCTGTGCGATTTGCCGCTGCCGGCGTCCTCGAACTCCTTGAGGAGTTCCTTCTGGCGCTTGGTCAGGTTGACCGGCGTTTCGACCAGGGTCTGGATATAGAGGTCGCCCTTGCCCGGGCCGCGCACCGCCGGCATGCCCTTGCCCTTGAGGCGGAACTGCTTGCCGGTCTGGGTGCCGGACGGGATCGCCATGCGCGCGCGGGTGCCGTCGAGTGTCGGCACCTCGATGTCGCCACCGAGCGCCGCGGTCGCCATGCTGATCGGCACGCGGCAGAAGATGTTGAGCGCTTCGCGCTCGAAAAAACGGTGCGGCGTGACCGACAGGAAGATGTAGAGATCGCCCGCCGGGCCGTTGCGCAGGCCGGCCTCGCCTTCACCGGAAAGACGGATGCGGGTGCCGTCCTCGACGCCGGCCGGAATGTTCACGGCGAGCGACTTCTCGCGCCGCACGCGGCCCGAACCGCCGCACGGCTTGCACGGATTCTCGACGACGTGACCCATGCCCTGACAGGTCGGGCAGGTCCGCTCGATGGTGAAGAAGCCCTGCTGGGCGCGCACCTTGCCATGACCGCGGCAGGTCGAGCACGTGGTCGGCGCGGCGTCGCCCTCGCTGCCCGATCCGTGGCAGGCGTCGCACGGCACCGAGGTCGGCACGCGGATCGTCGCCTTCTTGCCCTTGTAGGCCTCCTCGAGGCTGATCTCCATGTTGTAGCGCAGGTCGGCGCCGCGGGTTTGCGCGCGCGCGCGGCCGCCGCCGACGAAGTCGCCGAACAGATCCTCGAAGATGTCGGAGAACGACGACGCGAAGTCGAAGGCACTGGCGCCGCCGCGGGCGCCGGCGCCCATACCGTGCTCGAACGCGGCATGGCCGAACTGGTCGTAGGCCGCGCGCTTCTGATCGTCGCGCAGCACGTCGTAGGCTTCGGAGAGCTCCTTGAATTTGGCCTCGGCTTCGGGGTTATCCGGATTGCGGTCCGGATGGAACTGCATGGCGAGCTTGCGGTAGGCCTTCTTGATCTCGTCCGCGGACGCCTTGCGCCCGACGCCCAGCTGTTCGTAGTAGTCCTGCTTCGCCATCCTTCAGCAGCCGCCCCGTTGGGTCCCCCGGAAACGCACTTCCGCCCCGCGTGACATTTCGACACGAAGCGGGGCGGAAGGGTTACTCATCGGTCTCCCGACGATTTCGATTCGATCCTAGGCCGAATTCTTCTTGTCGTCGTCGACTTCCTCGAAGTCGGCATCGACCACGGTGTCGTCATCCGATCCGGCATCGGCGCCGTCGCCGGCCGCATCGGAAGCGGCATCGCTGTCGGCCTGGGCCTTGTAGATGGCCTCTCCGAGCTTCATCGAAGCGGTGACCACGGCTTCGGTCTTTTGCTGGATGGCGTCCTTGTCGTCGCCGTCCTTGACGCCGCGCAGCTCGTCCATCGCCTGTTCGATCGCCTGCTTGTCGCCGGCGGAAACCTTGTCGCCGTGCTCCTTGAGGTTCCGTTCGGTCGTATGGATGACGGCCTCGGCCTGGTTCTTTGCCTCGACCAGCTCGCGCCGCGCCTTGTCCTCGGACGAATGCGCCTCGGCATCCTTGACCATCTTTTCGATGTCGGCGTCGGACAGGCCGCCCGAAGCCTGGATGCGGATCTGCTGTTCCTTGCCGGTGCCCTTGTCCTTGGCCGACACGTTGACGATGCCGTTGGCGTCGATGTCGAAGGTGACCTCGATCTGCGGCACGCCGCGCGGCGCCGAGGGAATGCCGACCAGGTCGAACTGGCCCAGCATCTTGTTGTCGGACGCCATCTCGCGTTCGCCCTGGGCGACGCGGATGGTCACGGCCGACTGGTTGTCCTCGGCGGTCGAGAAGACCTGGGACTTGCGGGTCGGGATCGTGGTGTTGCGGTCGATCAAACGCGTGAACACGCCGCCCAGCGTCTCGATGCCGAGTGA
>JAYQVF010000187.1:0-5930 GCA_038148335.1 Alphaproteobacteria bacterium | reverse complement strand
TCGCAACACGGGACAGACTTGCGTGTGCGCCAACCGCCTGCTCGTGCAGGACGGCGTGTACGAAGCCTTCTCCAAAAAACTCGCCGCAGCCGTGGCCAAGTTGCGGGTCGGCGACGGCCTTAAGGGCGAGACCGATCAGGGACCGCTTATCGACACGTTCGCCGTCGAGAAAGTAGAGGAACACATCGCCGACGCCGTGGCCAAGGGTGCCAAGATCGCCTTCGGTGGCAAGCGCCATGCACTGGGCGGCACGTTCTTCGAACCAACGATTCTCACCGACGTCACGCCGGCAATGGCGGTCGCCCGCGAGGAAACGTTCGGGCCGGTCGCGCCGCTCTTCCGCTTCAAGACGGAAGAGGAAGCGATCGCCATGGCGAACGACACCGAGTTCGGGCTGGCCTCATACTTCTTTGCCCGCGACATGAGCCGCATCTGGCGGGTTTCCGAGGCTCTTGAATACGGGATGGTCGGGATCAACACGGGACTCATTTCGACCGAGGTTGCCCCGTTCGGTGGCGTCAAGGAATCGGGCCTGGGACGCGAGGGATCGAAGTACGGCATCGAGGACTATCTCGAGGTCAAGTACCTCTGCCTCGACATCGACTGAAGCCGGACAAGCGGTCGGTCAAGCCGGTTTGCCGGTCCTGCCGGCAATCGCCGCTTCGCGTATTTGGCTGAGGCTGCGCCCGACGCTGATCGCCTCCGGGTCGAGCATGATTTCGATGACGGCGGCCCTGCCGGCCGCAAGGGCCTGATCCAGCGCGCCGGCAAACTGCTCGGTTCGCGAGACCCGCGCCGACCAGGCGCCAAAGGCCGACGCCACTGCGCTGAAGTCCGGATTGCGTAGATCGGTCCCGACGACGCGGCCGGGAAACCGGCGCTCTTGATGCGCACGGATGGTACCGAATATCCCGTTGTTGAACACGATCAGAACCGGCGCAACGCCATGCTGGACGGCGGTCGCGAGTTCGCTTGAAGACATGAGAAAGCCGCCATCGCCGATCAGCCCGACAACCGGTTGATCGGGATGCAGGAGCTTCGCCGCGATCGCCGACGGGACGCCATAGCCCATCGCGCCAGAGCGTGGTGCGATCTGCGTTCCCAGCTTGCGAAAGGGAAAGAAGCGCTGGGCCCACTGCGCGAAATTGCCGGCATCCGAAGTAATCACGCCGGCAACCCCGAGACGCATTTCCAGCGTCGCAATAACCGCGCGCATGTCGATATCGCCGACTACCGATACGGGTTCAATGGACGCCAGGTAGCGTGCACGCGCCGCTTCGAGCCATGTCGAGTCGAAGGATGCTTCATCAATGTCGAACGCCGCCAGCGCGTTGCACAGGGAAACGGGTGATGCGGCAATGGCGAGGTCGGGCCGAAAGACCCGTCCAAGTTCCCCCGGCTCGGGATAGACATGAATCAGCGTCTTGCCCGGGGAGGGAATACCCAGAAGGCCATACCCACCGGACGCCAGGTCACCCAGGCGCGTGCCAACCGCAAGGATGCAGTCGGCTTCCCTGAACGTTTGAGCAAGACCCGGGTCGAGCGCGAACGCGAGATCGCCGATGTAGCACACGCTGCTGTTGTCGAAATGATCCTGACGCCGGAATGTGACCGCGACAGGAATCCCATGGCGCTCCGCGAATGCCACGGCCTGGTCGCAGGCCTCTTGCGTCCACCGGCTTCCGCCCACGATCATCAGCGGCCGCTTGGCCTCGGCCAGGAGTCGCGCAAGCCGAACCCGTTCTTCCGGTGAGGGACTGGGCTCGGCGACGAGAGCCGGAGCGGAATCGGCGACGTCGGCCTGCTGTTCCTGGATTTCCTCGGGGAGGCCCAACACGACGGGGCCGGGGCGGCCGCTTTGCGCCAAGGAAAAGGCACGACCGATATACTCCGGGATCCGCTCGACCGATGGAATGTTGCCAGCAAACTTGGCCGTCCAGCCAAACATCGCGTGGAGGTCGACCTCCTGAAATGCCTCGCGACCGAGATCGGCGAGGCCCACCTGCCCGACGAACAGGATCATCGGCGTCGAATCCTGAAACGCCGTTTGTACCGCCACCGCCGCGTGTCCCGATCCGGGTCCGCGGGTGACGAAGCAAACGCCCGGTCGACCGGTTATCTTGCCCGTTGCCTCCGCCATGTTTGCGGCGCCGGCCTCGTGCCGACAGGTGATGATCCGGATGTCGTTGCGGTCGTGCAGGGCATCGAGAACCGCCAGAAAGCTCTCTCCAGGAACCTGGAAGATTCGATCGACGCCGTGGGCAACGAGGTTGTCGATAACAATATGGGCACCGCTGCGCTCGACCATTTCGGCAAATCCGTCCTGTACTTCGCTGGACGAGCCTAGCGTGACCCGCTGGCACCTGAAAGGGCGGACACGCGGTCGTCGACCCGCCAAGCACGGCGTGCCACGACTTGTGCCTGGCCGGGCATTCCTCTAAGTAAGCCCACTGTTCCCGCATCGTGCCGCCCATGAACATTCGCCCAGAAACTCTGCCGCTGTCCAAGATTCCGGACGACATGTTGGACAATGCAGGCGAGGCCTGCAGCTTCTTGAAGTCGCTCACTCATGAGACGCGGCTTCTTATCCTCTGCCATCTTATGGATCGCGAATACTCGGTGACCGAACTGGAGGAAGCGCTCGGGCTGCGCCAACCCGCCGTCTCGCAACAATTGGCACGCCTGCGCAGCGACGAACTCGTCAATACGCGCCGCGACGGCAAGACGATCTACTACTCGCTGGCCAGCGACGAAGTGCGGCGGATGATCGGCTTGCTTTACGAGATGTTCTGCAAGACTAAATAGCGGCCTGCAGCGCTATTGGTGCACCGCGGCCAGCACGGCAGTTGCCAGGTCCGCGGGTGAGACACCAGGAAGATCGATCTGCCGACGCGCAATCTCCTCGCCGAACCTCGCCTCCAGCGCCTCTGCGCTCAGCGCCGATCCGACCGCGCTCTTGGCGAGTTCATCGATCCCCTCGGGCGGCAGACAGGTGAAATCGCCCGTTAGCATCAGATCGGCAATCTTCTTTTCGCGTTCCAGCAGATGAACCCGGATCAGGCCGCCGGGGGCCTTGTGCGCCGCTTCGGTCATGTGCGTATCGGCGGATAGCTTCACGCCCATCGCCACGAACTTGCGCCCCTGCTGGTAGGTCCATTCCGGGTCGCTGATCGCGGCCTCCTGCCCATCGATGGCACGAATCTCGGCGTCCGTTGGTCGGTCTTCTTCCGGTGTTACCGACAGAACCTCGGCACAATGACGCAGGAACGCCGCCTTAACGACGGAACGATCGGGAACATCGTCCAGTTCCTTGACGATCGTGGTCATGTAGTCGTTGAGCCCCGCCCTAAGCTTGTCGCGAAATTTCTCGGACGGGACCTTGAGGCACTGGGCCATGGTCTCGGTATCGAAGTCGAACATGAAGCTGCCGGCCATAACGGTCGCCTCGCCAATGCTCGCCGCACCGGTTCCACCGATCTTTCGGCCATTGACCTGGATATCGTTGACCGGCCGGTACACCGCCTCGATGCCGAGCTCCCTGTAGGTGCGCACAACCGGCTCGATGAACATAGGGTACAGGTTGGCTGCAAGCTGCGGCGCCTTCGCGTGCGGATAGATGAAGTGCGTAAACAGCTGGTTCTTGTCGAGATAGACCGCCCCGCCTCCGATTCTGCGCCGATAGATCGGCAAATCCCTGGCCTTGCAGAATTCTTCGTCGACTTCCTTGGCGATCTCCTGATGCATCCCGACGCAAACGTAGGGCGTTGCCGGACTGCTCAGGCAGAGGATCGGATCGTCCGCCTCCGACATCGCGAATGCCAAACCGTGAAAAACGGCCTGGCTGCGCAAGGCGGAAACGGTCCCGAAATCGAGAACCCTCAGGCGCATGATGGCGCTAGGAAGTGCGCTTGATCAGGAACGTAAAGATGCCGCCGTCCTGCTTGGACTCAAGCAACTCGTTGCCGGTCTGGCGACAAAAGGCCTCGAAGTCCTTGACCGCCCCTGGGTCGGTCGCAAGAACCTCAAGGGTTCCGCCGGCGGGCACATCCTTGAGGCCCTTCTTGGCACGCAGGATGGGGAGCGGGCAGTTCAATCCCTTGGCATCGACTTGGACATCCGCCACGGGCGACCTCCTTCAATAGATTAGATGAACAGATTCAAATCGGACTTCAGCGCATTTTCCATGTAGGTCGCCGCGCCGCCGATCTCGATCCCGTCGATCATGTCTTTGCGATCGAACTCGAACAAATCCATCGTCATCTGGCAGGCGATCATCTGAACATCGGATTCGACCGCGGCCTCGCGCAGTTCGTCGATTGACGCCACACCCTTCTTCTTGATGAGATTCTTCATCATCTTCGTCGCCATGCCGTCAACGCCGGGCAGTGCGGAAACGATGTTCGGCATCTTCATATGCATGCCCATCATCGGCATCGCCATCGCCGGATTGCCCAGCGTCGATATCCCTAGATCAAGGTCCTTCTTGAGCAACGTCAGGCCGTAGAACGTGAAGAACATCGACACGTTGACGCCCATCGCGGCGGCAGTCGTGGCGAGGATGAAGGGCGGGTATGCCCAGTCGAGCGTGCCTTTGGTAACGATCAGCGAAAAGCTCTTGGCGTTCGCCATGCTCTCTTCGGTCATGTTCGATCTCCCTCTCTCCTCAAGCCGCAGCCCCGGCTGGATCTAGGTTAGCGGGACCGCCCAACATATTCACGAACAATAATTCGTTGTTCCTGAATATGTGTGTAACCTAGGCCGCCTGGGCGCACCCCGGAAACTCGTCCTGCGCCATCTTCTCCTCATAGGCGGGGCCCACTTCTGCACCAGGAATGAGACCGGCCTTGCCCGCAGCCCAGTCGTCGGGTTTCAGGCGGATCATCCACCCTTCGCCGTATGGGTCGCGATTGGCCAACGACGGCGTCCCGGACAGAGCCTCGTTCGCCTCGACAATTTCGCCCGGAACGGACAGACGGGCCGGACCGACCCATTTTCCGGATTCGATCGTGGCGCAGCTCTTGCCTTCGGCGACCGACCGTCCGACTTTTTTCGGGGTGAACGCGACCACCTCGCCCGCCATGGCCGATGCGACCGCGGTCATGCCAACGGTCACAGTGCCGTCTCCGTTGTCGCGGTACCAGATATTGTTCGCGACGTCGTATAGCAGGTCGTCCTTGAGTTCACAGCCACGTACGACGGGCATGTCACACCTCCTGATGATGCATCGCGCCCTGCTGGGAGCGCGACGAGCAGCAGAAGTCGCCAAGCTGGGACTCCTGCAGTTTTCCGCTGACAAACAAGAAGATATGCAGGGCCACCGCCGACATCAATCGCAGATCCTGGGCCAACTCCTCAGGCGCTTCCCGCAGCGTGATGACGTTGTAGCGATAGACGAGTTCCCTGCAGGATTCGCGGCAGGCGTTGAAGCTCGGATCGCCTTGCGCTCCCTGGCGGTGCAGCGCCAGCAGCCGGAAACCCTCACGCCGGTCCTGCGTCGGCGTATCGCCTTTGGCCAGAAGCCAGCTTTCGAGCACCTCTTCCCCCATGGCGAGGAGGTCAGCCGCGGCCGCCCGGACATCCGCGGCGCCACCGAGGTCAGGGATGCGGTCCTCGAAGGTCACGCCTTGCCCTTCTCGATCATCAAGCCGTGCCCGTCCGAGATATTCTCCTGCATCCCCACCTTGCGCGGCTTCAGGCCGAGCGCCAGACCAAGGAGCTGCGTGAAATAGAGCATTTTCACGTTGGTTTCCTCGCCCAGGACCTTTTGCGCCCGGACCTGGTGCATCTCGAGGCCGGTATGACAGGTCGGGCACTCGGTCGCGATGACGTCCGCGCCGCAGGCTTCCGCGGTCTGCAGGATGTTCAGCACCAGCCGCGTCGAGGTATCCGAGTCCGAGAGCGTGTGGGCGCCGCCGCAGCAGGCCGTCTTC
>JAYQVF010000186.1:0-5951 GCA_038148335.1 Alphaproteobacteria bacterium | reverse complement strand
CGTCAACATGGACGAAGGCATGCTCGACTCCGAGCAGGCCATGGTGACGTTCCTCAACCTGATCGCCTCCGAACCTGACATCAGCAAGGTGCCGATCATGATCGACTCGTCGAAATGGTCGGTCATCGAGGCGGGGCTGAAGTGCGTCCAGGGCAAATCGATCGTCAACTCGATCAGCCTCAAGGAGGGCGAGGCGCCCTTCCTCGAGCAGGCGCGCAAGGTGCGCCGCTATGGCGCCGCCGTCGTCGTCATGGCGTTCGACGAGGAGGGACAGGCCGATACCGCGGCGCGCAAATTTGAGATCTGCAAGCGGTCGTACGACATCCTCGTGAGCAAGGTCGGGCTGCCGCCCGAGGACATCATCTTCGATCCGAACATCTTCGCGGTGGCGACCGGAATCGAGGAGCACAACAATTACGCCGTGGAGTTCATCGAAGCGACGCGGCGCATCAAGGCAGAACTTCCCTACGCGCACGTTTCGGGCGGCGTCTCGAACATCTCGTTCTCGTTCCGCGGCAATAACGCGGTCCGTGAGGCCATGCACTCGGTGTTCCTGTATCATGCCATTGCGGCGGGCATGGATATGGGAATCGTCAACGCCGGCCAGCTCGAGGTCTACGAGGAAATCCCGAAGGACCTGCGCGCCGCCGTCGAAGACGTGCTGCTGAACCGTGCCCCCGACGCGACCGAGCGGTTGCTGGCGATCGCGGAAGCCTATCGCGACAAGGGCGGAAAGAAGATCGAGGCGGACCTGTCATGGCGCGAGGCGCCGGTCCAGGAACGCCTTACGCATGCCCTGGTCAAGGGCATCGCGGACTACGTCGTCGAGGACACCGAAGAGGCGCGCCGCCAGTTCGCGCGCCCCATCCAGGTCATCGAAGGCCCGCTGATGGACGGCATGAACGTGGTCGGCGATCTGTTCGGATCGGGCAAGATGTTCCTGCCCCAGGTCGTAAAAAGCGCGCGTGTCATGAAGCAGGCGGTGGCGCACCTGCTTCCCTTCATCGAGGCAGAGAAGGACGCTAAGGCCGAGAGCAAGGGAAAAATCCTGCTCGCCACGGTCAAAGGCGACGTGCATGACATCGGCAAGAACATCGTCGGCGTTGTCCTGCAGTGCAACAACTTCGATGTCATCGATCTCGGCGTCATGGTTCCCTACCAGACGATCCTCGAGACGGCGCGCAAGGAGAAGGTCAACATTGTCGGTCTGTCCGGCCTGATTACACCGTCTCTCGACGAGATGGTCACGGTCGCTCAGGAGATGGAGCGGGAGGGTTTCGATGTCCCTCTGCTCATTGGTGGAGCCACGACATCGAAGGTGCATACAGCCGTCAAGATCGCGCCAGGGTACAAGCGAGCGCAGGCGGTGCATGTCCTTGATGCGTCCCGAGCAGTGGCGGTTGCTAGCAACCTGCTGAGCGACACGCGCAAGGACGACTATGTACGTTCGATCGCAGACGAATATGAAAATGTGCGCGAGCGCTATAGAAACCGCGACAGCGAAGCAAATCAGCACGATATCGCCCAGGCGCGCGAGAACGGATTCAAGGCCGACTGGGCTCGCTATTCGCCGCCGCGGCCGAGCTTCCTCGGAGTTCGCAAGCTGGAGGATTACGATCTTGCAGAACTGACGACCCGGATAGATTGGACGCCATTCTTCCGGACTTGGGAACTCGCGGGGCGCTACCCCGATCTTCTCGATGACGCCAAGATCGGAGAGGCCGCGCGCGGTCTATACAACGATGCGCGCGCGATGCTGCAGAAGATCATCGGCGAACACTGGCTGACGGCACAAGGCGTGTTCGGATTCTTTCCGGCGAATGCCGTCGGTGACGATGTCGAGATCTATGCCGACGACAGCCGCACGAAGGTGCTGACAACGGTGCATTTCCTTCGCCAGCAGATGACCAAGTCAGAGGGTCGCACCAACTATTGTCTGGCCGACTTCGTTGCGCCCAAGGAGACAGGCGTTGCGGACTATATCGGTGCCTTCGCGGTTACTGCGGGCCTTCGGATCGAGGAAAAACTCGCCGAATTCAAGAGGGCGCATGACGACTACAGCGGAATCATGCTGCAGGCGCTGGCCGACCGTCTTGCAGAGGCGTTTGCGGAGCGGCTGCATGAGCGGGTGCGCAAGGAATTCTGGGGCTATGCCCCGGACGAAGCCCTCGACAATGACGCGCTGATCAAGGAGGCCTATGTCGGCATTCGGCCGGCGCCGGGCTATCCGGCCTGTCCCGACCACAGCGAGAAGCCGGCCCTGTTCCAGCTGCTGGATGCGGAGAAGAACGCGGGGATCAAGCTGACCGAGAGTTTCGCCATGCTTCCGGGCGCCTCGGTTTCGGGCTTCTATTTTTCGCACCCGGAGTCGCAATACTTCGGCATCGGCAAGATCGGCCGAGATCAGGTCGCGGACTATGCAGCAAGACGCGGCGTATCGGTCCAGCAGGCCGAGCGCTGGCTGTCTCCCAGCCTCGGATACGACCGGACCTGAGCCCCCGATCGCGCTACACTCTCGCAATGGGGAGGAGGCGCGCATGACGGCAACGGATTATCCACGCGATCTTATTGGTTACGGACCGAACCCGCCCAACCCGCGTTGGCCAAACGGCGCCAGGCTCGCGGTCAGTCTGGTGATCAACTACGAGGAAGGCGCCGAGCACTCGATCCTCGACGGCGACAGCCATTCCGAGGGGTTGATGACGGACGTGCCGGGCCATCCCAGCTTTCAGGCCCTGGAAGGTCGGCGCAGTTTCAATGTCGAGTCGATCTACGAATACGGCGCCAGGGCAGGCATCTGGCGTCTGCTCCGCCTGTTCGACCGCTACGACATGCGGTGCACGGTCTACGCCTGCGGTCAGGCCATGGAGCGCAACCCGGTGGCCGCCAAGGCGATGGCCGACGCCGGCCACGAGATCGCCACGCACGGCTACCGCTGGATCGATCACAGCGAGCTCAGCGAGGCCGAGGAGCGCGAGCATATGAGGTTGGCGATCGAGGCCATTCGCAAGACGACGGGCAGGCGCCCGGTCGGTTGGTTCGCCGGGCGCATGAGCGCGATCTCCCGGCAGCTTGCGGCTGAGGAGGGCGGCTTCCTCTATGACTCGGACTCCTATGCCGACGACCTGCCCTATTGGGTCGAGGTGGTCGGACGCCCGGTGCTGATCATTCCCTATTCACTCGAGGTGAACGACATGCGCTTCACGGTGCCGGGTGGCTACACCGAGGGGACGCAGTTTTTCAACCACATGCGCGATACGTTCGACGTGCTGTACGAGGAAGGCGCGACGCAGCCCAAGATGATGTCTGTCGGCCTGCACCCACGCGTGATCGGTCGGCCGGGCCGGGCGCGTGCGCTCCAGTTGTTTCTCGAACACGTGCGCCGGCACAAGGACGTCTGGGTCTGCACGCGCGAGGAAATCGCGCGGCATTGGCGTGCGGAGTTCCCTTATTCGGCTACCAGTCCCGGCGCCTAGGCTGCTACCAGGGGACGTCCTCGCCGTTCCAGGCGATGAAGCGGCCGCTGTCCGCGGGGGTGAGCTTGCGCACGACCTCGACCATGCCGCCCACGCTTTCCTCGATGGTCAGCGCGGCGCCGGGGCCGCCCATGTCGGTCTGGGTCCAGCCCGGGTGGAGCGACACCACGGTGATTCCGCGTTCGCGCAGGTCGGCGGCCATGCTGCGCATGACCATGTTGAGGGCCGTCTTTGACGTCGAATAGTGGTACCAGAGACCGCTCTGGTTGCTCGCGATGCCGCCGACGATGCTGGACATATGGACCATCTGGCGGCGATCGCTTGCCGCGACGTTGTCGACGAACACTTCGCACATGCGCATCGGCGCAAGCGTGTTGACGCGCATGACCGTCATCCATTCGCTCTCGTCGAGCGTGTCGAACCGCTGATCCGCGTCGTTGCGGTCCACCGGCTTTTGGTCGGTGCCCATGATTCCGGCATTGTTGAAGAGAACGTCGATCGCTTCGTTACCGATCGTGGCCTTCAAGGTTTCGATCTGGCCGAAGTCGGCGACGTCGAGTGCGTGCACCGAGACATCGTGCGCGGCGGCCAGCGCATTGAGAGCATCGGCCCGGCCAGGGTTGCGGCAACAGGCATGAATCTTCCAGCCTTCGGCCGCGAAGCGGCGGGTCAGGTCAAGGCCGAGGCCGCGATTGGCCCCGGTGATCAGCATGGTTGTCATCGTGGCCTCACCAGGGAATCTCGCTGCCGGTCCAATCGTAGAAGCGGCCGCTGATCGCAGGCGTCGCCCCTTCGACGAGCTTCTTCATGCCGGCGGCGCTCTGCTCGGGAGAAATTGCTGCGGTCGGACCGCCCATGTCGGTACGCACCCAGCCGGGGTGAATGCTGAGCACCGTGACGCCGTCCGCGGCGAGGTCGCCAGCCAGTGTCTTGGTCACCATGTTCAAGGCCGCTTTGGTCGAACGATAGGCAACATGGCCGCCGCTTGTATCGCCGATCGAACCCATGATGCTGGAGACGTTGGCGATGATCCTGCGCTCCGAACGGCGCACGTGGTCGTGGAACGCCTCCGCCATCTTGAAGGGCGCAAGGGTGTTCACCGTGAACAGACCGGACCATTGGGCGTAGTCCATGTTGCCAAAACCGAGGCGCGGACGAGGGCTTTGTCCCGCGTTGTTCAGGAGAACGTCCACCGGCTGGTCCAGGTCGCGGGCCAAAGCGTCGACCGCATCGAACCGGGTGACGTCGAGGGCATGCACCGAAACGCCGGGGATCTTTTTCAGTTCGGTCGCCGACGCCGGGTTGCGGCAGCAACCGATGACCTTCCAGCCGTCGGTCGCATGCTGGCGCGCCGATTCAAGTCCGATGCCGCGGCTCGCGCCCGTGATGAGAATTGTGGGCATGCGGCGCTACCAGGGCTGCGGCGCGCCGGTATAGAAGAAATAGCGGCCGGTGTGTTCGATGGTCCGGCTTGCCAGGACCTCACGTAGTCCGCCGATGCTCTCGGGCGGCTTCAGTTTCGCAGTCGGCCCACCCATGTCGGTTTGCACGTGTCCCGGTCCGATGGCCACAACGGTGATGCCGCGGCCTCGGAGATCTGCGGCCAGCTTGGTCACCAGCATGTTCAGGGCCGCCTTGCTCGATCGGTACATGTAGAGCTTGCCCGCCGCGTTGCGGTTGCCGTCGGCGTTCTCGGTGAGACTCCCGAGTCCGGACGTCATCATCGCGACGACCTTGCGCTCGCTGCGGGCCACATGTGGCGCGAAAGCATGCGTGACCCAGGCCGGCCCGAAGAGGTTGGTTCTGAGAATGGCCTCCCATTTGGCATAGTCGATCTGGCCAAAGCCCTCGCTCCAGGCTTCCATCAGCCCGGCGTTGTTGATCAGGATATCGATCGGCTCATTCAACTCGTCGGCAAGGCTGCGGACGGCGCGACGGTCCGAGACGTCCACCGCGTGCACGCTGGTCCTGCCACGCGAAGCGGCCGCAAGGTCGTTCAAGTCGTCGGCGCGGCGCGGTGATCGGCATGCCGCAAATACCCGCCAACCCTCGGCGCTATATTGTCGGACGAACTCAAGGCCCAAGCCGCGGTTCGCGCCCGTGACGAGCACACTCGGCACTACGATTCCTCCCACGTTGGCCCAGGGCGACCAGGTCGATACGATGGCCCGATGCTCTCGGCAGGAGAAACAGTATGAAACTCGAAGGCGGCTGTCACTGCGGCAAGGTCAGGTTCACCGTCGATTCCAACGCGCCGTACCCCTTCATGCGGTGCTACTGCTCGATTTGCCGAATGACGGCCGGTTCGGGCGGGTACGGGATCAACCTCTCGGGCCGTTTCGAGACGATGAAGATCGTCGGGGCGGAGTCGGTCTCAACCTACCAGGTCGAACTGTGCCGCACCGCGCATGGCACCGGTGCGCCGGAGGGAGAACTGACCACGACACGGCGTGCCTTCTGCAGTCACTGCAGTAC
>JAYQVF010000185.1:0-5957 GCA_038148335.1 Alphaproteobacteria bacterium | reverse complement strand
TGGTGGGCGCGGCTGGGATCGAACCAGCGACCCCTACGATGTGAGCGTAGTGCTCTACCACTGAGCTACGCGCCCGCCGTCTCTGGTAATAGGTTTGGCCATGTGGCGAGTCAAGGATGTATACCCCACGTTGTCACCCCCTGCCGGCAAGTTACCTTCGGCCGCGCCCGAATCGAATTGGCGTAGGCCCACAACATCCTGATAGTACTGCAAAATTCGGTAAGATTTCGTGACTTGGATGATCAGTGACGGTGTGGCATCGTCCGGCCGCCCTAATCCAATGAGCCAACCCGTTTCCCATCCCATTGCTGCCGTAATCCTTGCCGCAGGCAAGGGTACCCGCATGCGTTCCGCGAAGCCCAAGGTGCTTCATGGTGTGGGCGGACAGCCCATGATCAAACACCTGCTGGCCACGGTGCGCGCCCTTGGCGCGGTTCGCACCGTCGTCGTGGTCAGTCCGGATATGGTGGGGCTTGAGCAGCACTTTGATGGCGCAACCGTGGTCGTGCAGGACAGGGCGCTGGGCACGGGCGATGCGGCGCGGTGCGCTTCGGACGTTCTCGCAGGCTTCGACGGTACCGTACTGGTGCTGTTTGGAGCCGACCCCCTCGTGTCGGAGGCGACCCTGCGCAGCCTCGCCAACGCAAGGGAAGCCGGGGAAAGGCCAGCGCTTGTGGTTCTTGGCTTTCGGCCTCACGACCCCGGTCAATACGGCCGGTTGGTGGTCGACGACGCGGGCCGTCTGGAACAGATTGTCGAGTATTGGGATGCGACCCCGGAACAGCGGGATATTGCGCTTTGCAATTCCGGGGTTATGGCGGTCGACGGCGAACAGCTGTTTCACCTTCTTGGACAGCTCAAGAACGACAACGCGAAGCGGGAATACTATCTGACCGACATCGTTCGTCTGGCTCGTGAAGGCGGGCTGGGTTGTGCCGTGGTGGAGGGCGACGCGAACGAACTCGTGGGTGTCGACGACCGGGCAGACCTGGCCGAGGCCGAAGCAGTGTTCCAGCGCCGGGCGCGGGCCAAGGCCATGGCCGAGGGGGCCACGCTCGTCGATCCCGACTCCGTGTGGTTCAGCTTCGACACGGTGCTCGGCAAAGACGTCGTCATCGAGCCCAACGTCTTTTTCGGACCCGGCGTCCGCGTGGCGGATGGTGCGCACATCAAGGCTTTTTGCCATCTGGAGGGCTGCAGCATTGCCGGCGATGCGGTCATCGGTCCGTTTGCGCGCTTGCGGCCCGGCGCTGTTCTTGCGGAAGGTGCCCGGGTCGGGAATTTTGTCGAGATCAAGAACGCCGAGATCGGCGCGGGCGCAAAGGTGAACCACTTGACCTACGTCGGCGATGCCATCGTCGGCGAGAAGGCCAACATCGGAGCGGGGACAATCACCGCCAACTACGACGGCTTTCGCAAGGCGCGGACCGAGATCGGCGCCAATGCGTCGATCGGCTCGAACGTCGTCCTCGTGGCCCCCGTTGCCGTGGGGGCCGGTGCGACCGTCGGTGCGGGTACCGTCGTTCGTGAAGATGTGCCGGCGGACGCCCTGCGCGTAGCCGATACGCGCAGCATCGAGGCGACCCGCGCCGGTTGGTCCAAGACAAAGCGCGAGCGCGCCAAGGGAGATTCCTGATGTGTGGCATCGTTGGCGTAATCGGTCACGGCGACGTCGCCGGAAGGCTGGTAGATGGCCTCCGCCGCCTAGAATACCGGGGCTACGACTCGGCAGGGATTGCAACGGTCGTCAACGGTTCGCTTGGCCGGCGCCGGGCAAAGGGAAAACTCTCGGAACTGGAGACCCTCCTTGTCGGAAACCCGCTGCCGGGCGACATCGGGATCGGCCATACCCGCTGGGCGACTCATGGCGTGCCGAACGAGGTGAACGCCCATCCGCATGCCACCTCCAAGGTGGCCGCCGTCCACAACGGAATCATCGAGAACTTCGCTGAACTGCGCGAAGTCCTGGTGGGCGAGGGGCGCAACTTCGAGAGTGAAACCGACACCGAAGCCGTCGTGCACCTGATTTCCTCCTACATGGACAAGGGCGACAGCCCCCAGGCAGCGGTCTCGAAGTCCCTCCGTCGCGTGGAGGGCGCCTTCTCGCTGGCGATCGTGTTTGCAGGCGAGCACAACCTGATGATTGGTGCCCGCCGCGGC
Organism: Alphaproteobacteria bacterium; assembly: GCA_038148335.1. Lineage (GTDB taxonomy): Bacteria > Pseudomonadota > Alphaproteobacteria > SHVP01 > SHVP01 > CALJDF01. The sequence continues at coordinate 3,797 of JAYQVF010000185.1, read as the reverse complement.
AGCCCGCTTGCCGTGGGATGGGGCGACGGCGAGATGTTCCTGGGGTCGGACGCATTTGCGTTGGCGCCCGAGACCAATCGGATCACCTACCTCGAAGAAGGTGATTGGGTTGAGTTGAGCCGGGAAGGAGCAGTCTTTCACGACGAAAACGACAAGGTCGTCGAACGGGAAGTGCGCCTCAGTTCCGTCACCGGGGCGATGGTGGGCAAGGGCAACCATCGCCATTTCATGGAAAAGGAAATCCACGAACAGCCGACCGTCATCGGCGAAACGCTTAACGGTGTCTTCAATCCCGCGGATCGCACCATTCAACTGCCGGATCTGGGTATCGATCTCGCCGGGGTGCCACGGATCACGATCGTAGCCTGCGGCACTTCCTATTTCTCCGCGCTTGTCGGCAAGTTCTGGATCGAGCGCTACGCGCGCGTGGCGGTCGACGTCGATATCGCATCGGAATTCCGCTACCGCGGGTCTCCGATGACACCAGGCGGACTGGCTGTCTTCATCTCTCAGTCGGGAGAAACCGCGGATACGCTTGCCGCCCTGCGGTTCGCCAAGCGTCAGGGGCAGCACACGCTGTCTGTCGTCAACGTAGCGGAGAGCACCATGGCGCGCGAAAGCGACGCCATCCTGATGACCCACGCAGGACCGGAGATCGGTGTTGCCTCGACAAAGGCTTTCACGTGCCAGCTCGTGACGTTGGCGGTATTCGCCATTGCGCTGGCGCGCACCAAAGGATCTATCTCGCCGCAGGACGAGGCGCGCCTGTCGCACGCGATCGCCGAGGTGCCGGCGCGCGCGGTCGAGGTGCTGAACCACGATGCTGCCATCCGGTCCCTGGCCGAAGAGGTGATGCACGCCGAGAGCGTCCTCTACATCGGCCGCGGCCCTTCCTTCCCGATCGCCATGGAAGGCGCCCTCAAGCTCAAGGAAATCTCCTACATTCACGCCGAGGGATTTGCGGCTGGCGAACTCAAGCATGGCCCCATCGCGCTGATCGACGAGGATGTCCCGGTCGTTGTCATCGCGCCAAGCGACGACCTCTTCGACAAGACGATGTCCAATCTCAAGGAGGTTTCGGCGCGAGGCGGCCGCGTCGTCCTGCTAACGGATTCCGGCGGCGCGCGGCGGGCCGGCGACGCGGTCTGGAAGACCATTGTCATGCCAGAGGTCGATCCCTTCGTGACGCCAATCCTGTCGGCGATTCCCGTACAGCTCCTCGCCTATCACGTGGCCGTTCTCAAGGGTACCGACGTCGACCAGCCGCGAAACCTCGCGAAATCGGTAACCGTCGAATAGGTTTGCCCTGACGGGGTTGCGGGCACGGCACCACGACCTGATATTAGATTGATGCCGCGAGGCGGACCGACCCGAGTGACGGTCCTTGAACCTGCGTCGTTCGGAATAGGACAGCGGATATGAGCACGACCTTTGACTACGACCTTTTCGTCATTGGCGCCGGATCGGGCGGAGTGCGGGCGGCGCGCGTCGCTGCGAGCTACGGGGCGCGGGTTGCCATCTGCGAGGACAGCCGTGTCGGCGGCACCTGCGTCATCCGCGGGTGCATTCCAAAGAAGCTCATGGTGTATGCTTCGCATTATGCGGAATATTTCGAGGACGCCGCGAACTACGGGTGGACCGTTGGACCCAGGAGCTTCAGTTGGTCCAAGTTCATGGCCGCGAAGAACAAGGAGATCGACCGGCTCAACAAGATTTACATCCGATTGCTCGAGAACGCGGGCGTCGATCTCATCGTCGGAACGGGCCGCTTCGTGGATGCCCATACGATCGACGTGGGAGGGCGGCGCGTCACAGCCGCCACAATTCTCATTGCAACGGGCGGCTGGCCGGTCAAGCCGGGCATTCCTGGGTCGGAACACAGCATCACATCGAACGAGTTCTTCGAGCTCGAAGAGCAGCCCCGCCGGGCGATCGTCGTGGGAGGCGGCTACATCGCCGTGGAGTTCGCTGGAATCCTCAATGGCTTGGGCACGGATGTCGTGCAACTTTACCGCGGCGAGCAAATCTTGCGCGGATTCGATAAAGACGTTCGCGCAACGCTGGCGCAGGAGATGCGCAACAAGGGCATCGATATCCGCGTCGAATCGAGAATCCAGCATATCGAGAAAACGACTGCGGGTCTGATCGCGACCTGCGAGGACGGAGCGATCCTTGAGGCCGACGCGATCATCTGTGCCATCGGTCGGACACCGAATACCGCAGGGCTTAACCTGGAAGCGGTCAATGTTGCGCAACGGGACTCAGGCGCCATTATCGTCGATCGATATTCGCGTACGAATGTAGATAACATCTATGCCGTTGGGGACGTGACGGACCGGATTGCCCTGACACCCGTGGCGCTGAATGAAGGTCTGTGCTTCTCCCAGACGGTGTTTGGTGGTCGTGAGAAGATCATGGATCACAGCAACGTGGCATCGGCGGTCTTCAGTCAACCCAGCGTGGCGACCGTGGGACTCACGGAGGATGAGGCCCGAGGGAGTTTCGCCAAGATCGATATCTACAAGTCGACGTTCCGGCCCTTGGTACACACCCTGTCGGGGCGGGAGGAGAAGACGATGATGAAGCTCGTCGTGGATGGGAATACCGAGCGCGTTCTCGGTGTCCATATGGTCGGGCCTGAGGCGGCGGAGATCATTCAGGGGCTGGCGGTAGCAGTGAAGATGGGCGCCACAAAGGCCCAGTTCGACGCGACCGTTGGTATTCACCCGACGGCGGCCGAAGAGTTTGTCACCATGCGCGAGAAATACATCGAGCCAGAGGCGATCGCGGCCGAGTAGGGGCGGCGGCTTGGGGACGCCTGGTAACGGTCGACAGCGAGGAATGCAATGACCCAAGACTGGTCGATCGACGGCTGGCGGGCGCGGCCAGTCGAGCAGCAGCCGGACTACCCCGACGCCACGGCGCTGGCGCAGGTCGAGACGCGACTCAGAACTTATCCGCCCCTGGTGTTCGCGGGTGAAGCGCGCAACCTGAGGCGGGCGCTGGCCGACGTATCAGCGGGTAAGGCATTCCTGCTTCAGGGTGGCGACTGCGCGGAGAGCTTCGCCGAATTCCATCCCGACAACATCCGCGACACATTCCGCGTCCTTCTCCAGATGTCGGTGGTCCTGGCCTTTGGCGGTTCATTGCCGGTGGTGAAGGTGGGCCGGATCGCAGGGCAGTTCGCGAAGCCGAGAAGTGCCTCGACCGAAGAGCAAGGCGGTGTGTCTCTGCCCAGCTATCGCGGCGATATCGTCAACGGCATCGAGTTCGACGAAAAAGCGCGCGTGGCGGACCCGGCGAGGCTCCTTCAGGCCTACGCCCAGTCCGCCAGCACGCTCAATCTCATCCGCGCCTTTTCCCATGGCGGCTATTCCGCATTGCGCCGTGTTCACGGTTGGAATCTCGGTTTTGTCGCAGACAGTCCCCAGGGCGAACGGTACCGCGCGCTTGCCAATCGAATCACGGAGTCGCTGGACTTCATGGAAGCATGCGGTCTGACCGCCGAGACGACGCCGGTGCTGCGCGAAACCGATTTCTACACGTCTCACGAGGCGCTGTTGCTAGGCTACGAACAGGCGCTGACACGGATCGATTCGACATCCGGCGACTGGTACGACACCTCGGCTCATTTCCTTTGGATCGGCGATCGGACGCGCCAACTCGACGGCGCCCACGTGGAGTTTCTGCGGGGCATTGGCAATCCGATCGGTTTCAAGGCGGGACCGTCTCTCGATGTCGACGAGGCCTTGCGGTTGATCGAACGGCTCAACCCCGAAAACGAGCCCGGTCGGCTC
>JAYQVF010000184.1:0-5993 GCA_038148335.1 Alphaproteobacteria bacterium | reverse complement strand
GCTCCTTCCCGGTCGACGACGACCGTCGCCGACAGAATGGCTCCCGGACCGCGATAGTCGTCGTCTCCGGCTTCATCGACGACGATCACCACGCTGCCTTCGCGCAACTGCGACAGGTCATAGCGATCATCACCACCAGGATCCCAGATCAACAGAATCCCGCTTCCGCCGCTGGGAGCGAAGCGATCGCCGCCCGCTGTCCCCCGCACGATCTCGATCTCTGGCGACATCGGCCCGTTGCGGCCGGGAGCGCCCGAACTCGCCAGCAGGCGCGGGAGGAGATCCATGACCTCGGCCCCGAGGTTGCGGATCGCCCGATCAATCTCGACAGCCAACCCCGTCCTCAAGACATCAATGGGCAGGTCACCCGCGGCGAGGGAAGCGACGACCGTGGCGCGCGCTTCCGGGTGCCGCTCCCGCAAAGCCTGCAGCGACTCGCGCCACATGCGCCGCGCCTGTCGCGACGACAATTCGAATCGTTGGACGGCCTCGGTCAGGTCCAGCCCAGGAGATTGCGATATCGCGATCTTCGCGGGCGCCCACCGCGCCGCGTCCAGCGTCCGGCGAAACGCTGCCTGCGGGCGATCAAGCAGGTCCAGTGGCGCAGCCAGCGCATCGCGCTGCGCGCCTTGGAGCGCCAGAGGCCTTGGCCTCCCGCCGTGATCCAGAGAATTGGCAATGACCCGGAGGGCATCCCGACCGAGACCGCGTTCGCTGTTTGCCCGCTCCAGGATTCGGGACGGTGAATCACCGGCGTCCGCCCAGCATGGGCTTATGGCGGAAATGCCCATAAAAATGATAACTGCAAAAAACGACACGCGGCCGCGGCCTGCTCCGGCCCCAAAAACAAAGGGGCGGCACAAGCCGCCCCTTTGCCAAAGCATTTGCGACGAACCTACGAGCTGGTGCCCGTGCACTTGTCCGCAGGATGCTGGTCGAACATCGACCACTGGCCGTCCTTGAGCTCGATGATGAAGCCCGGCAGTTCGGCATCGCCGTCGGCGTCGAAGCAGATCGGCCCCAGCATGCCCTGGTAGTTGGTCTTGCGAAGCTGATCGCGGATGGCCACGCGTTCATCGGCCAGCTTGCCCATGTCGCCGGTCGCACCCGTCTCCTTGATCACCTGGGCGAGCAGGTAGACGATTTCGTAAGCCTGCGCATCGACGTGGTGCGGGAAGGCCGAGTGAATGCCACGCTTCTTGTTCTCATCGTTGAACTTCTGGGTGAACGCCCTGGTCTTGTCGTTGAGATCCCACCAGAAACCGGCGGCGAAGATCGTCCCGTCGGCTTCCTTGCCCACGACATCGACGATTTCCGGGTCGGCAAACAGCTGCGAACCGACCAAGCGGCCCTTGAAGCCCTGACGACGGGCCTCCTTCAGCACCTTCACGGCGTTGTCGAGGATCGCACCGGCACCGATCACGTCAGGCGGATCCTGCATGATCTTGGCGATCTGCGGCGACAGGTCGAACGCCTTCTGCGGGAAGCCCTGCGGCTCGCCAGCGACCTTGATGCCGGCGGCCTCGAAAGCCCCCGGCATGATGCCGGTGCCAACGGCCTTGGACACGAACTGATCGGACTCATAGACGATGGCGGCAGAGCTCGCCGGTACGCCTTTGCGTTTCAGGCTGGCCAGCATCCGGTTGAACTGTTTGCCCTCGTCCTCGGTGACGCGGAACGCGAAGGCGTTGTCCTTTGCAAGGCCGGGCGTCGAAGCCGCGTTCGGAATCTGGACGATTCCGATGCGTTCGCCCACCGGGAACGCAACACGCGCCTCACCGGAGGAGAACGGCCCGATGATGGCCAGCGCGTGGTCGTCCTCGGCCAGCTTGCGCGTGCCGACGACGGCCTGTTTGGCGTCACTGCCGGTGTCGAACTTGACGACTTTGATCATCTTGCCGCCGATTCCGCCTGCGGCGTTGATCTCGGCAACCGCGATGTCGACCGCGGTCTCGGTCGTCTCACCCGACGACTTTAAGAAACCCGTTTTGGCCATGTTCAGGCCAAGGACGATTTCGTCAGCGGCCAGGGCCGGCGCCGAAACCAAGGAAGCTGCCAGTGCGGCGGCAGCGATTCCGGTAAACGCTTTCATTGAGTTCTTCCTCCCATGCTATGTCCGACTCGCGGACCTAGTGAATATTGTGCCGTCCGGATTGGGCGTAAACAAGGCAACCTATCCGGCACCGAGATAGGCCGCCTCGAGCTTTTCACCGCTCCGAAGCTGATCCGGCGTCCCTTTGGCTACAACTTTGCCCAACTCGAGCACGTAGCCGCGGTTCGCCGTCTGCAGCGCCTTGTGGGTGTTCTGCTCGACCAACAGGATTGAAAGGCCGTCCTTGTTCAGGGCGACGATCAGGTCAAAGAGTTGATTGACCAGAATGGGGCTCAGCCCGAGCGAGGGCTCGTCCAACATCATCAGGACCGGTCGAGCCAACAACGCCCGGCTGATCGCCAGCATCTGCTGCTCGCCGCCGGAAAGGACCGAGGCCGGCATGTCGCGGCGTTGGGCCAGATTGGGAAAGCGCTGGTAGATACCATCGATGTCGGTCGCAACGTCGGAGTCGCTCCGGCAGTACGCCCCCATCAGAAGATTGTCGTGAACGCTCATCGAGACGAAAATCTGCCGCCCTTCGGGCACCATCACGAGGCCGGTGCGCACACGTTTTTGCGCCGACAGCGAAAAGAGTTCCTTGTCGCGGAACCGCCCCAGGCCTGCGCTGGACGACACGGTGCCTTGCAGCGCCTTGAGCAGGGAGCTCTTTCCCGCACCATTGGCGCCAAGGACCGTAACGATTTCACCCTGATCCACCCGCAGTGAAACGTTGCGGACCGCGTGATTGCGCCCGTAGCGCACATTCAAGTCTTCGACTTCAAGCAGCATCGCCGACCGTTTCCGAACCCAGGTAGGCTTCTTTGACGCCGGGATCGTTCTGCACTTCGCTCGAAGGCCCTTCGAAGATCTTCTTGCCGAAGTTCAGGACGACGACGTGGTTGCAGAGACGCCGCACGAACTGCATGTCGTGCTCCACGACGAGGAGCGTGACGCCGCGCGCAGAGACCTGCTCGAGTAGAAGCCTTAGCTCGTCGGTTTCCTTCTCGTTCAGCCCCGCGGCCGGTTCGTCGAGCAACAAGATCTTCGGCTCCGAGATCATCGCTCGAACCACTTCGATCCTTTTTTGCACGCCATATGGCAGATTGGCGACGACTTCTCCGGGATAGGTGCCCAGGCCCGCACGCGTGAGGGCCTCCTCGGCCTCTCTCGCCCAGCGGTTGCGCGGCAGCCAACCGAGCGGGAACAGAAGATCGCCGATCCCTCTAGCGCGAGATTGCTGACCGAGCATCACGTTTTCAACGGCGCTCAGGTGAGGCATCAACCGGATGTTCTGGAAGCTGCGGGATATGCCCATGTTGATTCGCTTGCGCTGAGGCAAGCTGGTGACGTCCGTGCCATCCAGAACGATCCGGCCATCGTCCAGGGAATAGACCCCGCTGATCAGATTGAAGACGGTCGTCTTGCCAGCCCCGTTTGGGCCGATCAGTGCAGTGCGGCTTCCCCGTTCGACATCGAACGAAACCTCGTCGACGACGCGAAGACCACTGAAGTTCTTCGACATCCGCTCGATCGAAAGAACCGAATCAGACAAGTGCCCGCACTCCCTATCCCTCTACCGGAGAACGTCGCCGGAAGAAAACACCCTTCACCCGATCAACCATCGTTCTCGTGATCAGGCCTTCCGGACGAACCACCATCATCAAGATGATGAGCATGCCAAAGAAGACGAAGCGCCACTCCTCGCTGACACGGAGCGCTTCGGGTATGAGCGTGAAGAAGACCGCCCCAACCAACGGACCAAACGCGGTCTGGGTGCCGCCGATCAGCACATAAAGCAGGACGAAGATGCTTAGCAGAATGTTGAAGTTCTGAATCTCGACGTAGTTGAAATTGTGCGCCCATATCGCGCCACCAATTCCGGCAACCACGCCGCCAAGCGTGAACGCGGCTATTTGGGTGAGGCGCGTGTTGACGCCGAACAGCGACGCAACGGGCTCGTCGTCATGCACAGCCCGCATCGTGAGCCCGAGACGCGTCGTCATGAGGAAGAACACAAACACAACAACGCCAATCGTCAGCGGCACGATCACATCGAGATCGGCGAAGGCGGCAACCGGGTAGCCTGCCGCTGCGCCAAATATCTCAAGATTTATGTATATGCCCTGCACAACCTCCGCGAAGGCGAATGTAGCCAAGACCATGTAGACGCCGCGGGTGCGCAGGATGGGAAACGAGATCAGGAACGCCACCAGCCCGGTGACCACCGCGCCGAACATAATTGCCAGCCACATGGGCAGGCCCATGTCAGTGCTGCCATAGCCACTGGTGTAGGCACCGATCGCAACGAAACCGGCGGCGCCAAGGTTCAACTGACCGGAGGCTGCCGGCAGGAAGACCGAGTAGGCAACGACGATGTTAAAGCAGAGGATCGCGATGATCCCGGCCCAGTACCCGCTCATCCCTAGAATTTCCCCTTGCCGATGGCGGTGTGCCCGAACAGACCCGACGGCCGAATTACAAGAAGAATCAGGAGCAGCCCCCAGATCGGAATCTTCACGATGTCAGCACCGAAGAAGTGAATGGCGAGAACTTCGGTGACGCCGATGATAAGGCCGCCGGCGATCGCCCCCCAGATATTGCCCAGTCCGCCAATCACCATGCCGGCGATTGCTTTGGCCGCAACCTCATCACCCATATATGCGTTCACTGCAGCGTAGTTGAGCGTGAAGAGCATGCCGGCAATTCCCGCCATCAAGCCCGTAATGATGAAAACGACAGGAACGATGTAATTGACGTTCACGCCCATCAACGTCGCGGCGTCTGGATTCTCGGCAATACTCCTTAGAGCACGACCTATACGGCTTCTCTTGAGCATGGTGCTCAACCCCCAGACAATGAGCAGCGCCAGGATCAGGCTCGCAAGCTGGGGAATGCCGATGATGAGATTGCCAATATGGATATCAGCGCTGTCGAACGGATTCGGGAAGCGCTGGATTTCCGAGCCCAGCACGATCAGAACAAGGTGCTCGAAGACGATCAGGAAACCGAGCGAACTGACCAACGGCAGAGCATGCTCGGTGGCGTCACCATAGCGGACGCGCATGTAGCGGTAGGTAAACCGCTCGACGATCAGGGAAGCAACGGTTGCCGTTGCAACGCCGCCAAGAAGGGCGACCACCCAGTGAATTCCAACCGTGGTAAGGCCCCACGCCACCATGCCCGCCAACATGAACAGCGCCGGAATCGTGAAGTTCAAAAAGTTGAGCATGCCAATGGTCAGGGTGAACGCGACGGCGACCATGACGTAGATCCCGCCGATCATCAGACCGGAAATAAGTTGCTGTAGGATAAGCATAGAACCGCGGCGGCGCCGCAAGGACGCCGCATGCCCTCCCCTTCCCTGTTAGACCTGACCAGCCTTGTCGGCTTTTTGTCCGTACAACCTAACCGCTCCGGTCACCATGACGCAATCGCCCGGAACGGCTTTCTGTGCCGGCGCTATACGGCGCGGCGCTCTTCGAGGCGCGCCACCCGACGCGGTTTGGGTCGGCGGGAAAACCACCGGGCCCGATCCTGTTCGAAGACATCCGACAGGTGGTCGATGACCGCGCGGATTCGGGCGCCCTTGTTGGTCTCTTCATGCGAAACCAGCCAGATCTCCGCCGAGCAGTTGGTCTCGACGGGCAGGCGCACGAATTCACTATCCAGCTCTTCGACGTAGAGGGGAAACAGGCCGATCCCCATGCCCATCCGCACCGCCGAGACGACCGAGGCCGAAGAATTGGAGCGGTAGACCACCGCGTTGTGGCGCTGGACGATCTCGGTCCAGGGCATCCAGCCCGGGTTCATGTGCAGGGCGGTGTGATCGACCAGGCGGTGCCGGTAGAGGTCGTCGATCGACTCCGGGGTCCCGAACACGCGGACGTATGACCGCGTGGCA
>JAYQVF010000183.1:0-6018 GCA_038148335.1 Alphaproteobacteria bacterium | reverse complement strand
GGGCTGCGCCCCGGCGGCGCGGAGGTATCCGGCAAGCCGGTTGGCCCATCGCTCGGCGTCGCCATAGCTGAATTGGCCGCGGGTCGGCGACTCGATGAAAGCCGCGCCGCGGTCCAGCGGAAAGCGGCTTTCGAACAGGGAATACAGGTTGCCTGTCACGGCCCGCGCCTCGCTTCACTGATGAAAAGGGCGCGCATGGTGGCATCTCGGTTTCGCTCCGCCAAGGGCTGACCGGCCCGTGGGCCGGGAACGAGGCCCCGTCGCGCCGCAGCCCGTGGCTCGATAGAGTAGTGTTATGAAGGCTGCCTTGCTCTACGGGCCGCGCGATCTGCGCGTCGTCGAGGTCCCCGATCCGGAGCCCGCGTCCGACCAGGTTACCGTCCGAGTGATGAGTTATGCCCCCTACGGCACCGACCTCGGCGTGTACCTCAATCGCGGTGGCCGCTATCCGCAGCCGTACCCGGTGGGCATCGGCGCCGACTTCTCCGGCGTCATCGACCGCGTTGGATCGGATGTGACGGGCTGGAAACCGGGCGACCGCGTCGCGGCGCTGACGCTGGCGCATTGCGGTCGGTGCGACTATTGCACCGCCGGGTTGACCAACCTGTGCCGCGACCCGGCCTTCAACCCGCCGCCGCGCCAGGTCTGCTGTCAGGAGATCGCGCCGGTCTATGCCCGAAAGCTCGCGCGCCTGCCGGACAATGTCGGTTTTGACGACGGCGCGATGCTGGCCGGTGCCGCCGATGGTCTTGCCGCCTTCGAGAAGATGAAGCCCGAGCCGGGGCAGACCGTCGCCGTGGTCGGCGTCGGCGCCATGGGCTGGGGCACGATCGCCGCGGCCAGGGCCGTCGGCCTTAGGGTCGTCGCGGTCGGCGGCACCGGGCGCCGCGCCGAGCTCGCGCGGATCGCGGGCGCCGAGGAGGTTTTTGCGATCTCGCGCCATGACGAGGACGTCAAGGAGCGCTTTCTGGCGCGCTATCCCGACGGCGTGCCGCTGGTCATCGAAACCTCGGCGACGGACTGGGGTGTCCGCCAGTCGTTCAACATCGTCGGCGTGCTCGGCCGGGTCACGCTGACCGGTGGCGGCAAGCTCGACCTCACCGGTTGGGACATCGTCTACCGCGAGATCGAGGTCTTCGGCACGAAGGCCAACCATCACCAGGAGCCGACGCTCGAGCTGATCGCGCAGGGCAGGATCGACCTGAAGCCGACCATCACGCATCGCGTGTCTCTCGACGAAGCACCGGATGCCTTCGAGCTTCTTGTCGGACCCGAAGCCAAAGACGTCGGGCGTGTCATCATCGAATGCAACGCACCCTAGGCGGTGCAAGGGGAATGTCATGAGGCCATTGATCGAAGAACTGTCGCTCGCGGATCTGTCTTGGGAGGCCTTGGGCACCCATGGCCTGAGGCGCAAGCTGCTCAGCCTTGATGCCGAGACCGAGCGCGCCACCCAGTACGTCCATATTCCCGAAGGCTGGAAGGGCGGCGGCGTTGCCCATTACCATGAGGGCTACGAAGAGGTCTACGTGCTGCATGGCGATGTCAGCCTGACCGGCCGCGACTATCTCGGCGACGGTTCCTACATCTATCGCCCGGCGGGCATCGTGCACGGTCACGACGAACAGGCCCGCAAGGGGTGCCATTGTCTGATCCGCACCGGCGGCCTGCTGGAACTCAATCTGGTACACGAGCCCGAGGACGACGAGGAGTACGTCCTGTTCGATGCAGACGACGACCGACCGTTCGTGCTCGACCTGCGCTCGCGAATCATGCCGTGGGAACCGGTCGGGGAGGGGGCGGCGCGTTATCGCCGCAAGGTCCTGAGCGAAAGCCCGACGACCCGTGCGTCGACGACCCTGGTCAGCCTGCCTGCCGGATGGCAGGGATCGATCGCACTCGACAGCGGCGAGGAATGGGAGTGGTTCATCCTCGAAGGCGATGCCCGGATTGCCGGCGCGGTTCATGGCGCCGAGACCTACGGAAGCCGTCCCAAGGGTTCGCCCGTTGCCGCTATCGACGGTTCGGCCGACGGCGCCAGGCTGCTCCTGTGGCGCGGTTTCTGATTCCGGCGTAAGAGACTCCCGCCGCTGCAAGCGGCGCAGGAGGTTCTCATGTACATCCCGGCTTCCTTTGCGTTGCCGCCGGACGCCCGCGAACAGGTCTTCGACATCGTCGAAGCCAACCCTTTCGCGACTCTGATCTGTGCGAGCGGCGGCGATCTTCAGGCGGTGCACCTGCCGTGCTTGCTCGACCCGGCGCGCGGGCCGCACGGCACGCTTCGGGCTCATGTCGCACGTGCCAACCCGATCTGACGGCATTTTGGAACGGACGAGGCCCTTGCGATCTTTCATGGTCCTCATGCCTATGTCTCGCCCGACTGGTACGCATCGCCAGGATTGGTGCCGACGTGGAACTACGTTGCTGTTCACGCCTACGGTGTACCGCGCGTCATCGATGACCGGCAGGCGGTTCTGTCGATGCTTGCCGCGTTGAGCCGGGTCCACGAGGAGACGCTTTCTCCCAAACCGGTCTGGACGCTCGACAAGGTTCCGGAGGCGTCGCTGGCTGCCATGCTCGGCAGCATCGTCGCTTTCGAGATCGAGGTCTCGCGCCTGGAGGCAAAGCAGAAACTCAGCCAGAACCGGTCTGCCGCCGATCGTGGCGGCGTCATGCGGGCGCTGAACGAGCAGGCGAACGAGGGTGGCCGAGCGGTCGCGAGACTGATGGCGGAGCAGGAGAGCGCTTAGGCGGGTTCACGGCGGTGCATGCGTTCGTAGTCGCCATTTTTGTCCTGACCTATCTCGGCATGGCGGCCGGGCGTGTGCCCGGCTTGCGTCTCGACCGCGCCGGCATTGCCCTGATTGCCGTCGCCGCGCTTCTGGGGAGCGGCGCCGTCGCGCCGGGCGATGCTTGGGCGGCGATCGATGTGCCAACCCTCGTCTTGTTGTTTGCTCTGATGATCGTCTCGGCGCAGTTCGGGCGCGCCGGTTTCTATGAACGCTGCGTCGGCGCGGTCGTGCGCCTTGCCGACAGGCCGCAGCGCCTTCTGTTCGGCGTTGTGGCGCTCGCCGGGGTGCTCTCGGCGCTGCTTGCCAACGACATCGTTGTTTTTGCCATGACGCCGATCCTGTCCGTCGGCGTTGCAATGCGCGGTCTGGATCCGCGTCCCTACCTTCTGGGACTTGCCGCCGGCAGCAATGCCGGATCGGCCGCCACCGTCATTGGAAATCCGCAGAACATTCTCATCGGCCAGGTCGGGGCACTCGACTTCTGGGATTTCTTTGCGGTCAATGCGCCCCCGGCCATTTTCGCGCTCGTTGTCGTTTATCTCGCCCTGCGCTGGACCTGGCGGCGAGAGCTGGGCGTCGAAGCCAGACCGGTCCCATCCGAAGTAGCTGCCGTCGTCGACCGCCGGCAGCTCGCCAAGGCGGGGATCGCCACCCTTGCGCTGGTCTTCCTGTTTTCATTGTCCGTGCCGCGCGAGATCGCTGCCCTGGTCATTGCGGCCTTGCTGCTGCTCAGCCGCCGGACCGCCAGCCGCGAGCTGGTCGCCGGGGTCGATTGGTCGTTATTGCTGCTCTTCGGCTGTCTTTTTGCGGTGACCGCCGCATTCGCCGCAACGCCGGCGGCCGGGGCGTTGCTCGATTGGCTGGCCGGGCGCGGTTGGCAATTCCACGAATTGTCCGTGCTGGCACCGCTCACGCTGGTTCTCAGCAATACGGTCGGCAATGTCCCCGCCGTCGTGCTTCTGACGACGCTGGTCCCGGAATGGTCGTCGGGCGCGCTCTACGCCCTGGCGCTGCTGTCGACGCTCGCGGGCAATCTCCTCATCGTCGGCAGCATCGCCAATATCATCGTGGCCGAGCGCGCAGCCGCGAGCGGCGTAAGACTGTCGTTCGTGGACTTCGCCCGCGCCGGGATTCCCATGACCTTGGCCGCCATGCTGGCTGCGGCTGCCTGGCTATGGGCGATCGGAATGGTCTCGTTGGCCTAGGTTGTGCGTTTATCGATGCCGTAGACGAACCGGTAGAGTCCGATCTCGGGACTGACGGCGACGCCATTGGGCTTCAGTACATCGGCACCGAACGCGTCTTTGGCGGCGCTGCGCACGATCTGCTCGGTGCTGGCCTCGATTACCGCGAGCCACTCGACCTTGTCGAGGACTGGCATCGCGCCGCCGAGCGCGCGCGCCTTGGCGCCGGTCGCGTTGGCGGCCTCAAGGATGTTTTCGGCGAGACTGGCGCCAAGCACGCCTTGTCGCTTGAGCAGGGGCGGAAAGACGTCGTCACGCAGGTGTGCGCGCAGCTTCTCTTGTCCGTCCTCGTCCTGGGGCGGAAAGAACCTGATGGCCGCCACTGAGCCGCCGATGCCGTGCGACATGTCGATCGTCAACCGTGCGGTCATCCGGTTCAGCACCGTGAGCTGGGGAATGACCTTGCGACTCCATTCGGTCTGGTTGCCGACCCGTGCGAGATAGCCTTCGCCCGTCAGGACCGTATAGCTATCGGTTTCGTAGGTCGCGAAGTACTCCACCTTGGCGTCGACCGCGTCGTAGAACCGCGCGCGAAAGAAGCCCGGCGTATCGAGCGCGCGTTCGTCGATGTGTTCGCGCACGAACCATTCGCGCAACTCGGGGTCGAAACCCGGGTTGGTCTCGGTCCACGAGACCAGCATGCCACGATCGTCGGCCATGTTTAGCGCTCCAGCTCCATCAATTCGTAATACGTCATCATGTACCCGGTCACGGCGCCCTTGAGGAAGATGTAGTCGCCGTCGGCGGTACACCAGATCTCGTAGGGCGGATGCTCGACCGGCATGTCGGGATCGACGATGCGGAAGTGCAGGGCGTCGAACGTACCGGCGCCGACCGTGCATTTTTCTTCGCCCACGAAGTCGTAGGTGACGTTCGACCGGCACATCATCGGCCCCGTCGCACCGCGATGGTCGAGCGACGACAGCAGCAGGGGGTCGACCTTCTGCACGCCTTTGCCCTTGCTCAGGTCGAAGGCGCTGAGAATCAGGCTGTCGTTGATGATGGCGTGGTTGCCGAACCCGCGCACCGGCTTGTCGAGCGTCATGCGCTGGTCGACGCGGCCCTCGTTGGCGGTAAAGGTCTGGCATTCGGCTTCGGTGCCGTCGAACTTGAACCACCCGGTGCCCATGAAGTTGCCCCCGACCGTCAGGCGGACGGTCGAATCGCAGGGTGCCCACTTTTCGTCCAGGGTAATCGAGATGTCCCGGATGACCGCCGGGGCGTCGTCGATCTCGCTGTGCGCCGTCAGGGTTCGCGAGCCGTCGCCGTGCTTGGTGATCACGAACCACTCGCGGCCGCGTTCCTGGTCCATCCGTTCCGGCTTCTTGCTGGTATACAGAATGCGGCCGAAGGTCGTTTTGTGGGTCACCGGCGCCTCCCCTTTTTTCTCTCGCTGGCGTTGTTGCGGCGTTCTTGGTAGCACCTTTGCGGAGGGGCAGGCCAGTACCTCCCCGGGGAACCGAATATGCCGGCTGAAACCACCACCCACGTCTTCGTCGAGGTCTTCGTCTTCCTGATCGCGGCGGTGGTGATCGTGCCCATTTTCCACCGCCTGC
Organism: Alphaproteobacteria bacterium; assembly: GCA_038148335.1. GTDB lineage: Bacteria > Pseudomonadota > Alphaproteobacteria > SHVP01 > SHVP01 > CALJDF01. The sequence continues at coordinate 426 of JAYQVF010000183.1, read as the reverse complement.
GCGTGAGTCCGATCCTCGGCTATCTGGCGATCGGCGTGGCCGTCGGGCCGCATGGCCTGGCGCTCATCCACGATGTGGAGGAGGTGGCAACCCTCGCCGAACTGGGCGTCGTCTTCCTGTTGTTCACCATCGGTCTCGAGCTCCCGCTGCGCCGACTGTGGGCGATGCGGCGCCTCGTGTTCGGCCTCGGCACGGCCCAGGTCATACTCAGCGCCGTGGTTATCGGTGGCGTCGCCTATGCCTGGGGGAATGCGCTCGATGCCGCCATCGTGCTTGGCCTGTGTCTGGCGCTCTCGTCGACGGCTATCGTCGTCCAGTTGCTGGCCGAACGCGGCGAACTGGCGACACCCGCGGGCCACACCGCCTTCTCGGTGCTGCTGTTCCAGGACCTGGCCGTGGTGCCAATTCTCTTCCTGCTGCCTGTCC
>JAYQVF010000182.1:1977-6022 GCA_038148335.1 Alphaproteobacteria bacterium | reverse complement strand
GCCGTCTTTTGTGCAGTGTCGCTTTCGACGGCCTTTGCCGCCGGGGCAATAGCATTGCCCGCCGTGGATTCCTCACCCATAGCGTTCCTCCCGTCCATGTCGTGCAATTATCGCCGGGACCGGCGGCCGCCGCCTTAATCCTGATCAAATTCCGGTCGATCCCGTCGGATTCCGCGGGATCGGGCGGTCAGGTCCAGGTCTTGCGTGCCGGGGACTTGATCTCGATGAGGACGCAGTCCTCCAGCGCCTCGCTCATGTGCCAGACCCCCTGGGGGTGGCGCCAGACGTCGCCCGGCTCGCACATGAAGACCTCGTCGCCGATGTGCATCCTGAGCTTGCCCTCAAGGAGGGTGGCGACCGAATCGTGGTCGTCGTGCTTTTGCCAGGGGTCGGTGATGCCCTTCATCTTCCACGCCTTGAAGACGAGCATCTGCTCGGTGACCATCAGCACCTTGAGATAGAGCCCTTCTGGCTCCTTGACGCCCTCGACGGACTCGATCTTGACCCGTTCGAGGTCGGCGTCGCGCAGAAACAGCGCCTCGAAGGGCGTCATGCGGCGGTCGGTGTCGTTCATGGCGCTATCCTGCGCCCGGCGGCACCGGTTTCACAAGGGGGATCGCCGGTTCAGGGCGCGTCGAGAAAGCGCCGGCACAGAACCGCCAGTTCATCCGGGATCACGTCGAACATGCCATGGCCGTAGCCGGGCAGGTCGACCCAGTCGGCGGGCGCGATCAGGTCCCGGGCGCGCGGCATCGAGTCCCACAGGTCGTCCTTCGGGCGAACGGCGAGGATCGGCTGCTTCAGGCGCGGCAGGATGCTGGGCGTGTCGTGGCGGAACACGGCGCGCGCGCCCCACCAGGCGTGATCGCCCGCCCGCATCTTCTCGGCGAAGAAGCGGCGCAGCGTCGGCAGCTCGACGCCGGGGCCGCGCCAGTGCAGCAGGCGCTGCCATTCCTCGACGAGGCTCGAACCGTCTTCCTTGAACGGCACCGGCCATGGGGTCTTCTCGAAGGCGGCGCGTTCCTCGGCGTTGAAGACGGGAATGCCGATGAGGACGAGGCGGCGGATCTGCTGCGGGCGCAGCAGCGCCAGTTCGGCCGCGATCAGGACGCCAGTGTGATAGCCGAGCAGGTCGACCGGGCCGTCGATCTCCAGGGCGTCTAGGACGTCCGCCATGGCGCCGGCATAGTCCGCGATCTCCGGCGGTTCCGTGGGCCGGTCGGACTCGCCAAAGCCCGGGGTATCGGGCGCGACGACGAGCCGGTCCGTGCCCATGCGTCCGAGGAACAGCGCGAAGTTGCTCGACGCGTTGGGGCTCTGGTGAAAGCACAGGAGCGGCGGCCTGCCGGACACCGCGACAGGACCGGCATGTCGCAGGTGCACCTGGCCGAAGCGCGCATCGACGAAGGCGCGGCGCACGGCGGCGCCGGCGCCCGTCGTCGACGGATCAGTCACGGCCTATTCGGCGGCGGCCGAGTTGAGGCCTCTCCACTTCAGCTTCTTCTGGCCGAGCAGGCGGCCGAAGGTGATGGCCGGCAGGACCGACATGCCGCTGAGGTAGGTCTTGCCCGAGATGCGCGCCTTGCCCAGCACTTCGCCGGAGGCGAAGAGGTTCGGGATCGGCTTGCCCTCGGTGTCGAGGACACGGAGTTCGGCATCGATGTTGAGGCCGCCCGGGCTCAGCACCGTAAAGCCGACGGCGCGGATCGCGTAGTAGGGCCCGCGGTTGAACGGGCGCGGCAGCGATTCGCGGCCGAACCTGTCCTTGCCCGCTTCGACGCCGGCATTGTATTCGGCGATCGTCTGCTTGAGGTTGGCCCCGTCAATGCCGCACAGCTTCGCCAGTTCCTCGGGCGTGTCGGCCTTGAAGTACGACGGGTGCTTGTTGAACAGGCCGAGGATGTGATCGCGCTCGATCTCGGAATGATAGTGCGGCGCGTTCTGGCGGATGCCTTCGTCAAACACGAGCCACATTTCCATGCCGTCCTGTTCGAGCAAGGCGTGCTCGCGGTGGTCGACGCTGGGGTGATCCTCGCGCATGAAGCGCTGGCCCTGGCGGTTGACGCAGATTTCCCAGGGACGGCGGAAGTACGGGTTGAGCATCAGGCCGCCGCGCGCCGACAGCGGGTCCTTGGGGTCCTGCATGACGGCCGCGACCGAACACAGGAACTGGTCGCCCTTGTCGACCTTGGCGCCGATCGCGCGCGCCGCCAACATCCCTTCGCCGCGCGAATAGGGATTGCAGTGCGAGCGCAGCGGGTATTCCGACGTCAGTTCCGCCCACACCTCGGGGCTGGCGGCATAGCCGCCCGTGGTCAGCACGACGTTGTCGCCGAAGACTTCGGCCTTCTCGCCGTCGCGCGCCGCGACCTCGATGCCGATCACCGCGCCCTTGTCGTCGGTGAGCAGGCGGGTGAGCTTGGTCTGCAGCACCAGCGTGACGGTGCCGCGGGCGATTTCGGCGTCGAGCACGGGCTCCATCGCGGCCAGGATCGAGAGGCCGCCCTCGGGTCCCCAGGCGTAACGCCGGGTGCGATGCGGCTCGTGGCCCCAGCCGGCGACCGGCTCGATCGGGTCGAGGCCGTTGTCGCACAGCCAGTCGAAGCTCTCGGCCGCGTTCTCGATGGCGAGGCGGCCGAGAACGGGTTCGAAGTCGCCCTTAGAGATGCGCATGCAGTCGTCGAAGTGCCAGTCGGGATGATCCTCGATGCCGAACTTCTTTTGCAGCTTGGTGCCGGCGGCCGTCATCTGCCCGGTGGACCAATGCAGGGTGCCGCCGATGCGCTCGTCGGCCTCGACCAGCAGGACCTTGGCGCCGCGCTGGCCCGCGAAAATGGCGGTCGGAATGCCGCCGGTGCCGGCGCCGACGACGATCACATCCCAATGTTCTTCCATGCTGCTCCTCCCTTGGGGCGGGCTGCCGCCCGGCCGTTCTCGATGTTTGTGCGGCACAGCTTAGACGAGGGGGGCGGCGGCGCACAGGGGGTGAGGAGGGGCGTGCGCGCCCCGCGTACAGGGCGTCCAGGCGGTCAGGCAGGGGGCACGGCGTTCGGGCATACTGGTCCCATGGACGCTGCGCCCGACGAAACGCCCCGCCGCCCGGTGCCCGAAGCAAGCAACCTGCGCGACCTCGGCGGCTACCGCACCGCGGACGGTGCCACGGTGAAGTGGCGCACGCTGTACCGGTCGAACAATCTGGCGGGGCTGTCCGATGCCGGCGTTGCGGCGGTCGCCGCGCTCGGCATCCGCACCTATTGCGATTTCCGCAGCGAAAGCGAGCAGCGGGCCAAGCCCTCGCGCCTGCCGGTCGAGAATCCGCCGGCGTTGCTGTCGCTCGCGATCGAGCCCAAGGTCGTCGACGCGCTGCGCGCGCTGGTGGCCGATCCCCAATCGACCGGCGAGGACATCGCGCGGCTGGTGGCGGCGGCTTATCGCGACTACGGGCGCGACCATGTCGCGCAATATCGCGCGTTCTTCGACCGGCTGGTCGAGGGTGCCCACTACCCGCTGCTGTTCCACTGCGCGGCGGGCAAGGATCGCACCGGCTATGCCGCGGCGATGGTGCTGCGCGCGCTCGGCGTGCCGCTGGAGCTTGTCTACGAGGATTTCCTGCTGACCAACCAATACTGGGACGGCGCAATGGCGCTCAGCCTCGAGGCGCGGCCCGACCTGCGCGCAGTCCTGTCCGGCGTGCGACCCGACTATCTCGATGCGGCGTTCGAAGGGATCGACGAGGCATTCGGGAGTTTCGAGCGCTACGCCGAAGAAGGGTTGGGACTGACACCAATGCGCCTGGAAGCTCTGCGCGATCATCTGCTGGAGTAGGCGAAGCGAATTCGCGTGCGTTTCCATTGGAAACCGCTAGGCTCGTGCAGTTCCCTTCAGAGGAGTTTTCCTTATGTCGATGCGTTTCGCGGTCGCGCTGGCCGTGTGCGTTTGCGGCTTGAGTGCGTCTTCCGTCCTGGCACAGGAGACCTGGAAAACGGTGGTCCTGTCGTCGAATCCCCAGGTCATCATCGACGTACCGGACAGCGCCGGAGATGTT
>JAYQVF010000182.1:0-1967 GCA_038148335.1 Alphaproteobacteria bacterium | reverse complement strand
GAGCTGTTCTCGATGGCGCCACGGGAGAAGATCTGATGTTCCTGGCGCTCGACGAGCAAACCGGCGGCTCGCTGGTTTGTACGGTCTTGCGCAGTTCGTACGGTCCCAAGTTCGATCGACAGGCGACGTCGGAAGGACTCGGCAAGGCGCCGCAGCGGCTGTGCCCGCAGGTCGGTCCGACGATGAGCGAATACACCGTCGACGAAGCCGAGTCCTTCGGGCAGGACGACTTGCACGCGGTCGCTTGTACGGCGTCCTACCTCGATAGCACCAAAGACCTGCCGGCCGAGATCAAGAGCACGCTGCTCATCCTCGCGCCGGACGCCGGATACAGTTTGGGCTGTCTAGCGTCCCACGAGGATATCGAGGCGGCCTCGGACGCGTGGATATTCCTTTGGAACGCGATGGTGCGGCGGATGCAGGACAGTCTGCACGTCGCGCAGTAGGGGCTTTGAGCCGTGGTTGGGCGCCTAGTCTGACCGACTGGTGCCCTCGCGCGCGATTGGGCACACTGCCTTACCGGTTCCGCAGCGAGGAATGACGCGATGCAAACGCAGCCCTATCCGATCATGCCGCAGGCCCTGCACGACGAGTGGTCGCGCTGTTCGTTCGTGCAGAGCTTCAAGTTTCATCTCGCGCAGAAGGTGCGGCCGGGCAACCGGGATGCCTTCGAGCGCGAGGTCGTGCCGACATTCAAAAAGACGACGGGGCGGGCGCCCGGGGACCGCCACGAGGTGCGCCGGGCGATGCTGCAGAACGAACATTACCGGATGTGGGGCACGTTGCAGCGCACCAGCCAGGAAATGCTGTGGCATTCGGCGCTGGACACGGTCGAGCGCGAATCGGGCCGCGTCATCGCGGTGGCGCAGCATCCGGCAAGAACCAGGGGGTCGCTGACCCTGAAGAAGGGATTGAAGGCGCCGCGCTACATCGCCGACGTCGACATCCACGCGATGCCGGGAAGCTACTGCGGCGATGCCAGCGACGAAGATGTCTCGACCGGCGCGATCTTCGATTACGGGGTGCAATGGTACACCTCGCCCTATGTCGCCGGCCTCGGCGGGCGCGGCAGCCTCGGCACCAATCGCGGCGCGCACATGGCCGCGTTCCTGCGGACCATCTATCCCGACCTGAAGCCGAAACGGATTCTCGATATCGGCTGCACGGTGGGTCACAGCACGATCGCGATCCAGGATGCGTTCCCGCAGGCCGAGGTGCATGCGATTGACGCCGGCGCCGGCATGCTGCGTTACGCGCATGCGCGGGCGTCCGAACTGGGGCGGCCGATTCACTTTGCGCTGCAGGATGCCGAAGCGATGGACTTCCCGGACGGTCACTTCGACCTGATCGTCTCGCACATCCTGCTGCACGAGGTCTCGCGCAAGGCGACGCAGCGGATCATGAAGGAGTGCCACCGCCTGCTGACGCCGGGCGGGGTGTGCGCGCACCAGGACGTCAGCCTGTTCGCCGGGATGAGCCCGTTCGACGCCTTCGAGGCCGACTGGGACACCTACAACAACAACGAACCGTGCTGGGGTCAGATGCGCGAGACCGACGGCATCGCCCTGATGGCCGGCGCCGGCTTCGCCAGGGACCGGGTGCGCCAGACCTGGGTGCCGCACGGCACGCACGAGTTCCGCGACACGCCGGTGGGCAACGCCACCTACACGCTGAGCGCCCGGAAGTAGGCTAACGGACGTTTTCGAGGGCGCCCCGGATCGCGTGCCCGGCAGCGGCGGGCCCGCCTTTGCCCTACCAGCGTAGCAGGTGCGCCGCACAGGTGCGGCAACCGCTGCTGCCGAAACCCCTTACAGGTGTGGCGAAGCCCTCGTGCGCGGCGAGTCCCGCGATGGCGGCTCACTCGTGGCCGTCCTGCAGGGCGAGCGCGGTGGTTGTGCCGGAAGCGGTCAGCCAGTCGACGTGCCAGCGCTGCGGCTTGTCGCGGCGCAGGTGGCGCCCCGCACGGG
>JAYQVF010000181.1:0-6037 GCA_038148335.1 Alphaproteobacteria bacterium | reverse complement strand
CGACGAACTGAAGTCGGCGTTGGCGGAGAGCTCGGTCGTCTTCTCGCGGGTATCGCCCACCGACAAGCACCGCATCGTCAGGCTTCTCAAGTCGATGGGCCAGGTCGTCGCCGTCACCGGCGACGGGGTCAACGATGCGCTTTCTCTCAAGGAGGCGCATATCGGCGTGTCCATGGGCAAGCTCGGATCCGAAGTGGCGAAAGAGGCCGCCGAAGTCGTTCTGATCGACGACAACTTTGCGACCCTGGTCAACGCCGTGCGCGAGGGCCGCACCATCTTCCGGAACCTGAAGAACGTGGTCCTGTCGTCGATCACATCGAACATCGGCGAACTGACCTGCGTCTGTCTCGGCTTTGTCGGCGTTGCCTACGGATTGCCGATTCCCATCACCGCGGTACAGATCCTTTCCGTCGATCTCATTGGCGAGATGCTGCCGCTGATGGCGCTGACGTTCGATCCGCCGGATCGCAATCTCATGCGGAACCCGCCACGCAAACTCGGCGCGCACATCGTCGACCGGCGGCGGCTGTACGAACTCGCGCTCTTCGGCATTCTGATGGGCGCGAGCGGCTATGCCTCGTTCTACATGGTGCATCTCGCCGGAGGGTCCACCGGCGAGGCACAGGCGGCTGCCTTTGCGGCGATCAACCTGGCGCAGTACGTGAACATCCTGTCGCGCCGCAGCGAGCGCTCCGTATTCGGCCGTTACCTGTTTGCCAACCGCCAGATGCTACTCGCCGTATCGCTCTCGTTCGCCGCCGTGGCGGTCATCGTCAGCGTTCCGGACGTGGGGCTATGGTTCGGGTTCGAGCCGATGCATCTGACGCACTGGGTCTGGCCCGCCGCCGGCGCACTGTTCTTTCTCCTCTGCTTCGAGGTCAAGAAACTGCGGCGCCGGCAAGAGCCGGTGCGCTAACGCCGCGCGGCGAAGATCCACCAGGCGCCGGGGCCGTCCTTGCGCGCGCGGTAGGTCGTGACGATGTTCTTCTTGGCGAAGCCGGCGCGTTCCAGTTCGCCGGCGTGGTCCATGTTGGTGTAGACCCGCCAGCAGGGTTCGGCGTTGTACCAGGTCTGGAAGTCGCCGGCGTACTGCTCGAACAGATCCTTTTCGCTGTTGCGGAAGGGCAGGTCGAGGTGGGCGACGACGCCGCCCGGCCGGGTGATGCGGAAGCACTCCCTGAGCGTGCCCTTGAGGTCTTTCGCCGTGACCTCGTGGAACATGTTGTGCGATACGACGAGGTCGAAATAGCCGTCGGGGTAGCGGGTCTTCGTCGTGTTCATCTGCTCGAAGTGCACGGGGAAGCCGAGCGACTCGGCGCGCGCGTGGGCGTAGCGCAGCATGCCGCCGCCGATGTCGATGCCGTAGACTTCCGCGTCGGGCCAGGCCTCGGCAAAGGGCACCGTGGCGCTACCGGCCGAACAGCCGAGATCGATGATCCGCTTCGGCTTGAGATCGGGATAGGTCTCCTCGAGGAAGCCGATCATGCACGCGGCCTTGCTGTCGTTCTTGCCGATGGCGACGCCGCGGGAATAGAGATTGCCGCCCGATTCATAGAGCGCGCCGGCGACGACGTCGTCGTCGCTCTCGTTGTGCTCGTAGCCCATCGGCTGGCCGTGGATGTCGATGTGGCCGATGTAGGCGGGCATCTCCACGCTCGGGTCGAGCATCAGCGATCCCAGCTTGCCGTTGCTTTCGCGGGACTTGCGCGCCAGCGCTTCCATCCGCGGCAGCTCGCGCTCGATGCTCATGCCCACCGAATCCCACATCATGTCCTGGGCAGAAACCTGGAGCGAGGTGTACATCCGGCGATAGCTGTTGGCGCTCATCGCTTCGTGCATGTCGTCGAGGGTCGCGGGGTCGCGGCCGTGCTTCTTCCTGAAGGCCGGTTTCGCCTGTTTCTCGTAGGCGAGCCGATTGCCTGCGCCGAAGTTCTTGCCGAGCGTGAGCTTGAGGCTGAGCGTGAAGTACTCGTGCGCCAGTTCGTCGTGGTTGGCCTGCGCCAGCATTTCGTGCGGGCACATGCGATCGGCGGTCTTGAGTCGGTCGACGATGCTCATCGGATCTCCCTGTCGGTGCGGCGTATCGTTCTGAACCTTACGCCACTTGCGCGGGCTTCGTCATGATCTCGCGCAACACGCCGGCGACGGCAAGCGCAATACCGGCGAACTCGACCCACAGGGCGCCGGCAAAGGCATTCGCCGGGATGAGCAGGGCGATGCCGCCGATCAGGAAGATGCCGCGCCCCACGGTGTCCAGTCGCTTGCGGAAGTAGCCGCCGAGGCCGGCCGATGCCAGCCACACGCCGGCGACCGCGGTGACGACGGCCTGAATGACCTCGATGGTCGTGCCCTGCAGCAGCAGGCTGGGCGACAGGACGAACAGGAACGGCATGATGAAGGCCGGCCAGCCGTAACGGCAGGCAAGCAGCGCCGTTTGCATCGGTTTCGCCTCGGCGAGGTTCGCCGCCGTGAAGGCGGCAATCGCCACCGGTGGCGTGATCATCGACAACAGGCCGTAGTACAGCACGAACATGTCGGCGGCGATGGCGTCGACGCCGAGTTCCCGCAGCGGCGGCGCCGCCAGCGTCGCCACGATCAGGTAGATCGCTGTGGTCGGCATGCCCATGCCGAGGATCACCGACACGATGGCTGTCAGCAGCAGGAGTAGCAGCAGGCTGCCCTTGCCGAGCTGCACCAGCAGGAAGGTCAGGCCGAACGACAGGCCGGTGATCTCGATGATGCCGATCAGGATGCCGGCCATCGCGCCGACGATGATGATGTCGACCGCCACGGCGCCGGTGCCCGACAGGCTGTGGAGGATGTCGCGGAAGTTCAGGCGCTTGCCCTTGTAGCCGAACACGAGCGACACCACGATCAGCGAGCCCGCGGCCCACAGCGCGGCCGTCTCCGGCCGCCGGTTGAGCCAGAACAGCGCGATGATGAGGACCGCAAACGGCAGGATGAAGAACCAGCCCTCGCGAAGAACCTGGAGGACCGGGCGCATCTGCTCGCGCGGGATCGGCGGGATGTTGCGCCTTGCGGCCTCGACGTCGGCCTGGATGAAGACCGCGAAGTAGTAGAGCAGGGCGGGCAGCAACGCCGCGACGATGACCTCGGAATAGCCGATCGCCAGGCGCTCGGCCATGAGGAAGGCGGCGGCACCCATGATCGGCGGCATGATCTGGCCGCCGGTCGAGGCGACCGCTTCGAAGGCACCGGCAGCCTGGGGCGAATAGCCGCCGCGGCGCATCAGCGGAATGGTCAGAACGCCGGTGGAAGCAACATTCGAGACCGCACTGCCGGAGATCGAGCCGAACAGGCCGGAGGCGACGATGGCGATCTTGGCCGAACCGCCGCGCGAGCGCCCGGTCACGCCGATGGCGAGGTCGGTGAACCATTCGGAACCGCCGGAGCGCAGCAGGAGCTGGCCGAGAAAGATGAACAGGATGACGACGCCGGTGATGATGACCAGCGGCAGGCCGAACAGCGCGTTGTAGTCGACCCCGAGATAGGACACGAGGTTCGGAAAGGACTGGGCGCGGCCCTGGAGCTGTCCCGGTACGAGATCGGCGAACAGGCCGTAGGCGAGAAACACGACCAGAATGGTGACCAGGCCGAGTCCGGCCGTGCGCCTCAATCCTTCGAGTACCAGTGGGACGAGGACGATTCCGATAATGAAGGTTTCGGTCTGGTGGAAGTAATACTCGTTGGAGAGAACCGGATAGCGGATCGAAAAGAAGATCCCCATCGCCGTCGCGAGCACCGCGAGGACCACGTCGTAAAGCGGCACCTTGCGGTCCGAGCCGGCCTTCTTGCCGCGCGCGGGAATGGCGATGAACACGATCGCCAGCCCGAGGCCGAGGACGATGCCGAGCGCCTGCTGGTCGAAGATCGCGATGCCGAAGTGGAACGGCACGTCGCCGGCCATTGCCAACGCGACGAGCGTCAGGATCGTGCCGAAGATCGGCTTGATTCGCTGCGTCAGAAAATAGGACATGCCGTCCCCGCACGAGAACGAATGTTGAGCATAGGGATGATAGAGAAACGCCCGGCACCTAGGTGCCGGGCGTCCTCAATAAGCGCTGGCGGTCAGCTGCCGGGCCAGGCGTTCACTTCCTTGTAGTACTTGATGGCGCCCGGGTGGTAGGGCATGCCCTGATCCTTGGCCATCGTCTTGGAGGAATGCGTCTCCCAAAGGGGCCCGAGGCTGTGCAGCTGCGCCTCGTTGTCGTACATGGCCTTGGTGACCTTGTAGACGATGTCTTCCGGCGCGTCCTTGTGGGTCCACAGCATGTAGTCGAAGAACATGACGTTGGTCGGCACCTTGATGCCGGTCAGGCCGGGTTCGACCGGGGCCAGATAGGTCCGCGGCGCCTTGTCGGCGAAGGCCTTTGCCGGGCCCGGCGCCGTGTCGAAGTCGATGAACCTGACACCGCCGACGGCTGCGTCCGCATCGTCGACGAAGCCCGCACCGACGCCGCCGATCACCGCATCGACCTTGCCTTCCTTGAACGCATTGACGCCGGGCACCAGCGCCGTCACCGGCACCTGCTGCACGTCGTCGAGGGTCAGGCCGCCGTTGGCGAGCATGCCTTCCATGATCAGCGCGAACAGCGGCGCGGCGCTGTACCCGGTCGGGACGCGCTTGCCCTTGAGGTCCGCCACCGAGTTGATGCCGGAGTCCGCGCGCACGATCAGGCCGACGCGGAACTGCATCATCGTTGCGACGAGGCGCAGGTTGTCGAACTTGCCGTCGCCCTCGGACAGGCCGGTGCCGGAATACGCCATGATGGTCTGCATCATGTTGGCGATGCCGAACTCAAGCTCGCCGTTGTTGACCATCGGGATGTACTGCTGCGTGCCGCCCATCGGCTGGGGCAGCATGCGCAGACCCGAATGCTCGGTCACGATCTGGGCTATGCCCGTCGAGGTCTGGGCGGTCGCGCCGCCCTTGGTCGTCCCGATGCCGACGGTCTGCGCCATGGCGGCGCCGGCGATCGTCATCGCCGCCGCAACGCCGGCCACAAAAATCTTAGCTTTCATGAGTGTCTCCCGGACCCTGTTGATTCGTTTTCATAAGCCTGCGGACAGGACCGTCCGCACCCCAGGCGCAGTGTAGCCAAGGCGGGCCGCCCTGCCCACTGTTCCGACAGTCTTTAGCCGGGGGGGCCGGGACGGGCAAGGCGGTTGACCTATGTCATGGTTCGGCGGCCCGGGAAGCCTGAATACTCCCGCCACAGACAACCAGTCCAATAGGGGAGGCCCATGGTCGATTCGCTCGGTTACAGAATGAAATTCGGTGTCATCGCAGCGTCCACGAACACGTCGGTGCAGCCGGAATTCGACGCCATGGCGCCCCCGGGCATCACCAATCACATGTCGCGCATCCACGTGCCCGACAACCCCATCGCCAACGACGACGACTTCAACAACCTGGTCGAGGAGATCGCCGCGGCCCAGGACGCCGCCATCGAGCGCCTGATGACCTGCCATCCCGGCCATATCGTCATGGGCATCTCGGCCGAGACCTTCTGGGACGGGCTCGAAGCCTCGAAGAAGCTGAAGAAGCACATCGAGACGATTTCCGGGGTCGGCGTCACCATGGGCTCCGAGTCGAGCCAGGCCGCGCTCAAAGCCTATGGCGCCAAGAAGATCGCGGTCATCACGCCGTATCAGCCGGTCGGCGACAAGAACGTGAAGCGCTTCTTCGAGGAGTGCGGCTTCGACGTGGTCCGGATCAAGGGCCTCAAGGCGAAGAGCCCGGTGCTGATCGCCCATTTCAGCGAGGACGAACTGCGCGATGCGGTTCTGGAGGTCGACGGCGACGACGTCGACGCGATCATCCAGGCCGGGACCAACCTTGCCTTCGCGCGGACCGCCATGATCGCGGAGAAATGGCTCAAGAAGCCGGTGATCGCGATCAACACGGCGACCTACTGGCACGCGCTGCGCACCAACGGTTTCGACGACAAGGTGCAGGGCTTCGGCTCGCTGCTGGCCGACCACTAGAACGTTCTCCCAGCGGACAGCGCCGGGT
>JAYQVF010000180.1:0-6249 GCA_038148335.1 Alphaproteobacteria bacterium | reverse complement strand
GCAAAGACGTGCGGAAAGCGGTAGCGCTCGTAGTAGGCGTCGCGCGTTTCCTCGAGGTTGCGCATGGTGGTCAGCACCATGACGAAGACGGCGATGCCGCTGGCCATGACCAGCGCGATTGCCAGCGACTGGCTCCACAGGCGGCGAAGGTCGCGCAGCATCTTGCGGTCGAGCATCGCGCTACCAGACGATGTCGCGCGGCGCGCGCGGCGTTGCGTTGGCCTCGTCGGAGGCGATCTGGCCGTCGAAGAAGCGCACGATGCGGTGCGCCATCTGCGCGATCGAGGCGTTGTGCGTGATCAGCGCGCAGGTCGTGCCGAGTTCGCGGTTGACCCTCGCAATGACCTCAAGCACGAGCACGCCGGTCTCGGAATCCAGCGCTCCGGTCGGTTCGTCGCAGAGCAGCACCTCGGGCCGCTTGGCAATGGCGCGCGCGATGGCGACGCGCTGCTGCTCGCCGCCCGACAGCTGCGCGGGAAAATGACTCGCCCGCTTCGACAGCCCGACGAGGTCGAGCGCTTCGTCGGCGCGCATCGGGTTCTTGGAGAGCTCGGTGACGAGTTCGACGTTCTCGCGGGCGTTGAGGCTGGGAATCAGATTGTAGAACTGGAACACGAAGCCAACGTTCTCGCGGCGGTAGCGGGTCAGGCCGGACGGGCCGAGCGCCGTCAGGTTGAGGTCGCGGAAGTACACCTCGCCGCTGGTCGGCGTGTCGAGGCCGCCGATGATGTTGAGCAAGGTCGACTTGCCGCTGCCCGATGGACCGAGCAGCGCGACGATTTGCGCCTCGCCGATCTCGACGTTGACTCCGCGCAAGGCGTGCACTTCCACATCGCCGGTGCGGTAGACCTTGGTCAGGTCGCGGGTCCGGAACGTCGGCACGACCGTTCCCGGTTCTGCCCCATGTGGCATCGGCTCCGCCATCAAAACAGTTTAGCAAGACTACGAGTGAGGCCCATGACTCGGATCAAGGGCTCCCTTGACCGCGCTGGCCGCGCCCCGTCAAATGCCAGCCAACGAGTCACAAGAATGCCATCCAGAGGGAGGAGTCGATGAAGGCGATCGTTCTGCACAAGAACGGCGGTCCCGAAGCCATGAAGTACGAGACCATCCGGACCCCCGAGCCGGGGCCCGGCGAAGTGCTCGTGCGCGTCTATGCCGCGGGCGTGAACCATGTCGACATCGACATCCGAAACGGCATCTCGGGCATGGAGGGCAACTTCCCCCACATCATGGGCGTGGATGCCGCGGGCGAAGTCGCCAAGGTCGGCGACGGCGTGCACCAGTGGAAAAAGGGCGACCGCGTCGCCCCGCACTTCATCCTGAGCTGCGGCGCCTGCAAGAACTGTCTCGCGGGCAAGGAGAACATATGCCTCGGCTTCGATATTCTCGGCGCTACGACCTGGGGCACCTATGCCGAATACGTGAAGGTCGGCGCCCACAACCTGGTGCGCATCCCCGACAAGCTCGACTACGACCAGGCCGTCTCGGCCTATGTCCCGTTCGCCACCGCCTGGGAAGCGCTGATCGAGGTCGGCAAACTGCAGGCTGGCGAGAACTGTCTTGTAAACGCGGCGAGCAGCGGGGTCGGCTCCGCCGGCATCCAGATCGCGAAGCTCGCCGGCGCCAAGGTGATCACGACATCGAGCAGCGCGCAGAAGCTGACGCGGGCCAAAAAGCTCGGCGCCGACGTCGGCATCAACTACCGCACCCAGAAGATCGGACCGGCCTGCCGAAAAGCGACTGACGGCCTCGGGGTCGACATCGCCCTCGACATGGTCGGCGGCGAGACCCTGAAGCAGACCATCGACGCGCTGGCACCGGGGGGACGCATCGTCACCGTCGGCGCCCATGGCGGCGAGCAGATCGACATCGACATGATCGAGTTCTTCCGCAAGCACATCTCGATGCATGGATGCGGACGCTCGACCCGCGCCATGGCCCAGCACGTCCTCGAACTGACGGCGGCCAAGAAACTCAAGCCGGTAATCCACAAGCGCTTTGCGCTGAAGGACGCCGCCGAGGCGCACAAGACGATGGAAGGCCGCAAGTTCTTCGGCCGCATGGTGCTCAACCCGTAGCGACGACAGGAGATCCGTCATGGCGATCAAGGAATTCGTCGACCAACCCGTTCCCGGCCCGAAGCGCGACTACGTCGGCTATGGCCGGCACGTGCCCAAGGTGCGCTGGCCCAACAACGAGCGGGTCGCGATCAACATCGTGCTCAACTACGAAGAGGGATCGGAATACACCCATCCGGCCGGGGACAGGAAGAACGACGGCCTGACCGAAATCCCCTATGTCATGGATGCCGCCTATCGCGATCTCGCGGCCGAATCCGTCTACGAGTACGGATCGCGGGCCGGCGTATGGCGCGTGCAGCGCCTGGTCGACGGCTACAAGATACCCATTACGTTCTTTGCCGCCGCGACGGCGCTTGAGCGCAACCGCGAGGTGGCGGCGTGGCTGAAGGAATCCGGCCACGAGCCGTGCAGCCACGGCTGGCGCTGGGAAGAGGTGTGGACGCTGTCCCGCGAAGAGGAAAAGCAGCACATCCAGTGGGCGATCGAATCGTTCAAGGAAACCGTGGGCGTGCGGCCCGAGGGCTGGTACTGCCGCTACGGACCCTCGGTCCACACCCGCGAGCTGCTGGTCGAGGAAGGCGGGTTCCTCTACGACGCGGACGCCTACAATGACGACCTGCCCTACTTCACCGAGGTGAAGGGCAAGCGTCACCTCGTCGTCCCCTACTCCTTCACCTACAACGACGCCCGCTTCGTGATGGCGCAGGGCTACGGGTCACCGTCGGACTTCGCCGACTACCTGAAACGGGCGTTCGACACGTACTGGGAAGAAGGCGCCGAGCGGCCGCGGATGATGTCGATCGGCCTGCATCCGCGCATGATCGGCCAGGCGGCGCGCATCTCCGGCCTCAAGGAGTTCATCGAATACGCGCTCGACAAGGGCGACGTGTGGTTCGCCAAGCGGGTCGACATCGCCAAGTGGTGGATGGAACACCACGAGGAGTTCAAGCCCTAGGCGGCAAGCAACGGCGCCTTGCGCAGGTGCCAGTCCGTCTCTTTCTGGTAGGCGACGCCCGCGCGAAGCAGCGCGGGCTCGCTCCACCAGGGACCTTCGAGCATCACGCCGATCGGCAGGTTGTTGCCCGTCAGACCGCACGGCAGCGAGATTGCCGGCGTCCCCGACAGGCCTGCGCCGTACGTGAAGCGGGTCGCATCGTGGGTGGCATCGAGCAGATTGCGCGAATCGTCGATCGGCGCGGGCTCGCCCGGCATGGTTGGCGACAGGATGGCATCGACGTCCTCGAACAGCTCGGCCAGGCCGCGCTTCCAGTTCTCCTGCGCCCGCATGCCGCGGGCATAGTCCGTCCCCTTGTGCCGCAGGCCCGTCTGCATGCGCTCGAGCACCGCGGGCGTGATGAGATCGGGCTGATTCTCCATCGCGTCGGCGAAGTGCGCGCACATGTCAGAGTAGATCATCGTTGCCGCCCAGCGGTGCGCCGTCTCGGCACCGTCGACGGTGACCTCGTGCAGCGTCGCGCCCAGCGACTCGAACACCTTCGCCGCTTCGAGGACCGCCCTCTCGGTGTCAGGGTGAAGGTTCTCGAAAAAGAAGTTTCGCGGGATGCCGAGCCGCATCCCCGCTATGTCCTCGTCCAGCGACGGCAGGAAGTTCTCCAGCCGATGATCGGCCGAAAGCGGATCCTTCGGATCGTAGCCCGCGAGCACGGCAAACAGCCGGGCCACGTCCTCGGTGCGCCGGGCCATCGGACCGACGGTGTCGAAGCGGACGCTGACCGGCGTCACACCGTGATTCGATATCCGTCCGTGCGTCGGCCGCAGCGCCGTGACGCCGTTCATCGCGCCGGGCAGCCGCACCGAACCGCCGGTATCGGTGCCGAGCGCGGCCACGCACATGTCGGCCCCGAGTGCCGCGCCCGAGCCGCCCGATGAACCGCCGGGAATGCGGTCGAGGTCCCAGGGATTGTGACAGGCACCGATGATCGGGTTGTTGGAGCGCACGCCGAATGCCAGTTCGTGCATCGTGACCTTGCCGATCATCACCGCCCCCGCGGCCCGGACGCGGCGCATCACTTCGGCATCGTGGTTGGGCACATGGTCCTTGTAGAGCAGCGAGCCGCTTGTCGTGCGCACGCCGGCGGTCGCGATGTTGTCCTTGATCGCGAGCGGCAGCCCGTGGAGAAGCCCGAGCCAGCGCCCGTCGGCGGTCGCCTTGTCGGCCGCGTCGGCCTGCTCGCGCGCCGTATCGGCCGTGAGGGTGACATAGGCGTTCACCGCCCCGTTGTGGCGCTCGACATTGTCGAGACAGGCTTCGAGGGCATCACGGGCAGCAGTGGTCATTTCTTCGTTTCCTCCTCCAGGGCATCAGCCAGCAGCCGCCCCACAACGATCATTTCAGGGATGCGACGCGAGAATTTGCGAACCGACTCAACGACATCATCGCGTTGCGCCTCAAGTGCCGGCGGTACCGGCGCCAGCGCCGCACCCTGTAGCAGCACCGCTGCCTCGGCGCGGCTGCGTGCGGCGACGGCACGTGCAGCGTGCTGCACGCCCCCGTCGGCGAACCGGACCGCCAGCGCCTTTGCGGCGGTCTCGAGAATATCGGGCCAATGGGCGAGATGGCGATAGAGACTAGGCACGATGCCGTCCCCCGCCGTGTCCTCCGTCTCGAGCGCCGCAAGGGCGGTACGCAGACGATCCGAAAACGTATCGGGCGGAAGCATCTCGGGCAGGTGCGCCACGGCATGGGGCAACCGACCGCCACGTGGCGCTTCCAATACCGGCTCCTCGGCGCCGGGCTGGAGGATCGCACCCAGCAGCGAGGCGCAAGTCAGATTGAAAGGGTTGGCGCGATTGTAGGCCTGGACGATCTCGCGGACCTGTTGCGCCGCTTCCGGCGACGAGATTGCCACACGGGGCAGGGCCGGCGCGTCGACGCAGGCCGGCAATGACGCCGCGGCCGCTTCGAGCCGTCCCGCCGCGAGCAGAGGCCGAACGATCTGCCACATCCAGGGCAGCGCCCCGGGAATCGCCGCGAGGTTGCGGTAGAACAGCGCGACCATGGGCACGCCCATTTTTTGGCGAATGTCCGCATAGAGAGCAGCGAGGTCGCCCTCGGCATCGGTTTCGGAAATCTCAAGCAATTGCCGGTTGCCGCTCATGCCATGGCCCGCCTCGGTTCGAGGACTACCTGGGCCAGTGCCCCCGCACCCCTTTCTGAATGTCCGTTCATTCGGTACTCTCTCGCCATGCCGTCAGAGGAACGGCAGTCCGGTCGCTTACGATCGGGCATCACCTTATTGAGGGAGGAGACCCCGTGAAAGGGAAACTGCTACTCGGTGCCGTTGCCGCGATTGCCGCGACGGCCGCCATGTTCGGCAGCCTGACTCCTGCGTCCGCGCAGGGCATGGATGCAGCCAAGAAGATGATCGACCAGCACCGCGCCAAGCCGGTGTTCTCGGCGCCGGGTCCGGCGTTCGACGCGAAGTCGTGCGCCGCCGGCAAGCGCATCCTGACCATGCCGGTCTCGAGCGCCAACCCGTTCACCAAGAACATCGCTCTGGCGATGATCGCCGCCGGCAAGGAAGCGGGCGTCGAAGTGGTTGAATGGGAAAACCAGGCCCAGCCCACCCAGTGGGTCCAGGGCATGAACTACGCCATCAACGAGAAGTTCGACCTGATCGACCTGCTCGGTGGCATCGATCCGGGCGTGATCGTTCCGCAGATCCAGGCCGCGAAGAAGGCCGGCATCAAGGTCAAGACCTCGCACTTCTACGACCTGACCCAGACGCCGCATCCGGAACTCGACGGCTTCGTGCCGCTCTCGTTCTACCGGGTCGGCGAGATCCTCGCGAACTGGGCGATCGTCCAGACCGGCGGCAAGGCCAACATCGTCATCATCGGCTCGGACGAAATCGTACCGACGGCGCCGCTGGTTAAGGGTATCCGCGACACGCTGAAAGCGAACTGCCCGGACTGCAAGGAAAAGGCCTACATCAACGCGCCGGTTCCGGAATGGGCAACCAAGATTCAGCCGAGCGTTCAGTCGGCGCTGCTCGCCAACCCGGACGTCAATTATGTGATCCCGATCTACGACTCCATGTCGGGCTTCGTGGTCCCGGGCGTACGGATCGCGGGCAAGACCAACTCGGTCAAGATTGCGAGCTTCAACGGCACGCCGTTCGTCATCGACATGATCCAGCAGGGT
>JAYQVF010000179.1:1610-6260 GCA_038148335.1 Alphaproteobacteria bacterium | reverse complement strand
GAGCACTACGCTCACATCGTAGGGGTCGCTGGTTCGATCCCAGCCGCGCCCACCATTCCCCTGTCCTCGCGTTCATTCGCGACCGCAACGCCGCGACATCATGGATAGGGGCATCGGCGCATGCAGGCGGTAGGGAAGAAAAAGCAGCAGGCGGCAAGAGTGACCGCCGAGATCGTCTCGCTGATGCGGGAAGATCCGGCGCGGGCGCTGTCTGCCGCGCGGCGCGCGCTGAAAGCCCATCCCGGGCATGCACCGCTGTGGCATGCGGCCGGCCTATCGGCCTTGCGGACCGGCAACATGACGGACGCGGCGCGCGATCTGAAACGGGCGAGCCAGATCGCGCAGGATGATCCTGCAATTTGGACCGACCTTTGCAACGCCCTGCGCCAGTCAGGCGCTACTCGCGACGCGGTGAAGGCCGGCATGCGCGCGGTCGATCTCGATCCCGGTCTTGCTGCCGCGCACAACAATCTGGGAGCCGCGCTGCGCCAGGCGGGTCGGCTTGACGATGCCGAGGCCAGCCTGCGACGGGCCATTGCGGTTGCGCCCGAGTCACCTGATACCCACAACAACCTCGGCAACGTGCTCAAGGCAGGCATGCGCTACGCCGAGGCCGTCGTACATTACCAAGAGGCATTGCGGCACAGACCGAACTACCCCGAGGCCCTCGCCAACCTAGGCGCGACGTACGTGGAAATGGGGGATTGGGCGAAAGCCGAAACGACGTGCCGCGATGCCGTCGCGATAGCGCCCCAGTTGCCCGAGGCATATCGAAACCTCGGTTCCGCCCTCTATTGGCAAGGCAAGCTCGACGAATCCGTCACCACACTCAGGACTTCGCTCGCGCTCGATCCGGCCGATCCGATCGCTCGCAAACAACTCGCTTTGGCGCTCATCGAACTCGACCAACTGAAGGATGCCGCAAATGTCCTGGTCGATGGTCTGGCGCTTGATCGGCCCCCACCCGGGACAAAAAGCGACGCGCCGCACGTCGTATGTGTGACGCCGACCAAGCTTCGCCACGACCTCGAACAGATTCTGTTGCTGGCCGTTGAACCCGGTGCGCCCCAACATCTGAAGGACGTGGCCGAAGACGTGCAAGCGACCGCCGACCGGATTGGCAACAACGACAATGAAGAACTGATCGACCTCCGAGAGGTCGGCCGAGGAAAAACCGCGACCTACGTCAACCGCGTGATCCACATCGAGGATGTTGGACCACTTGCCGGGAGCACGCTCAACCCGGACTTAGACAGGGAAAAGATCACGGCCGATTTCGGCGGTTCAACCGCCGGCTATGTCATGGTGGACTCGATGTTGCGTCCGGAAGCGCTCGAGGGCTTGCGGCGCTTCTGCGAACGCTCGACGATCTGGTTTCAGTCGAACTTCGCCGGGGAAGTCGGCACATCGATGGTCAACGGCTTCGCGTCGCCCCTGGTTTTCCAGATTGCCCGCGATCTAAAGCGGGCATTTCCATCCATCTTTGGGCCACACATGTTCCAGGCCTGCTGGTCGTACCGGTACTACGCCGACCAGTCGGGGCTGGACCTGCATACCGACGCAGCGACAGTCAGTATGAACATCTGGATCACACCCGATGAGGCGAATCTCAACCCGGCTACCGGCGGCCTGGTGTTCTGGAACCGGCGTGGCCCAAAGGACTTCTTCACCAAACCGATGGCCGAGAAATCAGCGATCCTCGATACCATTGCCGCCGCGCCCGATGCCCGCGCCGAGGTCGTCCCCTATCGGTGCAATCGTGCGCTGCTGTTTGGCGCCGGAATTGTGCACAAGACCGACGCGTTCTCCTTTAAGAGTGGCTATCACGATCGCCGCATGAACGTGACGTTCCTGTTTGGTCCCCCCGCATGATTGGCAAACGACTAGTCCGGGCAGGCCAGGGCCGCGGCTTCATGTTTGCCTCCGTCATCGCACTGATCGTCTTGGCGGCACTTGTCGTCGCTTGGCCGGAATTGAGTCGCCGAATGTGCGCTGCCTGCGCCCCCGCCGACGTGCAGGACCTCCCCAGGCACCGTTTCGCCAGAGTCCACAGTGCGGAGGACATCAACACCCTTATCGCCCACAGGACCTCGCTGGAGACGATCCGCAACGGTACCGTCCCACGCATCTATGCGCGGGCGCTGCCCAGGGACCTTGGCGAGATCGAAAACCTCGAACAGCGGAAGAACACCTTCATCCTTGCGGTCCTGCCCCAGGTCTTACGCCTCAACGAAGCCATCCGCGCCGATCGACAGTACCTTCTCGGCCTTTGGCAAAGGATGGATGGGGGCCAACCAGTCAGTGCCGCCGAACAACGGCGGCTCATGGCTCTAGCCGCGCTCTATGATGTGCAACCAACTATGCGCGCGACGCTGCTCCGCCGCGTCGATGTCATTCCACCCTCACTCGCGCTCTCTCAGGCTGCGATCGAAAGCGGCTGGGGGACATCGCGCTTTGCGCAGCACGGCAACGCCATCTTCGGACAACGCACTTTCGACGGCCAGGGACACGGGC
Organism: Alphaproteobacteria bacterium; assembly: GCA_038148335.1. Taxonomy (GTDB): domain Bacteria; phylum Pseudomonadota; class Alphaproteobacteria; order SHVP01; family SHVP01; genus CALJDF01. The sequence goes on along the minus strand of JAYQVF010000179.1, from coordinate 3,746 downwards.
TCGATCCAGCTGGAATCGAAGAAGCCAATTTCCGCGTCAAGAGATTCCCCTCGCTAATGCGATCGGCGTGGGGGTACATGCTCACGCTCAACAGCCATCCCGCCTATCGCGAGTTCCGCCTGCGGCGTGAACAGGCGAGAGCCGAAGGTGCTACCTTGGATTCCACATCGCTCGCCGAAACCCTCACGCCCTATTCGGAAAAAGGCGCAAGCTACGTTGCCTTGATCCAACGCGTCATCCGCGCAAATCGCCTGCGCGAATTCGATCGGACGACCTTGGTGCCGGCAGCACCATAGGCCATTCATGGTCGACGACTTTCCAGCGATATGCCGTGACTGCGCGTCCGAGTTCCCCGTTCCCACCGTCGAGCGCCGGTGCCCAAGATGCGACTCGGTGCGCCTGGTGGAGCATCGTGAACTAAGGACCCTTGCCATCGCCCATCTCGACTGCGACGCGTTCTACGCGACCGTCGAGAAGCGGGACAATCCTGAGCTCGAAGGTAAGCCGGTAGCCGTTGGCGGTGCGACCCGCGGCGTCGTCCTCGCAGCGTGCTATGTCGCACGCCGCTACGGCATCCGTTCGGCAATGCCGATGAGGAAAGCGATCGAACGATGTCCACACCTGATGATCGTCAAACCGGACATGCGCAAGTATCGCGAGGTCGGCAGGGAGGTTCGCTCCCTGATGAATGAGGTAACGCCCAAGGTCGAGCCGATTTCAGTCGATGAGGCGTTCCTGGACCTGACGGGAACAGGACCGGTGCACGGTACCTATCCTGCTAGGGTTCTGGTCGACCTCGTGCGCCGGATCGAAAGGGACATCGGCATCACGGCTTCGGTCGGCCTGAGCTACAACAAGTTCTTGGCAAAAGTGGCCTCGGAGCTCGACAAGCCGCGAGGTTTCAGCATCCTCGGGCGCAACGACGCCGTCCCCTTCCTGACTGACAAACCGGTTTCTCTCCTCTGGGGTGTGGGCCCGTCATTCGAGAAGCGCCTGAATCGCGACGGCATCTTCAGGATCGGGCAGATTCGCGATATTCCCGAAAAGGAACTTGTGAAGCGCTATGGTGCGATCGGCTCGCGACTTGCCCGCTTTGCCATCGGCCAAGACCATCGTGCGGTCCACAGCGGCGATCTGCAGAAGAGCATCTCGGCGGAAACGACCTTCGATACCGATCTCGCGCGGCCCGACGACCTCCTGGCCCGCCTTTGGCCCCTGTGCGAGAAGGTCGGCCGCCAGCTGAAAGACAAGGATCTGGCCGCCAGTTCCGTCGTCCTGAAACTCAAGACCGCCGACTTCCGAATCGTAACGCGCAGTCGCAAACTCGCCCGTCCCACCCAATACGGGGCCGACCTGTTCGCAATCGCAAGGCCGGTGCTGGAACGGGAGGCCAACGGACGCCGTTTCCGCCTGATCGGAATCGGAACCAAGGACCTCGTCGACGGGGTCGAGGCCGCCCACGCCGACCTGTTCGGACCAACGCCGAGCCATGTACTGGAGGGCGCCATGGACCACGTTCGCGGGCGCTTCGGCGATGACGCGATCCGGAAGGGACGCTCCTTGCGCCGCTAGTTCACGTGCGCAAACAGGGCGTTCCGTGACACCTCAGCGCCAGACGGGAGCGGCGCATGGCGATCGGAAATCCAGCTTGCGATGTCGCGCCAGACGGCTTCGGCCTGAAGGTCCCGAAGCAGCATGTGGTAGCCCTTGGCATAGACAGCGAAGCGACTGGCACCGTTCATCCGCGCCGCCATCGACGCGGTCGGGCCACGCGGGATGATTCCGTCCTTTGCGCCGTAGAGAACGAGGAGCGGCAGATCGACCTCGCCCGCGGCGGACTGGCCCTCCCCCATCAATCTGACCAGTCCATAGACGGCATCGATCCGCGTTTCCTTGATGACCAGGGGGTCCCGCCCAAGCGCGCGCAGCATCTCGATATTGTCGGATGGGAGAATACCGAGCCCGCGGCCGGTGACGTGGCGTGAGGGCATCGTATGGGCGGCCAGCCACAGGGACGCACGATAGAACGGGCTCATCGCCGTTCCGCCCCATACCGCAGGTGCCGTGAGAGACGCACCGGCAACTTCGGCCAACGGCCCGTTCCCGGGCATTCTGGCAAGCGCGACCAGCACCACG
>JAYQVF010000179.1:0-1600 GCA_038148335.1 Alphaproteobacteria bacterium | reverse complement strand
CGAAACCGCCCACACTGACCAGGACCGAGCTGAAGGTGGCGACCAGCACCACGGCGGCGCCCATCGAATTGCCGTGAAGGTAGATCGGCACGTCCGGGTGACGCGCACGAAGCGCAGCCACGACGTCCTCGAGGTCCTGTACCAGCAGCTCCGTGCCCGGCCATGTCCCAGGCTCGGGAGCAGCCCCGAAACCGCGTTGGTCGTAGGCGTAGGTCATGATGCCCTGCGCCGCCCACCACCGCCCGGCGGCATCGAAGGTGCTCGAATAGTCGTTGAACCCGTGCACGCCCAGGACCACCGCCGTGGCGTTCGTCGCCTCCCAGACCTGCAGCGGCAGGCGCGCCCCGTCTGAAACCGTGACCGAAACGCTCGCCTCCTGGCCGAGGATCGCGGGCTCGGCCCGCGTCTCTCCCTCGGACTGAACATAAGGCGTGGCACACGCACCGATGGCGATCAGTGCGAGGCTGAAGAAAAGGGTGCGGATCAACATGCAATACCCAGGGCCGCATGGACCACGCGACGCATCGCAGGAACAAGATCGCGCTCGAACCACGGATTGACCTTGAGCCAGCGATTGTTGTGCCAAGAAGGATGGGGAATCGGGAAGCAGCGTGGGGCGAATTCACGCCACGCGGCGACGGTCTCCGTCAGGGTTGCCTTGCGGCGCGATCCAAGATGGAAGGCATGAGCATACTGGCCGGCGGCGACGACCACTTCGATCTTCGGCATGGCCGCGATCAGGCGCACATGCCAGGTTGCCTGACACCTCAGGGACGGCGGCAGGTCCCCATGGGCGCCCCGGCCGGGATAACAGAAGCCCTGGGGAATGATCGCCACGCGGCTTTGGTCGTAGAACACGTCGTCGGAAAGGGACAGCCATGCACGAAGGCGTTGGCCGCTGGCGTCATTCCACGGAATGCCGGACTCGTGGACCTTCGTACCCGGAGCCTGGCCCGCGATGAGGACCTTGGCGGTAGCCGTCGCCCGCAGGACGGGGCGCGGCCCCAGCGGCAAGACATCCTCACACAACCGGCAGGCCCGGACCTCTTCCACCAGCTTTGTCAGATCGTCTCGTCGCATTCTAGAGCCGCTTGAACATGCCGTACTGACTTCGTAGGTTGATCATACTCCCCCACACCAATCGGCGACGCTCATGAAATTCCAGGGTACCGACAGCTACGTTGCGACCGATGACTTGCTGATGGCCGTCAACGCGGCAATTGCCCTGAAACGCCCGCTACTGATCAAGGGCGAGCCAGGAACCGGAAAGACCATTCTGGCGACGGAGATCGCCCGGTCACTCGGCAAGACGCTCATCGAATGGCACATCAAGTCGACGACCAAGGCCCAGCATGGCCTCTACGAATACGATGCCGTCAGCCGCCTGCGCGACAGCCAGCTGGGCGACGAGCGGGTGCATGACGTCAAGAACTATATCAAGAAGGGCAAGCTCTGGCAGGCCTTCGAGGCCGAGGGCAAGGTTGTCTTGCTGATCGACGAGATCGACAAAGCCGATATCGAGTTCCCGAACGACCTGTTGCAAGAGCTCGACCGGATGGAATTTCACGTCTACGAAACAGGCGAAACCATCCGCGCCAAG
>JAYQVF010000178.1:0-6403 GCA_038148335.1 Alphaproteobacteria bacterium | reverse complement strand
CCGCGCTTCGCCATCTCGGTGGCGTAGACGGTGGTGAGTTCGGGCCAGGTCGCGCCCTCGTGCATGGCGTCGATCGCGGCGAGGCACGACGCCTCGTTGATCTTTGCGCCCTCGCGCATGATGGCGATCTCGGGTTCGGTCTTGATGATGCGGATCTCGCGCAGGACGTTGACGGCGTCGACGGGCTCGATGCCGTCGAGGCCCATCTCGGCCATCCAATAGGTAAGGCGCAGGTCGTCGGTGCCGATGCGGCCCGAGGTCAGGCCTGTTTCCTTGAGCGCGCGGCGCAGCGCCCAGGCGGGCGAGGCAGCGACCCTGGGGCGGTATTCGTCGCGCCGATCGGACCATTTCTTCGCCAGCGGCGACAGCGGGGCACCGTCGCGCGTCGGCCAACCGACATAGGGCGCGGCGGGTGGCTCGTCGTCGGCGGTCTGCACGCCTTCCTCGCCGGCCTGGCGGCCGGAATAGTCCGAGAAGGCGATGATGTTCTCGACCCAGGTGGGCGAGGCGACGTCGAGGCGCTGCAGCGAGATCGACGGGAAGACCAGCGTCGGCGGCGCCTTGGGGTCGCGCGGCAGGACCGCGAACGCGGCGAAGGGCCAGCCGCCCTCGCTGAGCGATTCCCAGTAGTCGGTCATGTAATAGACGTTGTGTTTCTCGCGCACGACGAGGCCCTTGAGCCCGTGGCGGTCCATGACGGCATTGGCGCGTTCGCGATTGAGCAGCATGTGCGGTGTCCTCCCGGTTGCGAAGGTTAGCACCGGGACCCGCGCCGGCGCCACGCGGTGCGGACGGCATGCCAGCGGTTCGCTAAACTGGCGGCGGCGCAATACGCGGGAGGGAGACAACATGACGCGGCCGATCATCAATCTCGACGAGCTCGATTTCGTGGCCTTCGGCCATGGCGCGCCGGCGATGCCGGGCGGCGGCGTCGCCGACGAGAAGTTCGCCGCACAGCTCGGCCAGATCGGCGAGCGCATCGGCGCGCGCGAGATCGGCTGCAACCTGACCGTCGTGCCGCCGGGCAAGCGGGCGTTCCCGTTTCACAGCCACCGCGCCAACGAAGAGGTCTTCGTGGTCCTGGCCGGTGCCGGCGAGGTCCGCATCGGCGCGGCGCGCCATCCGCTGCGGGTGGGCGACGTCGTCGCCTGTCCGACCGGCGGGCCCGAGACTGCGCACCAGATCATCAATACAGGCAACGAGGACCTGCGCTATCTCGCGTTCAGCACCAAGCACTCGCCCGACGTCGCCGAATATCCCGACAGCGGCAAGTTCGCGGTGCGCGCCGCCGGCGAGGGGGGGCCGCCTTTCCGCTTCGTCGGCCGCGCCGGCGACGCGCGCGACTATTGGGACGGCGAGTGAGGCGCGTCCTGGCGGCGCTTGCGTTGTCCGGTCTGCTGGCCGCCTGCGCCGGGACGCCGCTGCCGGTGGCGCCCGACGAGGAGCGCGTCGGCGATTTTCTCACCGTGACCGGCGCGCTCGCCTACCGCGAGCGGATCGCGCTGCCGCCGGGCAGCATCGTGCGGGTGTCGTTCAGCGACGTGACGGCGGACGACGGGCCCGCCGTCTTGCTGGCCGAGCAGGTGACGGTGCTCGACGGCACGCAGGTACCCGTGCCGTTCAGCGTGTCGGTCGACATGGCGCTGCTCGATCCCGCGCGGCGCTATGGCATCGAGGGCACGGTCGCGATCCGGCGGGCGATCTGCGCTGGACGACCGCGACAACGCCGGTGGCGAAGGCGGACGGTGCGACCGCCGACCTCGGCACTCTGGCGCTGGTCCGTGTCGTGCCGCCCGGGTCGGTGTCGGCGGCCAATGTCGATTTCGTCTGCGGCGGCGACGTCGTGCGGGCGCGCTTTCTCGACGATCGCGTCTTCGTCGAACTGGCGGATGCGGTGCACGAACTGCCGCGCGTGCCGAGCGGCTCCGGCGCGCGCTATGCCCTCAACGCCGACGGCGGCCGGATCGCGTTCTGGGAAAAGGGTGGGGAAGCGCTGCTCGACCGGGGCGGTGTGGCGGAATCCTGCGCACCGCTGGTGCCCCGGAAAACCGCGCGCCGCTGAGACGCTGGGAGTCGGCTGGGCCCGGTCCTGCGGCGGGTGTAGAGTGGCGGGGCGGCGGAGCGGCGGAGCGGCGGAGCGGCGGAGCGCAGAACAAGACTCCGCACGCCATACAAAGGAACCACACCATGAAGGGCAAAGCGCTTATCGCCATCGGCATCCTGGCGGCGGGTCTCGCCGCCTGCACCACGGGCGAGATCACGACCTGGCGCGGCGTTCAGTACAAGAAGCTGCCGGCCGGCCTGTGCGCCGCCGACGGCTCGCCGGTCGCGTGGCAGAAACAGAACGCGGACGGCACGTTCGCGGAACCGAAGAACATCAACGCCGAGAACTGCAAGTAGCCGGATCGCGGCCCGGCGCCGCGATCTAGCGGCGCGACAGGGCGAAGAGGTCGAGGGGCGCGGCGATGCCGCGCAGGGTCACCGCGCCGAGGCTTTCGGCCGCGGTATCGTTCGGCAGCGTGAGGGCGTCGACCACGTCGGATGAGACGACGAACGGGCGATCGAACTCGCGGCATGCCTGTTCGATGCGCGCGGTCGCGTTCATGGTGTCGCCGAGATAGACGATCTCGTGCTTCACGGCGCCGATTTCGCCCGACACGATCTCGCCCATGTGCAGGCCCGCCCAGAATGCGGGCGTGACGCCGAACTCGGACAGGTAGCGTGCGCGGTTTCGTTCGATGGCGTCGGCCATGGCGAAGCCGCAGCGCACGCAGGCGGCGTCGGCGAGGCCTTCGTCCCTGGTCCAGGTGACGATGACCTGGTCGCCGACGTAGCGGTGGATCTCGCCGCCGAAGCGCACGATCGGCGGGGTGATGTCGGCGATGAAGCGGCGCAGCAGGCCGTGGTAGCGCAGGTTGCCGAGCGATTCGGCGATCGCGGTCGAGCCGCGCAGGTCGATGAACAGGAAGATGCGGGTCTCCTCGCGCGGCCGGTGGTAGCGCCCGAGGATCAGGCGCAGTAGCACGCCGCGGCCCATCAGCTGGTTGACCTGGAAGATGAGGTTCATCACGGCGGCGACGCCGAAGCTGACCACGATCGACACGACGAAGTCGGAGTCGATGAGCGCGTCGCGCGGGCTTCCGCCGAGGGTCGAGAGGGGCAGGGCAAGGCCGACGACGATGATGACGAGCCAGACGAGGCTCTTGGTGAGGACCACCGTGAGGAACGGCGCTTCGCGCCAGGCGCGCGGAATGAGGCCGACGCCCCAGCTGACCTCGAAGACGACCATGCCGGTGCCGATCAGGAGGCCGATCAGCCCACCGGTGACGACCGCGAGGATGCTGCCGTCGCCGATGAAGTAGCCCGGCACGAGGCCGATCAGGGCGGCCAGCGGTCCATAGCGAAGGGCCATGTGCCGGACGGCCTGCCATTGTTCGGCGCGAGTCATGCGACATTATTACCCGGTGGGCGAACGGCCGCCTAGCGCGCGGCCCTTGCGCCGCGGGGCGTCAGGGTGTTCCCTCGCGCGCCATGACAGACGAGCCGGCAGCTTCTTCTTTCTGGCGCGATGCGGCGCGCGGCGTCGTCCAGACGCTGCCGGCGCAGCCGGCCTATGCCGCGGTCGGGCTTGCCTTCGGGGTGATCGCCGTCGACGCCGGGATCGCGCCGTGGATGGCGGTGGCGATGTCGGCGCTAATCTATGCCGGCACCGCGCAGCTCGCGATCCTGCCGATGATCATGCTGAACCTGTCGCCGGTCGCGATCATTGCGACGGCGGCGGTGACGATGGCGCGCTATCTCGTCATGTCGGCCGCGCTTGCGCCCTACCTGCAGCGGCTGTCGCGCTGGGAGAAGACGGCCTACGCCTTTCACCTGGTGACGCTGAACTTCGCGCTGCACGCGGCGACCCTGCCGGTGCGCCGGGTGTCGAAGGTGGAGATCTTCGCGGTCAACATCGTGACCTACCTGATCTGGCTCGGCGCCTCGGTCGTGGGCGCGCTGGCGGGCAACCGGATGGGCGATCTCGACGCCTACGGCATCGACTATGCGATGCCCGCGATGTTCGTCGCGCTGATGGTGCCGATGATCCGCAACGTCGGGCACGGCGTGGCGGCCGGCGTCGGCGGCCTGGCGCTGCTACTTCTCTACTCGGCCGGGGCGGCGCAGTGGAGCATCCTGCTGGCGGCGTGCATCGGCGGGCTGGCCGGCTATGGAACGCGGAAATGGACCAGACGACTCTCCTCCTGACCGTGTTTGGCGTCGCTGCGGTGTCGCTGGCGATCCGCGCCGCGCCCCTGCTGCTGCTGAGCGGCCGGCGCCTGCCGCGCGTCATGGAGGAGATGCTGGAATACGTGCCGGCGGCCGCGCTGGCGGCGCTGACCATGCAACTTTTGGCGGTGCGCGAGGGCGCCGTGCTGATCGCGCCCGACGACGTGCGCTGGTGGGCGCTACTGCCGACGATCGCGATCGCCGCCTGGCGCCGCAGCATGCTGCTTACGGTGTTCCTCGGCGTGGCGCTGGTCGCGGGACTGCGGCTGGTGACGGGATGACGCCGGGTCTCTTGCACAGACCGTAATCAACGTGTTCAGTCGCGGCCTATGAGCGAAGAGGCGGAAACTCCCCGAAAGAACGGGCCGCTGCGCGACGTGGCGCGCGGCATCGGCGTCATTTCGCCGGTGCTGATGGTCTATACCGCGATCGGCATGGCCTACGGGGTGCTGGCGATCGACAGCGGCATCCCGCCGTGGCTGGCGGTCGCGATGTCGGCGCTGGTCTATGCCGGCACGGCGCAACTGGTCGGCGTGCAGATGATCGCGCTCAGCCTGCCGCCGGTGTCGATCATCATAACCGCCGCCGTGATCAACGCGCGGTTCTTCGTCATGGCATCGGGCCTGGTGCCCTATCTGCGCCAGTTCTCATGGTGGCAGCGCACGCTGTACGCGATGCAACTCACCGACGCGACCTTCGCCCTGCACATCGCGCGGCTGCCCAGGGGCAACGCGACCAAGACCGAGATCTACACCACCAACATCGTCGGCCACCTGGTGTGGGTCGGGGCGACGACGGCCGGCGTCATCGTCGGTCAGACGGCCGAGAACCTCGACGCCTTCGCCATCGATTTCGCGATGCCGGCGATGTTCGTCGGCCTGCTGGTGCCGCTGGTGCGCGACCGCGGCCAGGTGCTGGTCGGGCTCGGCGCGGCGGCGGCGACGATCGGGTTTTTCGCCGTCGGCGCGTCGTTCTGGACGATCCTGCTGGCGACGGCGGTCGGCATTCTCATCGGACTGGGGGCGGACCGATGGGCGAAATAGCGATGCTCGCCACCATCCTCGGGATGAGCGCCGTCACCCTGTTTCTCAAGTCGGCGCCGCTGGCGCTGCTCGGCAGCCGCAAGCTGCCGCGCGTCGTCGAGGAGACGCTCAAGCACCTGCCGGTCGCGGTGCTGTCGAGCATGGTGGTCCAGCTGGTCCTGGTGAAGGACGGCACGCTGCAACTCGACATCGACGACGTCACGATGTGGGCCGTGCTGCCGACGCTGGCGGCGGCGATCATCACCCGCAACCTGTTCGTGACGATCGCGATCGGGATGGGCTTCGTCGTCGTGGTGCGGCTGATTGCGGGCTAGTCGGCGCCGAGCCGCTTCGCCAGAAGCAGGATTTCGACTTCGTGGAAGGCGCACAGGCGGTGCCAGCGGGCATCGCTCATGCCTGCCGGCCGCCAGGCCGACAGGATGACGATGGACGTTCCCTTGCCGTAGCCCTGGTCTTCGCCGGGCACGACGCGCGCGGAGATTCGCTTCACCAGTCCGTCGGGATCGCTGCCGACGAGATAGTCGACGACGCCGCGCGCGGGGTCGGGGTCGGCCTTGAAGTAGGTCGAGCCGCCGTCATAGAGAGAGCGGCCGACATAGACTCCGTCGCCGAGGTTCTGCGCGTCCATCGAGCCGAGCGTCCACGTGTCGACATTGCCGGCGTCGGCGAGAAAGGCGAAGGCGTCGCCCGGCGCCGCGGGCACCACGGCGCTGACGACGTGGGTGACGAGGTCTGCGAAAGGGCTCATGGGCGTCGGGTCAGTGCGCGCCGGCGGTCAGGACTTCGATCCCGTCGCGGGTCGCCACCATCGTATGCTCATACTGGACGGTCAGCGTGCCGCGGCGGGTCATCAGCGACCAGCCGTCCGGCGCGATCTCGACGGACTGCGCCCCGGTCGACAGAAACGGCTCGATGGTGAACACCAGCCCCTCGTGAAGACGGCGGCGCTCGCGCGGATCGAACCAGGTCGGAATTTCGCCGGGCTCTTCGTGCAGCGCCGCGCCGACGCCGTGGCTCGCAAGGTCGCGCACGAGCGTGTAGCCGCGCTGGTGGGCGTAGCGCTGGACCCGCCGGCCGATGCCGCCGAGCGA
>JAYQVF010000177.1:0-6411 GCA_038148335.1 Alphaproteobacteria bacterium | reverse complement strand
TCAAAAACAACACCGGCGTAGCCACCCAAGCTCCCCCCCTGCAAAGCAGCGACAACACCCTCTTCATAAAAAACGCTAACACTTCCAACATTAATAAGAAGTGCTCCTTTGGGCATTTTGGCGAGTTGTTCAGCGCCGAGGAGATGCTTCGTTTCGGCCGAAAGCGGGAGTGCACACACAAGAAAGGTAGACGACGAGATCAACTGGTCAAATTCAAGAGGCTTTACGTTCAGTCTGATCTCATCGGCTTTGTCCAGGGATTGACGATCCCAGTACGACACAATGGCGCCGAAGGTACTTAGGCGCTGTGCTATAGCTTTTCCGATCGCTCCCATCCCTAAAATGCCGATTGCTGTGCCCTGCAGCCCAAGGCCGTAAAACCGAGGGCGCCAACCTTTGTAATCCCTCCTGACGCTCTTGTCGCCTGGCAGAATGTGCCGCCCAAGAGCAATCATCAGACCGATTGTAAGTTCGGCTGTCGGGTCAGTGAGAAGATCGGACACTATCGTGACGTGGACTCCACGCTGCGTGCAGGCTTCGATGTCGAAGTTATCGAAGCCTTTCAGCGCACATGCCACAAGTTGAAGATCGGGAGCGTGCGCGAGTACAGACGCGTCGATCATGTCCGGCATGAACGCCATCATCGCCTTGGCGTCGCTCAATTCTGCGAGCAGTTTCTCGCGGGGCCATGTATCATCAGTATCGTTGCAAACTAAACGAGCGTGGGGAGATAGCTTTGAGATAATCTCCTCGTGGACGCGATGGGTGATTACTACCTTTGGGAGCATTTAATTTATCCTTCTATTGCAGCTGGCGGCGGAGGAGAGCGCCGACCTGGTCAACGATGGTGACCATCAGAAGGACAACGAGCATGATCGCAAGAACCTCCTGATAATTCATGATCCGGAGGGATGTCATCAACTCGAAACCGATACCACCAGCTCCCACAGTGCCCAGGATTGTCGAGGCGCGGAAGTTGTACTCCCACCGATAGATGGTCACATCGGCCAATTGCGGTAGAACTTGTGGCAAGATCGCCCGCGTCACGATCTGGAACGGCGACGCACCAGCTGCGCGTGCGGCTTCTATAGGCGCATTATCGCAATGCTCGATCGCCTCCGCAAAGAACTTGCCCACCATGCCAACCGAGTGAAGACCAAGAGCCAGCACGCCTGGGAGCGCTCCAAATCCCACTGCCGCCACGAAGACGATGCCCATAATCAGCTCCGGGATCGACCGTAGACCATTCAACAATCCACGCGAGATCATATAGATGACAGCGTTGGGTGCTGTTTTCCCTGAGGCGAAAAAGCCAACTGGAAGTGATATCAGTACCGCGATCGCAGTCCCAGCTATACTCATCGCCAGAGTGTCGATGAGAGGGCTGATCCACTCCAAGCCTCGGTTGAAATCCGGGGGAAACATTTCCGTACCGAGCTGCCAGAGCGCAGGAAACCCAGATCCCAGACGCTCCAGATCAAGAAGACCGGAGTGATAACTGCTAACAATGATCACACACGCAATTGCCAACGCGATCACGCCAGCTCTGGTCCAAGCTTTGTTTTGATGTTGAAGGATAGAGTCGTAGTCGGCCGACGGCTGTGTCATCACATATCCTGGAAGAAAGGACGCAGGCCAGCGCCTGCGTCGAAAGGTGAGAAACTGTCTCGAACGCGCCTTACTGACTCAGGTCCAAGTTCAGCACTTTACCGAGCTCACGGACGACGTCGTAGGCTTTGTCATCGATCGGAGCGAACCCATCGGCTTTGAAGGATGCCAATACCTTTTCGTCTTTAAGGTCGATGAAGGCTTTGGTGATCGCCTCTTTCAACGAAGTGTCAAGATCCGACCGCATGGTCCAGGGGTACTGCGGGAACGGATCGGACTCGGCGAGGGCGATAACTTTCTTAGGATCAATGGTGCCACGAGCGACCATTGAATTGTAGATGGGCAACGAAAGTCCGCCAATCTGAGCATTGCCATTCTGCACTGCAATAGCCACGGCATCATGCGACCCTACGAAGTTCTCGCTATAGTCTTTTCCAGCCTCAACTCCGGCCTTAAGCAGCATAGATTTCGGGATAAGGTGGCTTGAGGTGGAAGCCACGTCCCCAAACGCGACCTTTTTCCCTTTTGCATCTTCAAGGCTTTCGATGCCAGCCTCTGCATTGGCGACAACTACAGCGCGATAGGTAGTTTCGCCATCCTTCATAAGTGCTGCGAAAGGCTCGATATCAGCCTTGGTTTTCGCGAGCGTGTAAGAGAGCGGCCCGAAATAAGCCAACTCAAGCCGGCCGAAACGCATCGCTTCGATCATTGACGAGTAGTCGGTCGTTACGATCAGTTCAATCTCCCGACCGAGTGTCTTCTCAAGATACTCCTCGAGAGGACGATTGTTTTTGATGACAGTGGCGGCGTTCTCGTCCGGTAGCAACGCGACGCGCAATGTCTCTGGATTTGAGCCAGCATGCGCCAACGAACTCCAGCCAAGAACGGCGAGGAATGCGAGGGACAGAAGCTTCTTCATAATGCGGCCTCCATGGCAGCTAAAGGTTGATCATACTCGTAGTTGGACAAATCTTGTGTTGTGGTCGGATTTCTTGGGGCGCTGCGGTAGATCGACGCACACATTTGATCGGTCAGTTCGTCGACAGCGGCGTCCGCAACCACTTCCCCGTCGCGCATAGCAATGACCCGGTCGCCGAACCGGCGAGCTAGATCGATCTGATGAAGGCTGATCACAGCAGTGATGCCGTCGGCTGTGCATATTTCGCGAAGCTGCGACAGGACCTCGACAGCCGTTTCAGGGTCCAGACTTGCAACGGGCTCATCTGCAAGGACCAGTTGGGGCTTCTGGACCAGCGCGCGCGCAATGCCCACCCGTTGCTGCTGACCGCCGGATAGTTGATCCGCCCTGACGAGAGCCTTATCAAGAAGGCCTACGCGTTCAAGGCATTCCAACCCCAGCCTTCGATCCGAACGCGGCATAGGGAACAACGTACGCCAGCCAGAGTGGTAGCCCAGGCGGCCCGTCATGACGTTGTCGAGCGCGCTCAAGCGCCCTATGAGTTGGTGCTGCTGGAATATCATCCCAGTTCGCCTTCGGTGAATGCGAAGCTTAGTTTCCGCATCCAGAGCACCAATATCGTTAGAAGTGATCGAACCAGACGTCGGCGCAACCAAGCCGTTGAGTGTCCGGATGAGGGTAGATTTGCCTGCGCCGGATCTACCGAGGAGCACGACGAACTGACCCTGGTTGAACGTCAATGTCGTTGTCTTCAAAGCTTGGGTGCCGTTGGCATAGGTCACGGCAACTCCGTTCAGAGCCAGCATCACAATAATCCTGATCGTTAGTGGTGCATCGATTGAATATTTGCATCACTATGGGCGACATATGACGTCCGTTTATCAGGCTCGTGAAACTTCAATGACAGCACTTAAACTCAGCTCTACCTCCTCGCGTAGCTGCGATGGAGAAATTTCACCCAGAGCCGCCTGATCATGACGGCCCGGTCCCAATTCTACACCACCTTGACGGATGCTATCCCATATTCGGCCAGATAAACCGGCCCTTCTCCAGCCGCCGGGTAAAAAGGCAGGCGCCCAGACCATCATGCCAGATGATCTTCAAAATATCCGATCTGCGGCCCCTGAAGACGAAGAGATGCCCTGACAACGGATCATGCTGCAGAACCTCCTGCACCCGAAGCGCCAAGGAGGGAAAGCCACAGCGCATGTCCGTATATCCGCGCCTTCCTGGCGGGCACCCTTGATCCCGAATATTCCCGTCAGCTGACCGAGCAACTACGACAGGCAGGCGTCCCGGTTTGACCATGCCGTCGCTGGCAATTAATCTGAGCACGTGGGGGATGTTTGCAAGCAGACCCGGATGTTTGCGAGCACATTGGCAAAGAGCGTGAGCACGACGCCCGCTCCATTGTCAGATAATTCGAGCAGAAAATGCCGATATTTGCGAGCAGAGGCGCTTATGTTGGCAAGCCGCTACATGTAGCGGCTAAACTCTTCGAGATACCGGCGCAGCTTGCGTACTTCCGGTGGCGGGTCGCGGATCAGATCGAAGCCGTCACCGAAATCCTCGATCAGCTCGAGCGCCCTTCCGACGTTGCCGTGCCACAGATAGCGCCTCACGCTTTCGAGCACCGCGACAGCCGCGACCGCTGCGGCGCTGACCGGTGGCGGCAGGCCACGCGCCATCTGTTGGAGCACCGTGATGCGCATGGCGATGTGGAAATAGTCGAGAACGTGCTCCGCATTGGGACGCATGTAATATTGGAGGTCGCGCAGATTGCTGGCGCCATCCGACATGAAGGTCACCTCTTGGTTCGTCGCGATGCCCTGATCGATGAGAAGCTCGTGCAAACGGCGCTTCGGTTTTTCGTCATGCGCCGCCACAAAGCCAAATCGCCGTACCGGTCCTTCTTCAGGCACGGACTTGCCGACAATCACCTCGAAATTGGTCGGTCTGTCAGCCCAACTGCGCACGTAGCCGCCATCGATGCCGATTGTCACAGGCGGTCCGGGAATCGGCATCTTGTTCCATTCGGCCTGGCATCCGCTCGCGAACATTGCCTGCTCGGGCCCGAGCTCGGCTTCGAGGCGCTCGGCGACGCGCATCGCGTCGTTCCTGATCGTCGACGCGTTCACGGCCTCGTCGATCGGCAGTACGTCGGCCAGGAGAGCGGCGGTGACACCGTAGGCCACAAGGGAAGCCCAACGCGCCTCGAGCGCAAGCAGATCGGGAGTAACGCGTTCAGGCAACGCTGCCACGACAGGCGCGACAAAGCCGGCTATCGCTTGGCATCGGCAGCGTCGATATCGAGGGCTTGGCAGCGCGAGCTTGCCGAAGCACGTGCGCACGGTGATTGTCCGGTTATCCTTCAGCCAGCGGGGTGTTGATTTCCGCGCAGAAGTGAGCCGGTTTTTCCACCGAGAAGTGAGCCACCTCTGAGTATGGTTTTCTGATCAGGTTTTGGTCAAGGGCTTGGCTTTTCTCCTCTCTTGTGTGCTGCGGCGGCGGAACTGGCTTTGAAGCGGAAGCTGTCGTTTCCTGTTTCCAGGATATGGCAACGATGGGTCAGGCGATCGAGGAGCGCGGTGGTCATTTTGGCATCGCCGAAGACAGATGCCCATTCGCTGAAGCTCAGGTTGGTGGTGATGACGACGCTGGTCCGTTCATAAAGCTTGCTCAGCAGGTGGAAGAGCAATGCTCCACCTGAGGCGCTGAATGGCAGATATCCAAGCTCGTCGAGGATGACCAGGTCAAGACGGACCAGGGTCTCGGCGATTTGTCCCGCCTTGCCCTTGGCCTTTTCCTGCTCAAGCGCATAGACCAGTTCGATCGTCGAGAAGAAGCGAACTTTTCTGCGATGATGCTCGATGGCCTGGATGCCGAGGGCTGTCGCGACATGGGTTTTGCCTGTTCCTGGGCCGCCGACAAGCACGACATTGTGCGCTCCATCCATGAACTCACATCGATGCAATTGCCGCACTGTCGCTTCGTTGATCTCGCTGGCGGCGAAGTCAAAGCCGGAAAGATCCTTGTAAGCCGGGAAGCGAGCCGCCTTCATATGATAGGCGATGGAGCGAACCTCGCGCTCGGCCATTTCGGCTTTCAGCAACTGCGACAGAATGGGCACCGCCGCATCGAAAGCCGGGGCCCCTTGTTCGATCAGGTCTGTGACGGCCTGGGCCATACCGTACATCTTCAGGCTTCGCAGCATGATGACAACGGCGGCACTTGCAGGATCATGACGCATGGCGACCTCCTGCGATCCGGACGCGCAGGCCATCATAGCGTTCAACATTTGCCTCAGGTTCACGCCGTAAGGTCAGCGCCGGCGGCGTATCGATACCGGGACCGTCGGTCGTCTTGCCGTCGATCAGCATGTGCAGCAGATTCAGCACATGCGTTTTGGTCGCCACGCCCGCCTCCAGGGCGAGTTCCACGGCTTGCAGGACGGCCTCTTCGTCGTGATGAAGGACAAGGGCGAGGATATCGGCCATCTCACGATCACCGCCGGGACGGCGAAGCATCTGGTCCTGTAGTTGCCGAAAGGCCGAAGGCAATTCCAGGAAGGGCGCACCATTACGCAACGCACCGGGTTTGCGCTGGATGACGGCAAGGTAATGCCGCCAGTCGTAAATCGTTCGCGGCGGCTTGTCGTGACTGCGTTCAATGATCCGCGTATGTTCGCAGAGGATATTGCCCTCGGCTGCAACGACCAGTCGCTCGGGATAAATCCGCAGGCTGACGGGCCGGTTCGCAAAAGACGCAGGCACGCTGTAGCGGTTCCGTTCGAAGGTGATCAGGCATGTCGGTGAGACGCGCTTGCTTTGTGCGGATTCCGACGTTATCCGGCCGGGCATTCCAACCTGAAGCCGGCCACCGTT
>JAYQVF010000176.1:0-6430 GCA_038148335.1 Alphaproteobacteria bacterium | reverse complement strand
CTTTTTTTTTTTTTAAACCTCCTGGTTCTTCTTCCCTACCCCCCCCCCCCCGCCCCCGCCGCGCGGGCGCCCCCCACGCCGGGTGGCCTTGGGGCACTCGTGACAGTCTTGGTGAGCACGCTGCGACGGACGATCGAGAGCGACCTTGCGTACAGCTTGAGCCGATCACCACTGACGCTGGCCGCAGCCTTTGTCACCGTCGCATTCCTGGCCGCCGCCCTCTTTGCCCCCTGGATTGCGCCACAGAACCCGTTCGATCCAGCAAGCCTCGACCTACTCGATGCGTTTTCTCCGCCGATTTGGAGCGACGGCGGCACTTGGCAATTCTGGCTCGGCAGCGACGACCAGGGTCGCGACGTCTTTTCCGCCATCCTCTATGGCCTTCGCGTCTCGACATTCGTCGGCGTGGCGTCGGTCCTTCTGGCGATGCTGATCGGCGTCACCCTCGGACTCATCGCAGGCTATTTTGGCGGCATCGTGGATAGCGCGATCATGCGGATCGCGGACGTCCAGCTGTCGTTTCCGGTCATCCTGATCGCGCTACTCATTAACGGCGTCGCCCGCGTGGCCCTGCCCCGCGCCTCCGTTGACGATCTGGCCATCCCGGTGCTCATCCTGTCGATCGCCCTGTCGGGATGGGTCAACTTCGCCCGCACCGTCCGGGGCTCGACGATGGTCGAAAAGAACAAGGAGTACGTGCAGGCAGCGCGGGTCATCGGCCGGCCGGCATCGGCGATCATGGTGCGTCACATCCTGCCGAACGTTACCGGCCCCGTCCTTGTCATCGCGACCGTCAGCCTGGCTGTCGCGATCCTGGCAGAGGCGACGCTTTCGTTTCTTGGCGTCGGCGTACCGCCGACACAGCCGTCTCTCGGCACCCTGGTCAACACCGGGAACAATTTCCTGTTCTCCGGCGAATGGTGGATCGTCGTGTTTCCGGGGGCCGCCCTGGCGACGCTGGTCCTCGCGGTCAATCTGCTCGGGGACTGGCTGCGCGACGCGTTGAACCCGAAGCTGCGTTAGATCAGCGGCGGCCGATCATCGATGCCGCGGTTGCGCCGCGCGGGCCGACGCGAACGTCGATGACGCATGCGCCACCGCTTCGCAGCACGGAAATACCTTCCATCATTGCGCTTTGCAGATGCCCCAAGCTCTCTACAGGCCCGATCCCGGCAACGCCTTGCCCTTCGGCCAGCTTCGCCAGATCGGCCGCCGGGTCGACGATCTTCTGGCCGATCCACCGGTTCTCGGGGTTCCTCGCCCGCATGCGGGCAACGCGATCCTGGTGCATCTCGTCGTTGTAATACGACTGGTTGTTGGCGACGATCGTCAGCAGTGGAATGCCGTAGTGCGCCGCCGTCCAGAATGCGTTGACCCCCATCAGGTAGTCGCCGTCCCCGATGATGGCCACAGCCAGCCGTCCTGAGTCTTTCAGTGCAAGGGCCGAGCCGATCGCCATGCCGGGACCGGACCCGATCCCGCCGCCGCCGTCGGTCCCCAAGTAGTCCATCGGCCCGCTGAACGCCCAGCGGTTGCCCGGCCAGCCGCCCGGCAAGCGGACCAGGGATACCGGGTCGTCGCCCGCGGCGTCCTTCAACGCTTCGACGATATGATCGAGCGTCAGCTTGCCATCCTGTTCGAGCGGAGCGGGTGCCGGCGCGGGCGGTGTTGCTTCCGGCGGGCGCGCTTTGGCCAATGCCTCATGGATCAGGGGAACGGCTACGTCGGGCTCGCTCGCCAGGAGGATATCGACGGGCGGCAGCCCCTGGTGATCCATGCTCCATCCGTTGTGAACGTACTGGTCGACGGAAGCGTGAATGACGTTCGGCCCGGGATCGCCTTCGGGCCACACCTGGCCCAGCGTTCCGGCCAGATCGATCCAGTCCAGGCTCAGGATGACGTCGCAGGCGCGCACTAGCTCCTTCTGTGCATCCGAAAGAAACTGGATGGCGCCGCCGTGTTGTGGGTGCGCCGTCGGAAACGTCGCGCCGGCCTTGAAGTCGGTGAAGACAACCGCGCCAAGCTTTTCCGCAAGGCGCACGCGGGCCTCCCAGGCTTCCTGCGTCCGCGCCATGCGGCCGGAGAAGATGGCCGGCCGCCGCGCGCCGTCAAGCAACGCAGCCGCAGTCCGGATGGCGTCGTCCGCGGGTTGGGCGGGCGCCGCGGCGCCAAAGCGCTTGGCGTTCGGCGGCACGATTGGGGCGTCGAGCCGCTCCTCCTGCAGTTCCGCATCGAGGCAGACATAGACCGGCCCGCGCGGCGCTGTCCGCGCGATCTGATTGGCGCGATAAATCGATTCGACGGACGCCTTCACCGACGCCGGCTGGTCGTCCCACTTGATGAAGTTGCGCACGAGCGCGCCCTGATCCTGCGCCGTGTGAATCCAGTCGATCCAGGGGCGGCGTTTGGCGGCGTCGACCGGACCGGTCGCGCCCAGAACAAGAACCGGAACCCGATCGCAGAACGCGTTGAAAATCCCCATGGTCCCGTGCATCAAGCCGACGTTGCTGTGCAGCACCACGGCCATCGGCTCGCCGGCGACCTTGGCAAAGCCATGAGCGATCGCCACCGCATGCTCCTCGTGCAGGCACAAGATCATCTGCGGGTCGCGGTTGCCCAGGAAGTTGACCAGGCTGTCGTGGAAGCCGCGAAAACTGGCACCTGGGTTGAGGGCGACATAGCGAACACCGGTGTTGCGGACGGCCAGCGCCATGGTGTCGCTGCCCCACGCGGGCTCGGCGTTGCCGGAAACGCCTTCCGGTGTCTCGATGTCTTCCATGGTCCTCTCTCAGAACGTGTCGAAGAAGTCGAACCCGCGCCCGCCGCGGAACTGTCGCATCATCTGCTCGCCAATATTGCATGGCGGCGGCTGATAGCCTTGCGCACGGTGAATCGTGTCCGGCATGCGGCCAGCGATCTCCAGAATCAGCTTGCGCCGAATGGCGCTGCCGAAATCGTCGAA
The DNA here is from genome assembly GCA_038148335.1 of Alphaproteobacteria bacterium. GTDB lineage: Bacteria > Pseudomonadota > Alphaproteobacteria > SHVP01 > SHVP01 > CALJDF01. Next base: position 3,468 of record JAYQVF010000176.1, on the reverse strand, counting down.
ACCTTCGGCAACGACCACAAACGCCCCCGGACCGGCGATGACGCAGTTCTCGAAGTAGATGTCGAGATCCTTCATCTGCGGAATGCCGAACGGATTCGGTCGGTCGTTGATGATGGGCAGGCCGTTCACCGTCACGCCGGCGGCGGCGGCCATGTCCCGCGCCTCGTCGACCATTCGTCCGTTGTTGTTCGGTCCGTCCCCGGAGATATCAATGGCCCGACGGGCACCCTGAAAGCTGTTCTGCTCGAACAGCGGCAGGGCAAACTCGATGGCGCCGCTGATCGACGTATAGCGTCCGCGATGCAGGGGCGCGTTCTCAAGGGCGGTCACGAAGGCCTCGGCAGAGGCTTCGCTGTCTATCATCATCCAGTCGACGGTCGTCGACCGGCTGAAGGCACCCGACCACTCCACGTAGGTAACCGCAATGCGTCCCGTCGGACCCGAGCGAATCGCGCTGAGGACGACGGGATCGAGGAATGCAGCCATGTAGCCCTGGCGCTGCAATCTCGCCTCTTCGAAGTCGATGCTGCCGGAGACGTCGACGGCAAGAACCAGTTCCAGGTCCACCTGTTGTGCCGACGCAGCGCGAACGACCGACTGGCCCAGGATCATGGCAAGAACGATGAACAAGGAGCGCAGGAGCATCAGGCGGCCGACCTTTGCGATTCCGGAACACCGGGATGAGCGTAGTAGTGCCAGAGGAAACGGGCCGCAGCGCTCCGGTGCGGTTGCCAGGCTTCGGCAATCCGGCGCATGCGCTTCTCGTCGGGACGAGAACGTAACCGCTTCAGCTTCTGCGTCGCCGCGCACAGCGCCAGATCGCCGGCGGGCATGATGTCCGGCCGCCCGAGCGAAAACAGCAGGTAGATCTCGGCGGTCCAACGGCCGATGCCCTTGACCTCGGTCAGTGCCGCGATCGCCTCCTCGTCGGACATTCGGTGAACCCGGCGAAAATCAAGAGCGCCAGAGTTCACCGCCTGCGCCATGGCACGACCGTAGGCAATTTTCTGGCGGCTGAGGCCGAGCGCCCGTAGCCGCTCGTCCGACAGGGCCTCGAATGGCGCGGGCTCGCACCCCGTTGCCTCGTCGAGGCGGGCAATGATGGCGCGCGCGGCATGGACGGAAAGCTGCTGGGCCATGACGATGCGTAACAGACCGGCAAACCCTTTGGGTTGCCGGCGGCGGCGTGGCACGCCGATGGCGCCGTAGGCGGCAGCGATGTGGGGATCGCACGATGCAAGCGCCTCGAGGTCGGGTATCAGGCGGCGATCCGGTGGCGTGGCAGGCATGGCAAACTCTAGCGCGCCCTTGCCGACTTGGGTGAAGCCTTTATGCTCGTTCACGAACGCGTCAATGACCCGCCCCGTCTGCATCCTCGGCATCTATGTGGCCGACCTCACCTTTGTGACCCCGGCGGCGCTGCCGCGGCCGGGCGAGACCGTGTTGGGCCGCGACTTTCGCATCGGGCCCGGCGGCAAGGGCTCGAACCAAGCCATCGCGGCGCGGCGCGCCGGCGCCACAGTCGACCTCATCGCCAAGATCGGCGCGGACACTTTTGGCGACATGGCATTCGAACTCTATGAAAAAGAGGGTGTCGACGATCGTTGCCTGATCGAAAGCAAGGTCCACCCCACCGGCGCCGCCGGCATCTACGTCAGCGAGACAACGGGCGAGAATGCGATCGTTGTTTCCCCAGCGGCGGCCGGTTCGATCACCGTCTCGGAAGTCGAGGCGCGTGAGGAGTTCATTGCAAAGGCCGGCATCTTCGTCACCCAGTTCGAGGTGCCCCTGGCCGTCGCCGAGACCGGCCTGAGGCTCGCCCGCAAGAATGCGGTGCCGACCATTCTGAACCCGGCGCCTGCGGCCGACTGCGACCCCTCCCTATGGGCACTGGCCGATATCGCGACGCCGAACGAGAGTGAAGCCGCAGCGCTGTCGGGCATGGCGGTAAGCGGACCCGACGACGCATCCGGCGCCGCCGACTTCTTTCTCGATCACGGGACTGCCGCAGTCATCATCACGCTTGGCGCCAAGGGGGCCTTCCTCAAGACGCCTAAAATCTCGGTCCATGTGCCAGCGATCGATGCCGGCAAGGTCGTGGAAACGACTGGCGCCGGCGATGCCTTCAACGGTGCCCTCGCCGCGGCATTGGCCGAAGGTCAAACCCTCACCGATGCGGTATGGTTCGCCAACGCCGCTGCGGCGATCTCCGTGACGCGTCCCGGTACCGCAACGTCGATGCCGCGGCGCGAAGAAATCGCCGCAGTTCTCCGCCAACGAGGCCGCTAATGGCACGAAAGAAGATCCTGATCGACTGCGATCCCGGGCAAGACGACGCCGTGATGCTGCTTCTCGCCTTCGGCGCCCGTGATGTCCTGGATATCGCCGGCATCACAACCGTTGCCGGAAACGTGCCCTTAACCAAGACCCAGCGCAACGCGCGAATCATCTGCGAGCTGGCCGGCGTTTCCGATGTTCCGGTATTTGCCGGCTGCGAGCGCCCGATGATGCGCTGCCTGGTGACCGCGGAGCATGTTCACGGCCGCGAGGGCATCGACGGCACCGACATCTACGACCCGGCTCTGCCGCTGCAGTCGACGCATGCCGTCGATTTCATCGTCGATACGCTGATGGAGGCCCAGGACGACTCGGTCACGCTGGTCCCGACCGGCCCTCTCACCAACATCGGCATGGCGATCGTACGCGAACCGCGCATCCTCTCCAGGATCAAGGAAATCGTGCTGATGGGCGGCGCTCTTCGCGAAGGCGGCAATACGACGCCGTCCGCGGAGTTCAACATCTACGTCGATCCGCATGCCGCGGATATCGTGTTCCATAGCGGGCGCCCGATCGTCGTCATGCCGCTCGACGTGACGCACCAGGTCATGACCACGTCACGGCGGACGGCCGCGATCGGCAAGCTCGGCAACAAGACAGGCACCGCCGTGCAAGCCATGCTGGAATTCTACAATCGATACGACGAGGAGAAGTACGGCACGGATGGCGGACCGCTGCACGATCCATGCACCATCGCCTATCTGCTCGAGCCTGACCTGTTTTCGGGCAAGGAGATCAATGTCGCTATCGAAACGCAATCGGAACTGACGATGGGCGCCACGGTCGCCGATATCTGGCATGTCACCGAACGGGATGCCAATGCGACCTGGATGCACGGCGTCAATGCCGACGGCTTTTTCGACCTCCTGAACCGGAAGCTCGCGGCCCTGCCCTGAGGCCTACCACTCGCCGGTGTTCGGCATCGAAACCCATGGCTCCGCCGGCGGCAGTGCGTCGCCCTTCTGTAATAGCTCAACGGAAATGTTGTCGGGAGAACGGACAAAGGCCATCCGGCCGTCGCGTGGCGGCCGATTGATGGTGACGCCACCGTCCATCAGCCGCTGGCAGGCGGCGTATATGTCGTCCACCTCGTAGGCAAGATGACCGAAATTCCGCCCGCCATCGTAGGCC
>JAYQVF010000175.1:0-6679 GCA_038148335.1 Alphaproteobacteria bacterium | reverse complement strand
AGGGCAGCTGCTGGCCGCGCTCGTCGACGCGGTGGTAGTAGGGGTTGCGCACCGCCTCGAAGCGGTTGGCCGGCGGCCGGGTGACGTTCACCCACGGCTGCAACGTCGGCAGGTCGGGGTTATCGAACTTGTACATGTTGTCGACGCGGTTGTGTTGCGCCGCCCAGTTGCGCTGGCCGCCGGCGTTCTCCTCGAGCTCTTCCGGCGTCGCATACTTGGCGTGGTACTTCTTCAGGAAGTGCGACGGCCGATAGATGAAGAGCGGCGACGCGCCGGCGAGGCGCTCGAGGAACGACGGGTTGGGCTTGCTCCAGCTGAAGCGGAAGGTCGTTTCGTCGATCAGCTCGAACTTGGGCGCTTCGCCATCGACCAGCATGTCGATCGGCGGGCCCGCCGGCGACAGGTCGTTGTTGTTGGCGACGTCTTCCCACCAGTAGCGGACGTCCTCCGCTGTGAAGGGCGCGCCGTCGGACCACTTGTGGCCCTTGCGCAGATGGAAGGTGAAGGAACGGTCGTTCTCGACGTCGACGGCCCTGGCGATGTCGGGCTCGAGTTCGAGATCTTCGTTGTAGCCGACGAGGCGGGCATAGCCGTACACGACGAGCAGCCGGACATCGCGGGCGCGCCCGATCAGCATCCTGATGTCGCCGCCCTGGCGGCCGATGCGCTTGTCGCCTTCCAGCTCGACGACGGAAGGCTCTTCGGGGACTCGCTGGTCGACCGGCGGCAGCTCGCCCTTTTGCACCGCCTCGCGGAACATCGGCGTTTCGACCAGGTTGGCGGCATGCGCCGGCAGCCAGGCCATGACGGCGAAGACGGCCGCGGCAAACAGTCTGAAAAGAGAGCGGGAATGGCGAGAGTTGGGGCTCATGCGCGCAAGTCCTCCACGGCTAGGTTCTGGCCGACGGCGCGGACGAAGTGACCATCGCCCAAATCGACCATATGAGAGGGCTCTGACCCGTTCAAGGCATAGGGCCCGGGCCAGGCTGCGGGGTCCGACGCCTTGCCTTCGCGCAACGCGCGGAAGTCGAGCAGCCGGTCGGGATTGGGATCGGGCACCGCCGACAGCAGCGCCTTGGTGTAGGGATGAACGGGGTCTGCGAAGAACAGTTCGCGCGGCGCGGACTCGACGACCCGCCCGGCACACATCACCACGACGTGGTCGGCGATGTAGTCGACGACCGCGAGATTGTGCGAGATGAACAGGTAGGTGAGACCGAGTTCCTGCTGCAGATCCTTGAGCAGGTTCAGCACCTGCGCCTGGATCGACACGTCGAGCGCGGAGACCGGCTCGTCGCAGATGATGAGGTCGGGCTGGAGCGCGAGCGCACGCGCGATGCCGATGCGCTGGCGCTGGCCGCCGGAGAACGAGTGCGGATAGCGGCGGAGGTATTGCACCGGCAGGCCGACGAGTGTCATCAGTTCGCGCACGCGCTCCATGCGTTCGGCATCGTCGCCGACCTTGTGGATGACCAGGGGTTCGTTGATGATATCGAACACCGTCATGCGCGGGTTCAGCGCGCTGTACGGGTCCTGGAAGATGTACTGAACGCGGCGCCGGTAATCGAGCAGGGCGTCGCCGCGCAGCTTGAGCACGTCGACTTCCTTGCCGCGGTTGTTGAAGACGATCTCACCGGAGTCGGCGCTGAGCGCGCGCATGATCATCTTGCTGGTCGTGGTCTTGCCGCAGCCCGACTCGCCGACCAACCCGACGCAGCTACCGCGCGGGACGTCGAAGCTGACGTTGTCGACGGCCAGGACTTCGCCCCCGTCCTTGGCACCGAACATCGAGCGCTTGCGGATGTGAAAGCGTTTGGTGACGTTCTTGACGCTGAGCAGCGGCAGCTTGCGGCGCTCCTGGTCCTCCGGCCACGGCTCCTTGGTCTTGAGCAGGCTGCCGGCCTCGGTCTTGATCTCGCGGATCGGGACCAGGCGTTCGTCAGCCTTCATGCCGAAACGCGGCACCGCCTGGAGCAGCGCCTTGAGATAAGGATGCTGGGCCTCGCGGAAAATGTGATCGAGCGTGCCCTGCTCCATTACCTTGCCGTGGTACATGACCACGATCTCATCGGCCATGTTGGCGACGACGCCGAGGTCATGGGTGATCATCAGGATCGCCATCTTGAGCTGGTCCTGAAGATCGCGCATGAGCTGCAGGATCTGGGCTTGGATCGTCACGTCGAGCGCCGTCGTCGGTTCGTCGGCGATGAGGATCGCGGGGCGGCAGATCAGGGCCATGGCGATCATCGCGCGCTGGCGCAAGCCGCCCGAGAGTTCAAAGGGATAGGTCCTCACCGCCTGTGCGGCGTTGGGGAAGCCGACCATGTGCAGCATCTCGCGCGTGGCATCGATGCCTTCGGCACGGCTTGCATTGTTGTGCAGCAGGAAGGCTTCGCTGATCTGGTCGCCCACCGTGTGCAGCGGCGACAGCGAGGTCATCGGCTCCTGGAAGATGATCGAGATGCGCCCGCCGCGAATACGGCGCATCTCCGGCTCCTTGAGCTTGACGATGTCGACGAAGTTCTGCTGCGGCTTGTCGGGATCGAAGAAGATGATCTCGCCATCGGTGATACGGCCGGCCTTGGGCAGGATGCCCATGATCGACTGCGAGACGACCGACTTGCCGGATCCCGACTCGCCGACCAGCGCGACCGTCTTGCCTTGCGGAATCCGGAACGACACGCCGCGCACCGCCTCGATGCGGCCTTCGGGCGCCTGGAAATCGACATTCAGATTGCGGACAAGGAGGACGTTACCCATCGGTCACATTTACTTCCGGTCAGTCGGCCCTGATACCCATCGCTTCGAAGTTCGTCATGCTCAGGGGAGAGATTTCCACGTTGCGCTGTCGTGCCTCCGCCGCAACGCGGCGGGCGATGTCCTCGAAACCGGAGATCGACGATTCAACGACGACCGATGAGCCGCCCCCCGAGAGTTTGAGGCTCATCCAGCCGCGCTCATGGTCACGACGTGTGGAGTAGTATCTAAGCTGTACTCTTTCCAGTTCCTCCCAGCCGAGTTCGCGCGCGAAGGCGCCGCGAGCCCGTATTCCCTTATCGGACAGTTCTATGACCCGCGTGTGGCGGATTGCTGTCCTTAGCGCGAAAAAACCAAACAAGAACGCAAGTACCGAAAAAACATAAAGCGCCAAGCGAGAAAGATCATCCAAGAATAGTGGTCCAACCGAGATGATCAGGCCGACACCGGCCTTGATATCGTCCGCTGCCAGGGCGCGACGCGAATAGCGGTATTCGCCGTTCACCGTTGCGCCGCCACCGCGTCGTCGACCGACACCCACCGGGCACCGCCGACCGTCCGTTCCAGAAGATTTTCCAGAAAGGTCCAGCCCGCGGCATCGTGGACCGCGTGGTGGGTAAGGATTCCCGTCGGTTCCCCCCTTTTGTTCTCACGGCGCAGCTTTTCGAGCCGCCCGCGCACCTCCTCCAGCACGGCGGACTCGCCCCGGAAGACACGCCCGCCCCGCCAATCGATTATGTCGATGTGGACGTCGGCGACAGTGACGCCGGTCACGGAGTCGTGACTCTTTGGCGCTTTGGCGGATAGGGCGGTGTAGCCCGCCGGTCCCAGCGCGGCGGCGGCCCGGGTCCCGATCCGGTTCCATGGCGGGACGAAGACGGCCCGGGCCTTGGCGCCGAAGGCCTCGGTGACGCGCTTGCGGCCCTCCACCAGCTCGGCGGCCATGACGGCGGCCGGCCGGTGATCGCCGAATTCGCTCTTCTTTTCGCCCGACGGGGCGTGGTTCGTGTGGGCAATGCCGTGCACGGCGACGGCAATCGCGTCGCTCCGGCGGTCCAGCCAGCCGGCGAAGGTGTCCTCCAGCCGTGCCGGGATCACGGCCGCGCACACGGGTGCGGCATGCCGGGCGCAAAGGTCCGCCAGGCGCGCGAAGGCCGGTGCGGGACCGACGGCATCGTCGTCGCGCAGCCACAGCGTCGGCGGCGTTGGCCAGCGTGCGAGTTCAGAGTCCAGGATCTGCCAAGGCGAATCCGTCACGCCCAACTCACCGCGTCCGCCCAACCGGCGATCAGGTCGGCACTGCGCTCGGCGCCGCGGGTATCGATGATGGAATTGTCCGGCGGCGGCGCCTGCCACGCCGCGTCGATGGCGCGCGCCAGCGTTTCGGGCGACAATCCGCTCTCCTCCACGACCTGCAGCGGCGTCCGCTGCGCCAGTTCCCGGGCGCGCAGCGTCTGCTCGGTTTCGATCCCGCCCGCGTAGGGGACGACCACGGCGCGGGTGCCGGCCTCCAGCACCTCCATCACGGTGTTGTAGCCGCCCTGGCTGATCGACAGCGCCGCATTGGTGACGAGCGCGGTGAAATCGGGTCGGCCGCGCTCGACGACGACGCCGTCTCCGGCGAGGTCGGTGACAGAACGGAAGGTCTCGTCGTCGAGATTGACCCCGACCAGAACCCGCCAGGTCCGGTCCCTGAGCTGCGTCAGGGGGCGCGCGGCAATGGCCGCCTTGAGCAGGTCGGCACCGACGGCGCCGCCGCCGGCGGAGACGATGACCTCGTCCTTGCCCTGGCCCGTATTGAGGGCGCTGCGCCCGGTCCGATCGACGACATAACCCGTGTAGCGAACCTTGTCCCTGATCCGCTCGGCGAGGGGAAACGTGCGCGAGAACGGGATGAGCCGTTCGTCGCCGTGGATCAGAACATGGTCGAAGTAGCGTTCGACCCGCTCCAGCATCTCGACGTTGCGTTCCGGCTTGTGCTGGGCGACCAGGATGTCGCGCACCGACGAAACGTTGACCGGCCGCTCGCGCGCCGCGACCGCGTGCTGCAGCACGGGCTCGATTTCGAAGCGCATCTGGCGGCGGCCGAACGGAAACAGCTCGAACATCAGGACGTGCGGCTTGATGCGCCGGTAGGTATCGAACAGGGCGTCGGCGCGGTGCTGCTTCCAGCTGTCGTCGATCGGGTTGTCCTCGTCGTCGACGAGCTGCTTGAAGAAGAGGTCCGTCGCCCGTGTCGACGGAAGCTGGACGAACTGCGCGTCGCCGATGTTGAGGCCCGGAATGTCGTTGCCGCCCGACACGATAGTGACGGCGAGGCCGCGCTCACACATCGCGCGTGACAGCGTCGCGGTGCGCTTAAGGTGGCCGATCCCCAGCAGGTGCTGGACGTAAAACAGGACGCGCCGGCGCATCAGGTCGCTTCGGGCTCGAGGGAGACGTTCATCTGGCGCACCCTAATGGTTCCCGGGGCGATGTCGAACAGGTGCGCCGCGGCGCGGTGCAGCTTGACCGGCGGCTTGCCCAGCATGTTCCAGCCGAAGGCAACGGCCATGACGACGCGGATGACGCCGAGGTGGGTCACCGCCGTCGCGTCTTGCCCGCGCGCGGCGACCTCGTCGATCCACGGCTGGACGCGGGCTAGAACCTCGCGGGGGCTTTCGCCGGCATCGGGCCGGAAGTCGAATCCCCGATCTTCGTTCTCGGCCATGGCCGGGCCCAGGGTCTCGCGCAGTTCGGCAATCGTGCGTCCTTCCCAGTCGCCCCACGACATCTCGATCAGGCGCGCCTCGATCTCGGGCGTGCCGAGGAGCAATTCCGCGGTTTCGCGGGCGCGGACGAGCGGACTGGAAAAGATCCTTCGGCGCGGAATCTCCGGCGGTGCGCGCCAGCGGGTCACCTCGAACCGGCCGGCGTCGCTGAGCGGGACATCGGTGTGACCCTGGGCCCGCTTGTCGGCGTTCCACACCGTCGGACCGTGGCGGATCAAGGCGAGGACCGTCATGACGTCCGCCCGCCGAGCAAGGGCCGCAGCAGCCCGCCCAGCCGCTGCGCGGCCCCGTCGAGAGACCGTTCGCGAGCGACGAAATCGGCCGCGGCGCGGCTCATCGTTGCGCGCAGCGCGCCGTCCGCCAGCAGGCGCCGGACCATCATGGCCAGCGCCTTGTCGTCCTGCGGCGGCGCCAGCAGCGCCGTGGTTCCGTCGAGCGTGACGTCAGGCACGCCGCGTTCGTTCCCCGCGATCACCGGCAGGCCGGCGGCCTGGGCTTCTAGGAACGCCATTCCGAAGGCCTCGTCGACCGCGGGCCAGACATAGATGTCTCCCGCGGCGTAGATCGTTGGTAGCGCCTCGGGGGCAACCGACCCGGCAAAGCGAATGCGGTCCTGCCATGGCGACAGCATCCGCTTCACGTCGTCGGCCGCGGGACCGTCGCCGACGATGAGATAGCGATAGTCGGTGTCGCGCAGGTGTTCGAGAAGGCGCGCAACGACCGCATAGGACTCGCGCTTCGCGTCGTCGCGCATCATGGCCACGGTCAGGAGCCAGGGCACGTCGGGATCGAGGTCGTAGTCGTGCGCGCAGGCCGCCCGCGAGCGGCCGCGGTCGTCGCGGGCGCGGGCGAACGGCGCGTGGTCGAGAAACGGCGGAAAGAACACGTTGCGGTTCTTGTTGTGCAGCAGACCGGCGATGCAGTTCATGTCGAGGCGCGTCGGCGACAGGATCATGTCGGCGTCGCGAATGGCCGCGCCGGCGGCGGCATGTCCCGCGGCCCACGGACCCGCCGCGCGCTTCGGCGCGTAGGACGCCTCGCCGATGACATAGGGGATGCCGAGCGTGCGGCAGACCGCCGGCCCGATCCAGTCCGGCGCCTTGTAATAGATGTGATAGGTGAACCAGAGGTCCGGCGGATCGGCTTGCCAG
>JAYQVF010000174.1:0-6743 GCA_038148335.1 Alphaproteobacteria bacterium | reverse complement strand
CCGCCACACCGCACTGATTTCCTCCTCCCCCTGCTTCAGGGGGAGGCAGCGCCGCATCGCGGCGCGGGAGGGGGTTTCCTGCGGCGACGTACGATCCGTGAGCCCGACCCCCGCCTCAATCCTCCCCCTCGCTGAGGGGGAGGAGGTTGTCGCCGCCGCGATGTGTTCCGGAACACCGCTGGGGCGCACGAGCCGAGCGGTCTAGCGGCCATGGTCGGCATCGCCCGCACGATCCTCGACTCGATCCCGCGCGTCACGCACGGCGCGCGGCTGCAGGTCGTGCCCAAGCTGGCGACGCCGGTCGGCCGCGAGGCCATCGCCATCGGCGATGATCCGAGCGAGGTGCGTCACATTCCGGGCCATGCGCTCGACCGCGCCGGCCTGTGCCTGCTGATCGTCAATGCCGGGGTCGAGGAAGTCGTGGTCGCCGAGATCGGCCTGCTGGGTCGCCTGGGGCGGCCCCGCATCACCATGCGCGAACCGCTGCTGCACGACGCCGGCCGCTGGCCGCGCCCGCTGGCGCCCGGCGAGTCGGTCGTCGCCTATTTCGCCTCGACCATCAGGCGCCATCATGTGCTGCCGCAGATGCGCCGCGCCTTCGTCGCCGACGAGGACGGCCGCATGTTCACCGGCGCCAGCCCGGCGCTGCGCTACTTCGTGCGCGAGTTCGCCGATTACGCCGATCGCCGGCGTCTCGGCCCGCCGCAGCAGCAGGCCGGGTAGGGCGATGACCGAGGACCGCCGCTTCCGCCGCCTCAGCCGCGAACAGCAGGAGCGGCGGGCCTACATGCCGCGGCGCAACTGGATCGTCGTCGTGCTCATCATCGGCATCATCGCGATCTGGCAGCTGCGCGGCGGCGGCACGTCGTTCGACGTCGCGCCCGACCTGCGCCACTTCAGCCGCGCCGAATATGACGCGGCGCGCATGCTGATGACCGCGGGTTTCGCCATCGTCACCACGCCCGCCGCCTGCCAGCAGAAGTTCGATGCTTTCGACGACGACGAGGAGAAATGGGAATCCGCCGTCCGCGCGTGGAACGAACGCCACGATTCGCTGATGGACAAGGTGTTGCAGATCTCGCAATCGACCGGCCTCAGCGCCGCGCGCAACCGCGAGGCGGTGCAGAACGACGCCCTGCGCCTGGTCGAGACCAGGCTCGCCCAGTGGCGCGGCCACGAAAAGGACGAATGCACACGCTTCGTCGCCCAGATGAACGACGGCATCTGGGACCTGCCGGCGCTCCCCGAACTGCCCAACATGATCGCCACCGTGGTCGACGCTCCGGCCGACGAAAAGAAGTAGGCGGCCCTCCGGTCTCGCCGGCGAAACTACCCTGAAGACGCGCCCTAGTGCGCCATGTGGCCGCGCGCCATCATCAGGTGGTGGGTCTGGTGGTGGGCGCCGGTTGCCATCAGCCCGAAGAAGCCGAGGCCGCGGATCGTCGCGATATCGCCGGGCGTCGTGCCGGTCACCGTCCACGCGATCTCGCCGTCGCCGACCGCGACCGACGACGACCATCCGGTTTCCTCGCCCAGCAACGGCGCGTGCGCCGGCACCATCCGCGAGGCGGCGGCGTTGGCCGCGATCGTCGTGTCGAGGCGCATGCGCACGCCGTTGCCCACCGGCGTCTGTTCCACGGTCGTCCCGGTGATCAGGTCGTCCATGTCGAGCAGGTGGCGGCGCAGCCCGTCGAGATCCACCCGCGACCAGTCGGTCTCGGGATCGGCGCGCAGGATTGCGACGATCTCGGCGATCGCCGCAAAGGCGCCTTGGCCCGGTTCCTGCGGCGTGGCGCCGCCGTGCGCCGTGGCATCATGCTCGGCTGTGCCGCCGTGGCCGTGCGTCGGTGCGGCCTTGTCGTGCGCCATACCGTCGTGAGCCGGGCCGTCGTGGGTCATGCCCTCGCGGTGGGCGTGCGGCGGCTCGGCCGTCGCCGGGACGGCGAGGGCGGACAAGAGGACGAGGGCGGGAATCAGTTTCTTCACGGCAAACCTCCGGGTCAGAGGCGGACCCTAGCACGGCGCCGCCCGCGACCACCCCTCACAATGCGCCGGTTGTGCGGCCACGGCGTTCGCGCCCACAATGCCCGCCATGCAACAAGCTAGACACATTGCCGCCCTGGTCCTGCTCGGCCTCGCCGTACTCGTCGCGGTGCAGAACGTGGAAACCGCCGACGTGAAGTTCCTGTTCTGGACCTTCTCGGCGCCCCGCGTGCTGCTGCTGTTCGCGGTCTTCGCCGCCGGCGTGATCGTTGGCTGGCTGACCCGCAGCAGAAGCAACCGCCGCTTCGGCTAGGACGCCGCGCCTCGGTACCGACGGCGTCGCGGGCAAAGAAAAGGCCCGCGGCTTGGCGGCCGCGGGCCCCGTCCCGTCGCAGGCGGCTAGCCTTCGAGTTCGAGCTCGTGCCAGTTCACTGCCCGATTGAACAGCCGGTAGTTCTTCAGTTTCGGCGACAGGCCGTCGATCTGGATGCGGTGGTACAGATAGGTGATCAGCGCTTCGTCGTGATAGTGCTTCACCACCTGGCGTACGAGGTCTGCGCGCTTCTTCGGATCGAACTCTTCGTTCGCCGCCTGGACCGTGGGCTGGATCGCCTCGTCGCAGACGAAGGCGCCGAAGAACGAGCACGAATCGGTGGAGAAGGGACGCATCGCGTCGTTGGTCGGGAACGGTTCGACGAGACCGATCCACGCCTGGCTGTCCCACGCCTTCTGGCCGCGCAGCTTGCCGAGCAGGTCGGCCAGGGCGATCTGCCGCAGTTCCAGATTGACGCCGATCTTCTTGAGATCGTCGGACACGAACTGTGCCGCGTCGCGGTATTCGCTCGACGTGGTCAGGAGTTCGGCGACGAGGTTCACGCCGTTGCTGTAGCCCGCTTCGGCGAGCAGCTTCTTCGCCTTGTCCGGATCGTAGGGGTAGGGGGCGAGGTCGCTCTGATAGCCGTTCACCGCCGGGGTCGCCGACTGGCTGGCGGGCGTGGTCAGGCCGCCCAGCACGTTCTTGACGAACACCTCGCGGTCGATGCCGTAGTTGATGGCCTGGCGCACGCGGGCGTCGCGGATCGCCGCGTTGTCCAGCGTCGTACGGTCGGGAATGGTGTTGAACTTCATCGACACGATTTCGTCGATCTGCGTCACCAGCGCGGTGTGGCCGCTCGCCTCGAGGCGGGCGATGTCGTCGGCGCCGACCAGCCAGGCCAGATCCACCTGCCCGGACTGAAGCGCCTGCACCCGCGTCGCGGGCTCGGGCAGCGACTCGATGACCAGCTTGTCGAACTTGGCCTGCCGCCAGGCTTTGCGATAGGCCTCGGCCTCCATGCGGTCGCCGGTCCAGTTGGTCACCTTGAACGGGCCGGTGCCGATCGGGGCGACCGTGAATCCCTCGATGCCGACGTCCTGCTGGTAGTCGGCGTCCATGATGCGGAACATCGCGAACCAGCGGTCGAGAATCGGGTTGGGCGCCTTGGTGGTGATCTCGACGGTCTCCTCGTCGATCTTCCTGGCGCCGGCGAAGCCGAGGAAGTTGGCCGAGATGCTTGTCTTGCCCTTCTCGTCGTTGACCAGGAACTCGACGTTCTTGACGAACTGGTCGGCCGTCATCGGTTTGCCGTTCTGGAACGTCACGTTCGGACGGATCTTCACGACCCAGGTCGTGTTGTCCTTGACGCTCCACGACGTCGCCAGTCCAGGCGTCACGTCGCCTTCCGGCGTCAGGTAGGTCAGGCTGTCGGCAAAGGCCATCAGCGGCAGCGTCGACTGCGCGCCGAACGCCATCTCGAAGCGGCCCTTCTGCGGATTGAAACCGAAATGGGCCACGCGCAGGGTCTTGTCCTGCGCGCTTGCGGTGCCGGCCGAACCCAGGGCCAGGGCGCCGATTGCCAGCGCTGTGCCGGCGGCGAGTAGTTTCTTCATCTAGTCCTCCCGATAAGCCGCCAGCGCGGCGTTGGTGTTACTTCCACGCACCAAAAACCCAGAACGCGCCGATGTTGCCGAAGTCGCCGGCCTGCAGCTCCTTGCGGCCCTTGTTGCGGGTGTCGCGCCCGATCGACCTGGCGGTCGTGTCGATGATCTTGTCGCGCGCGAACCCGGCCCGGACCGCCATGCCCGGCAGGTCGCTGTCATGCATGGCGCCGATGAACGGTTCGTTGTTGTAGTAGGTGTCCCAGTCCGACACGAAGGCGTCGTAGGGCTTGTCGTCGGCCCACGGGTGGCCGTCCATGTGCAGCATCAGCCCGCCCGGCTTCAGCAGCCGGTGGCACTCCTTGAAGATGCGCGGCAGTGCCTTGGACGAGGTCTCGTGGATGATGATCTGCGAGATCACCAGGTCGAACGATTCGTCCGGATAGTCGGTGGCCTCCGCGTTCTGCTGCGAAAAGTGCACGTTCTTGCCCAGCGCGGCGGCGCGCGCCTGGCCATAGCGCACCATCGGCGCGCCCGCATCGAACGCATGCACCTCGGCCTCGGGATAGATTTCCGTCCACGGCAAGGTGCCGTGGCCCACCGAACATCCCATGTCGAGGATGCGTTTCGGCGCGAAGTCGGGATAGGTCGTCCGGGTCCACGTCGCCAGGCTGCGCCCGAAGTCGTCGTTGAGATCGCCGCGCAGCCCCATTGAGAACAGATAGATGCTGCGGTCGTACAGCGCCCCGGCATAGACGTCGTCCTCGCGCAGCTCGCTGTGATAGCCGCCCGGCATGCAATGGATGTCGACGGCCGTGTGATAGCGCGGAATTTCCAGGTTCGGATCGGTGCGCACCGTGCCGCCCTGGTTATGAAACCGCCGCGCGCGGTCGACCAGGTCGTCGAGCTGGCGCTCGACGCATTCGCCGACCGAATCGAACATCACTTCCTGCGCCGTGCGCTTCAGCGAACTCGCGACCTGGTACACCGGGTCCTTGGAGATCGCCCGGCGCACCTCGTGGCGCGTCGCGATGGGTCGCCCCTCGGCGCGCGCGAACGCGGGCGCGACGCGGTCGTGAAAGGCCTGCCTGGTCCCCGGGCTGACGTGGCTCGAAAGGTGCGACTTCAGCGCACTGGCGAAGGTCTGGCGGGCCATCTCGTCATGGCGCACCTCGACCAGCATGTCATGGCGTGTCTGCGGCATGGTCCGCTGTTCCTTCCAGAATTCGAAAAAAGATCGGCGGGCGCCGCCCCGATGGCGCTCCGCTTCCGTGAACCCGGGATGATGCTAGCGACCGGCTGACACCGGGACAATTTAGGGAAAATTGCCCGGCCTTAAGATTTGCTTGTGCGAAGCTCCCAAGATTCCCATAAAATCTAACGCCTTATCGCCGAACGGGTCTCATTATGTCCTCTGCACCAACCGGTGACGACCGTACGGCCGCCTCGTTGCGACCGCAGCACTCCTCGGCGGTCAACCGGGCGAGTTCCTCGAGCCTGCCGTATTTGCCTCTCAACGCCCTGCGGGCCTTCGAGGTCGCGGCCCGGACCCAGAGTTTCGCCCGCGCTGCCGACGAATTGCAGGTGACGCCCGCCGCGGTCAGCCAACTTGTTCGGACGCTGGAAACCTATCTCGGCATCGAATTGTTCGAACGCTACAACCGGGGGGTTCGCCTCACGCGCGCCGGCCAGGATGCGCTGCCCGAACTGACTCAAGGTTTCGAAAATCTCTCTGGCGCGGTGCACCGCCTGCGCGGGCGCCTCCAGCGCAACATCGTCACGATTCGCCTCGAACCGTCCTTCGCTGCGCTGTGGTTGCTGCCGAAGCTGCACCTCTTTCGCACGGCGCATCCGGAGATAGATGTGCGGATCTGGGCATCTTCGCTTGCGCGCGGGCAGACCTGGGAAGGATGCGATCTTGCGATCAAGTATCGTACTGCCTCCTATCCCGGGGTCCGCATCGAGAATTTTCTCACCGAGACCGTTCATCCGGTCTGCAGTCCCGGCTACCTCGCGCGTCGCGGTGTAGCGTTGCACGATCCGGCCGACATCCCTTCCGCGCACCTGATCCACGACGAAGGCATGGTGCCGATCGAGGAGTTCCCGACCTGGCGCCTGTGGTTGGATCGCTTCGGGGCCACGGCGGTCGATGACTCCGCCGGCCTGCGCTTCACGCAGTCGTTTCTCACGGTCCAGGCGGCGCTGGCCGGCCAGGGCATCGCGCTCGGCCGCAGCGTCCTCGTCGCCGACGAGATCGCCGCCGGCCGTCTCGTCCGGCCCTTCGCCGACGCGGAGTTTCCGGTGTCCTTCAGCTACTACCTGCTGACCGACGAGCGCGCCGAAAAACGCACCGAGGTCGACCTGTTCCGCAACTGGCTGCGGGCTGAAGGGCACAACCGTTCCTGAGCCTGTCAAAGGGTAAGGGGGGCTCATCCTGAGAAGCGCCCCTAGGGCGAAGCTCGTCCTGAGCAAATCGAAGGATCACGAAGGGCTCATCCTGAGGAGCGGCGCAGCGCGCCGCGTCACGAAGGACGAAGGACGCACCACACCGGCACGTGGTCCGAGGGCTGCTTCTTGCCGCGTTCGTCGCGGTCGATGCCGGATTCCTCCAGCCGGTCGGCCAGCCGGGGCGACAGCAGGATGTGGTCGATGCGGATACCGTGCTTCTTCTCCCAGGCGCCGCGCTGGTAGTCGAAATAGCTCCACGCCTCGGGCAGGCCGGCGTGCAGCGCGCGGAACGATTCCGTCAGACCGAGATAGTTGATCGCGCGCCACAGCGCGCGCGCCTCAGGCTGGACGATGGCGTCGTCGAGGAACGCCGCCGGGTCGTACAGGTCCTCGGC
>JAYQVF010000173.1:0-6755 GCA_038148335.1 Alphaproteobacteria bacterium | reverse complement strand
GTGCTGCTGTTCCACGACCTGGCCGTGGTGCCGATTCTCTTCCTGCTGCCCGTCCTGGGCGGCGGCGCGGAGGGGGTGGTGGTCAACCTGCTGATCGCACTGGGCACGGCCGCCGGGGCGGTACTGGTGATCTACGTGATCGGCCGGCGCGCGCTGCGTCCGCTGTTCCGCGTCATCGCCGGGACCCGCAGCGCCGAACTGTTTGTCGCGACGACGCTGCTCGTGACCCTCGGGATCGCGACGCTCACCGGCCTGGCCGGCCTGTCGATGGCGCTGGGTGCGTTTCTCGCGGGTCTTCTTCTCGCCGAGACCGAGTTCCGCCACCAGGTCGAAACCGACATCCAGCCGTTCAAGGGCCTGCTGCTCGGCCTTTTCTTCATCACCGTTGGCATGAGCGTCGATTTCGCCGCCGTGTCCGACCGTATTCACTGGGTCGTCCTGTCGGTGATCGGCCTGATGGCGATCAAGGGGGCCATCGCCGCGGCGCTGGCCTTTGCCTTCCGTCAGCAGCGCCTGGTGGCGTTGGAGGTCGGCGTCCTGCTCGCGCAGTCGGGCGAGTTCGCCTTCATCGTCGTCGGTGCCGCGATGGCGCTCGGCCTGCTGCCGCCCGACGTCGCGCAGTTCATGATCATCGTCACCGGCCTGACGATGATGGCGACGCCGCTGGTGACCGCCGGCGGCCGGCAGTTCGTTTCGAGGCTGTCACGGCGTTCGCTTGAGGCACGTCACAGCGTGCAGATGACGGCGCCGGATCTGGAGGACCACGTGATCCTCGCCGGGTTCGGGCGCGTGGGTCAGACCATCGGTCGCCTGCTGGAGGCGCAGAAGGTGCCCTACATCGCGCTCGATCTCGACGCCGGTCGCCTCGGGGCCTGCCGCGCCCACGGCCTGCCGGTGTTCTACGGCGACGCCAGCCGCAAGGACGTCCTCGAACGCGCCCGCGCCGATCATGCCGCGGTCATCGTCGTCACCATGGACGACCCCAAGCGGGCCGCGCGCACCGTCGCCACCATCCGCCAGGCGTGGCCGCGGGTGCCGATCCTGGTGCGCGCCCGCGACCGCGTGCACGCCAGCGAACTGGAACAGGCCGGCGCGGCCGGAACCGTGCCGGAGACCGTCGAGGCCAGCCTGCAGCTCGCCGCCCAGACGATGCGCCACCTCGGCATGCCGCCAGAGGCCGTCAGCCCGCTGATCGAAACCGCGCGCGACGACGAATACGCCGCCCCGACCCCGATCCTCGGCGAACCCGCGAAGGACGAAAAGAAGGGCTAGCCGTTCCCCCGCCCCGTCGACATCAGGAACGGGAAGAAGTCGAGCGGTGGCACCTCCTTGCCGAACCCGGTGAGCAAAGCGTGCACCTGGCCGCGATGATGGGTCTCGTGGTTGAACAGGTTGGCGACCATCAGGTTGGTGGCGATGGCGACATCGTCGCCGGCGCGGCTCTTGAATCGGATGGGCGCATCCAGTGCCGCTTCGTCCAGGGCGCCGACCGAGGCGATGATGCGCCGGTCCAGGGCCTGGCGCGCGGCGCGGGTCGCCGCGAAGGTGTCGTGCAGCACGGCATCGAGCCCGCCTTTCGGGATCTCGCCCTCGCCGTCGATCCGGTGCATCCAGATCAGGTCGGCCAGCAGGATGTGGTTCAGCGTCTTGTGGACCGAGCCGAAGAACGCGCCGCGGTCGGTTAAGTATTCCTCGTCGCGCAGCGTCGCGGCGACGTCGTAGAGCCGTTCGTTGACCCACTGGTTGTGCTCGGCGCGAAGCCGAAGTTAGTGCTGCATCATCGGTCGCCTCCCGTGTCTCAGGCGCCGCCCGTGATCGCCTCCGCGAAAACGCCCGCATCGACGTTGCCGCCCGATGCGACGATGGCGACGGTCCTGCCCTCGACAGCCACCTTACCGGAAAGCACCGCCGCGAGCGCCACCGCGCCGCCCGGCTCGATCACGACCTTGAGATGCTCGAAGCCCGCCGCCATGGCGCGCCGCACCTCGTCGTCGCTGACCGTGACGGCGCCGGCCAGCAGGGCGCGGTTGATCGCAAAGGTGATCGCGCCCGGCTCCGGCACGCCGAGCGCATCGCAAAATGGGTTGGGCGGGGGCGTGATCGCGACGCGTTCGCCCGCGGCCAACGAGCGTGCGGTGTCGTCGTACTTCTCGGGTTCGACCGCGTAGATCGCCGCATGGGGAAAGTGGTGCCGGATCGCCAGCGCAACGCCCGCCATCAGGCCGCCGCCGGAACACGGCACCAGAACCGCATCGGGGATGAGGTCGCGCGCTGCCAGGTCCTCGGCCATTTCCAGGCCCACGGTGCCCTGGCCCGCGATGACGAAGGGATCGTCGAACGGCGGCACCAGCACGCGGTTCTCGGCGCGCGCCATCTCTTCGGCCCGCGCCACCATGCTGCGGCGGTCGCCCTCGTGCTGGATCACGGTGGCGCCGAACGCACGGCAGCGGGCGACCTTCAGTTTCGGCGCTGTCGCCGGCATCACCACGGTTGCCGACACGCCCGCGACCGTTGCGGCGTGCGCCACGGCCTGGGCGTGGTTGCCCGAGGAATAGCACAGGACGCCGCGCGCCTTTTCCGCGTCATTGAGCCTGCTGATCCGGTTCCATGCGCCGCGCAGCTTGAACGAGCCGGTTCGCTGCAGCATCTCCGCCTTCACGAGCAGCCGGCAGCCGGCGCGCGCGTCGAGCAGCGGCGCCTGGAGCAGGGGCGTCCGCACGGCGACGCCGCGCAGGCGCTCGGCCGCGTCAAGGATGTCGTCGAAGGTCGGAATGTCGGCGTGCGCCGGTTCGCTCACGGCAGGTCCCGAAGGAAGGTATCGATCGCTTCCAGCGCGGCCGGCTCGTCCAGCAGCGGCGTGTGGCCGCGGTTGGGAACCGTTACCGTCTGGAGATCGGGCTTGCGCGTCCGCATTTCCTCGACCGTTTCGGGGCTCAGGATTCCCGACCATTCGCCGCGGATCGACAGGATCGGCTTGTCCTTCATTGCCTCGAACTTGGCCCAGCTATGCGGCGGGTTGGTGCGCTGCCGATAGGCGTCTGCCATCTTCGGATCGAAGTCGAACCGCACCCGGCCGTCCTTGGTCTCGACGAACGTTGCGCGCGCCCGGACCATCCATTGCGCATCGCTCAGGTCGGGCGTGGTCTTCTGCGACCATGCGCGATAGGTCGCACAGGCCTCGTCCCAGTTCGCGTAGGCATAGGGCAGTTCGAAATACTTGCCCACCTTGCCGCGCCCGCCGCTGCGCAGGGCTGGGCCGACGTCGTTGAGGATCGCCGCGGCGATCAGGTCGGGCCGCGACAGCGCCAGCGTCATGGTGACGAGGCCGCCGCGCGACGTGCCCATGAAGATCGCCCGCGGGATGCCGATTCCATCGAGCAGATCGACGACGTCGGCCATGTCGGTATCGACCTGGTAGTTCATGAAGTCGAGATCGCGGTCCGACCGTCCGCAGCCGCGATAGTCCAGGCAGATGACGCGGCGGTTTTCGCCGAGATGGAGGGCGAGTGCGTGGAAATCCCGCGAATTTCGCGTCAGGCCGCTCAGGCAGAGGACTGGCACGCGGTTGGCGTCTTCCGGACCGTATTCCCGGAAGTAGAGGTTCAGCCCGTCGCGTGTCTTGTGCTCGAATTCCCTGTATTCAGCCATCGGTCGTTCCCGTTGCGCGGGCGGACTTTATAGGCGGCCGACGGCTGGCGCTAGCCTCGCCCGTCGCGGGCATCGATGCGCGCGAGGAAAGCGTCCAGCGCGGCGGTAACCTCGGGTTCGGACAGCCCGGGGTTGTGGCCGCAGTTTGGCACCGTGACCCGTTCGAGATCGGGTTTGACCGTCGCCATCTTGTCGAAGGTGTCCTGCGCCAACACGTCCGACAGCGCACCGCGCACCGCAAGGACGGGGATGTTCTGCAACGCGCCGAACAGGGGCCACATGTCGGGCAGGCCGTCGCCGCTTCCGGCCTTGGCAATGGCGACGTCGTAGTCGGGCACGATGCGGCCGTCCTTCTCGACGAACGAATCGCGCGTGAGTTCCTCCCACTCGGCATCGGTCTTGCCCGGATGGGCGATCGCGTAGCGGCTCTTGCACTCGGCGATCGCGTCGGCCCAGGTGGCGAAGGTGCTCTTCTTGCCGGAATAGCTGGCGATGCGCGCAATGGCGGCGGCAGGGATCTCCGGTCCGATGTCGTTCATCAGCACGCCGGCGAGAAACGTCGGTCGCGCCACCGCGATTCCCATGGCGACCAGGCCGCCGAGCGATGTGCCGATGACGACGGCGCGATGTACGCCAGTTGCGGCCGCTACGTCGAGGACGTCTCGGACATAGGTCGGCGGCACGTAGTTCTTGTACCGGGGGTCGTAGTCCGACCGCCCGCGGCCGCGAAAGTCGACCGCCAGCACCCGCCGCGCGCTGGCAAGGCGCATCGCGAGCCGGTGGAAGTCCTTCGAATTGCGCGTCAGTCCGGGCAGGCAGATCGCGGGCGTCCGTGGCGACAGGTCGTCGCCGTAGTCGCGGCAGTAGATCCGGATGCCGTCGACCATGGTGTACCAGTGCTCGGCATAGCCTGCCGGCGCCGCAACGTTCATGTCCGTAAACCGTCTAGTTGGTCAGGTCTTTGCTGAGGCGCAGCGGCGATTCGCCGTTGTCCGCCAGCCGGGTGCGATAGACCTGCAGGTTGCCCATCACCCGCTGAACATAGTCGCGCGTCTCGGTGAAGGGAATGAGCTCGATCCAGTCAACGGCCTCGACCTCACCCTTGCGCGGATCGCCGTTCTGCTTCAGCCACCGCCGAACGCGGCCCTCGCCGGCATTGTAGGCCGCCACCGCCAGCACGTAGTTGCCATCGAAGGTGTCGAGCAGTTCCTTGAGATGGGCCGAACCCAGCGTGGCGTTGTAATGGGGATCGCTGGTCAGTTTGTCCGGGCTGTAGCGCACCTTGATCGACTTGGCCGTGCGCCGGGCCGTCGCCGGCATCAACTGCATCAGTCCGCGCGCTCCGGCATGGCTGATGGCCTCGGGGTCGAACGCGCTTTCCTGCCGCGACATGGCCAGCAGCAGGGCGCGGTCCTGGACATAGGTGCTCGGCATGTCGACCACGGGATACGCCCGCGTCGCCAGGTAGACGCCGTCCTGCTCGGCGTTCTTGGCGACCCGCACGGCCAGATCCTGCCGGCCCAGGCTGTCGGCCAGGACGGCGACCAGCAGCCGCTCGCCCGCGGTCTGCACCTGGCCGTCGAGCTTCAGAACGAAGGGATCGATCCGCCGGTTCTCGCCCAGATCGGACAGGATGCGCGACATGCGGGACATTTCGAGATCGGGAAACGTTTCCGCCTCGGCGATGGTCGGTTTCGGTTCGTCGGGCAGGCGCAGGCGCGGCTCGCTGCCGCCCCGCTCAAGCGCGAGCTGGCCGTGATAGGTGAGGGGAAACAGCGCCGCATCCTGGTACCACTTGGCCGCAAGTTCATGGTCTTCGAGCGCCTCCGCTGCACGGCCCGCCCAGTAGGCGGCGCGCGAAATGCTGACCGGGTAAACCACGGCCGCATGCAGGCGGGCGAAATGGTCGAGCGCGAGGTCCGGCTCGTTGAGAAAGCGCAACGCAATCCACCCGGCCAGCCACTCGGCCTCGGCATAGTCGGCGCCGCCGGGTTCGAGATCGCTCAGGGTGGCGACCACATAGGCGTCGGTCAGTTCGCCGTCGTAGAGGGCGTTGCGCACCTGGATGCGCCGTTCGCGCCACCACTTGTCGGCGCGCAGTTCGCTGATGCGCGGTTCGAGCAGGATTTCGCGGGCCCGGTCGTCGAAGCCCTTGGTGCGCCGCCAGCGCACGCGCTCGAACGCGAGCCCCGGATCGTCGCGCAGCGCTTCGGGAACGCGGGCGATGAGGGAGTCGACGTTGCCCGCCGATTCGATCAGCCCGATCCGCGCCATACCGAGGGTCCGCAACTCGTTTGGCACCTGCGGCATCAGACGCAGTGCGTCCGACCGTCGGCGGTCCCACAACAGGCGGTCGAGACGTTGCGCGTGGACGTCCTGGGTCAACAGCTGGCGGTGGCGCCGCAACAGCATGCGCTCGTCCTGGCGCGAGAAGTTTCCCTCGACCCACGACTCGCGCAGCAGTGTCGAGCCCTTGTCGTTGTCGCCCTGCCGCAGCAGCGCTTCGGCCAGCCTGATCTTGCCGGTGACGCTGACCGGCGTGTACCGCCCGAACCAGTCGAGGACGAGCCGGTCATCGGCTTCGTCGTGCTTGGCGAGCTGTTCCTCGGCGGTGCGCAGGACCCGGTCCAGCCGAGGCCAGTCCGCGTGCGCCTCGACGAAGGCGGCGACTTCCTCGAAGGAAGGCGTCGCGCCGGGCTGCGAATAGTAAAGCCAGCGGAAATAGTCGGTGGCGAGCGCGTTGCCGCCCTTGGCCGCGGCGTCCAGGGTGCTTTTCCACAGACCCTTTTCGGCGGCCGAAAACGCCTCGCCGTAGACGACGCGGTCGTCTGCCGTGAGCTTGGAAGCCGTCTGGGCGCCACTGGGGCTCGGCAACGTCAGCGCCAGCACCGCCAGACCGGCGATCATCGACCAGAGTTGTCGGCCCATGGTCTTGGTCCCTCGTTCGCGACCGCGTTCCACCTTCGCTTGCGGGGGTGTGCCCGTAACGCTATGGTCGCGCGAATTTCCGTATTGTGAATATGGGGTTAGCCATGTTCAAGGGCTCTGTCGTCGCGCTCGTCACGCCATTCAAGAACGGTGCCGTCGACGAAAAAGCCTTTCAGGAC
>JAYQVF010000172.1:0-6796 GCA_038148335.1 Alphaproteobacteria bacterium | reverse complement strand
CAAAGGCCGATCATGCACTAACAATCAAACTGGACCACTCGATGGGGGCACTCCACGGTATTTCCTATCAGGGGGCCAGCGCCAACCTGGCGCGCGCGACCGACTACTACGAGAACCTGACATTCACGGTGTCGGTCAACTAGTCAGTAGCCTGCTGCGGACAGGGCCTGTCGAACTCACGGCAAAGGGTACACTATCGCTCGATGAAAACCGTTCTCGTCGTTCAGCACAGCCAGTCCGAGCATCTCGGTCTTCTCGAGCATCACCTCGAAGATCGACGCATTGCTTTCCACTACTGCCGCCCTTTCGTGTCGCCGAGTCAGCTCCCGGCCGATGCATCTGATTATGATGGGATCTTTCTTCTACCGGGGGGACCCTTCGGTCTGGCGAGCAATCCGTTGCTCCTGACCATGCCGATGGAACTACGCCTTGCCGAATCCTGCCTTGCGTCCGGAAAGCCTGTAATCGGATTCGGCTCCGGCGCCATCCTCCTCGCGATGGCGGCGGGGGGTGGTGCTGTGGAGGCGCCTTGGCGCTTTGCCATGCCGACCATCGAGTTCGTCGGGACGGGCATCGGCATCGATACGATGCCTCTGCTGGTCAGTCTTCGCGATCGTCCGCAACTGCCCGCCGACTGTAAAGTGCTGGCTCGGGAACCCGATGGCGTCGCGGCGGTTTTTTCCGTCGCCGGCAATTGCCTTGGATTCACGGGAAATCCGGCGGCGACCAGCGGCATGTATGAGGACCTGGTGATGGAAGAACCGGATTTTCCAGAGGGTTCGGGTGACGTCCTGGTCGGCCTCCGGACCGCGCAGGCGGATATCGCTGCTGCGCTGTCGCCGCTTGCCCGTTTCATTCTTCGGCATACCGGCTTGTTCGCGATCTGACCTTCGCTCTACCCCGAGCGTTGCGAGGGGCGCCCGATTGGTTTATAAATGCAAGAAATTGAATGTGAGGGAGCCATGGCGTCCAAGCTCGTCATCATCATGGTCAATACCGACCCCAGGAACGGTGGGGAGCTGGGCGCTCCCTTCTTCCTGGCCACCGTCGCGGCCGCCATGGACTATGACGTCGAGGTGATCTGCACGGCAACCTCGGGCCAGCTCATGAAAAAGGGCGTCGCCGAGGGCCTTGTCGTCAAGGCGGGCTCGCCGAAGACGGTCTACGACTTCATCAAGGATGCCCACGAAGCAGGGGTCAAATTCTACTGCTGTTCGCCGAACCTGGACCTCTTCGACATGACCAAGGAAGACCTGATTCCGGAATGCGAAGACATCGTCGGCGGCGCCTATGTGATTGAGCAAGTAATGGAGGACGACGAGGTGCGCGTCCTTACCTACTAGGGTTCTGAAGCCGGGGGGCGATACCGTGAGCCACGCCGAGACAAGTCGCATCACCAAGACGGTCGGGGACCCGGTGTCGCCGGGCTCGGCCCTCGACCGGGAAGCGCTTGAAGAGATCTTCGGCGACATCCAGTCTCATCCGCTCTACGACAGCGAGCTCAACGGCTGCCTGAACTGCGGTATCTGCACGGCCACCTGTCCTTCGGCCCATTACTACGACTACTCGCCGCGCGAGATCGTCCAGTTGCTGTGGACGGAGAATCTCGAAGGCATCTACGACGCCATGCAGGAAAAGATCTGGGCCTGCGCCCAGTGCTACACCTGCGCCGCGCGTTGCCCGTTCCGCAACTCGCCGGGCGGCCTGGTGATGATCCTGCGTGAGGTTGCCATCAAGCACGGCATGGAATCGGCGAAGGAGGTGCTTCGGCCTTTCAGTCGCGTGATGCTGAAGCTGGTGACCACGGGAAATCAGCTCGCGCCGAACATGATTACCCCGGAAGGTTTCGCCGACTGGGGGCCGAACATATCCAAGGTCGATGCGCCGCTGAACATTCTTCGCAAGGCCATTCCGGTGCCAACCATGCACACCATGGACACGGCGTGGCAGGTGAATCTGAAGACGTCGATCGAGCTCTACACAATCTGGGAAGCGACCGGTGTTCTCGACCAGCTCGAGACGGTGGACGAAAATCTTTTTGATGTCATTACCGACATCATGGAGGAGAAGCGGGACGACTATCAGGACTGGCTCGAAGAGCAGGAAGACGAAGAAGACGACGACTAGACGTATTCGTGCCGAGGGAGATTAGGGATGCAGGACGATCAGGGTTCAGGCGAACGCTTTACCGGCCACGGCGCCGATTGGAACAGTCCGGCGGGGCTATCGGCGGCGCAAGCGGCCAAGGCCACGTCGTGGGTCGAAGCGAAGATCGACCGGCGCGCACTTCTGACCGACAAGGACCGGGTCGAAGACGTCCGCGATGTCATGTGGCAACTCGAAAAGGATGGCGAAATCGTCGTCCACCGGGTCGCCGATCACAATGAGCCGGTCGTCGCCCGCACCATCTACGGCTGGGAAAAGCGTATTCCCACCAACAATCTCTGGCACCACAAGTCGTGCGGGCAATGCGGCAACATTCCTGGTTATCCCACCTCGCTGCTGTGGCTGATGAACCAGATCGGCACGTCGTATCTGGACGAGACCGACCAGACCTCCTGCACGGCATGGAACTACCACGGGTCCGGCATCGGCAACATCGTGTCGCTGGCGGCGGTGTTTCTGCGCAACTTCCACCAGGCCTACGTCGCCGGGCAGGCACGGGGCCTCCCGGCGGGCCACTACTATCCGCTGGTCCATTGCGGCACCTCATTCGGCAACTACAAGGAAGTGCGCCACTTCCTGCTGCATTCGGCCGAGTTGCGCGAGCAGGTGAAGGCGATCCTCGCCAAACTGGGCCGACTGGTGGACGGGAAGCTTCTGATCCCCGAAGAGATCGTTCACTATTCGGAATGGCTCCACGTGATGCGCAAGCGCGTCGCCGAACGTCAGGTGCTGGATGCGTCGGACATTCGGGCGACCATCCACCCGGCCTGCCACGTCTACAAGATGGTACCGGAAGACGTGATCTATGATCCCGAGGTTCTCGACGGCAACCGCGTGGCGGTTTCGACCGGACTGGTTGAGACCTTCGGCGCCCAGGTGATCGACTACTCGACCTGGTACGACTGCTGCGGATTCGGTTTCCGCCACATCATCTCCGAACGCGAGTTCACGCGTTCCTACGCCATCGACCGCAAGGTCAAGGTCGCCGTCGAGGAGGCGAACGCCGACATCATGATCGGCCACGATACCGGCTGCATCACGACACTCGACAAGAACCAGTGGATCGGCAAGGCCGTCGACAAGTCCTACGAGATCGCCATCATGGCCGACTGCCAGTTCGCCGCCGTGATGTGCGGCGCGCACCCCTACAAGGTCGCGCAGCTCCACTGGCACGCATCGCCGGTCGAGACCTTTCTCGAAAAGGTCGGCGTCGACTGGGAGAAGGCCAAGGCCGAATTCGAGGCCTATCTCGAAGAGGTCAAGGCTGGGCGGATCGAGACGCTCTACGATCCGAAGTTGGCGATCACCTCAGGACCGGGATTTCGCGCTTGATGAAACCAGTTCTCGTCATTGGAGGCGGGCCGGCCGGGCTGTCGGCGAGTCACGCTCTTGCCGCGGCCAGTCAGTCGGTCGTGCTTGTCGAAAAGGAAGACCGACTTGGCGGCGCGCCGATCCTGCAAGGCTATGCCAAGTTGGTGCCGTCAGGCGAGTGGGCTAAGGACGCGATTGGCGCCATGGTCAAGAGAGTCGAGGACGATCCTCGAATCGAGGTGCGGCTAGGTACGAACGTCGAGAACCTCTCCGGGGAGCCCGGGTCGTTCGTCGCGCGCCTCGCCGGGGGTGGTGAGGTTGCCGCCGGGGCCGCGATTCTCTGCACCGGCTTCACGCACTTCGATTCCGTGAACAAGCCCGAGTGGGGGTTCGGCACCTACCCGGATGTCGTGACCACGGCCCAGGTCGAGCAGATGATCTCGTCTGGAAAGGGCGTGCGCTGCCCCTCGGATGGGCGCGAGCCTGAGCGGGTGGCGATCCTCTTGTGTGTCGGCTCGCGCGATCGCCAGATCGGGCGCGAGTGGTGCTCCAAGATCTGCTGCACGGTGTCGTCGAATCTGGCCATGGAGATTCGTGAGGAACTGCCGAATTGCCATGTCTACATCTACTACATGGATATCCGGACGTTCGGGCTCTATGAGGACCGCTTCTACTGGGAGAGCCAGGAGAAGCACAAGGTCAAGTACATCAAGGCCCGGATCGCCGAAGTGACGTCCGACGGAAAGCGCCTCATCGTGAAGGGCGAGGATACGTTGGTGAAGCGTCCCATCACGATCCCGTTCGACATGGTCGTTCATGCCATCGGCATGGATCCAAACGTCGACAATCTGATGCTGGCCTCGGCATTCGGCGTCGAACTCGAATCGCATGGCCATATCGCCCGTGGCCGCACCTACAGTGATCCGGCGGCGACTTCTCGACCTGGCGTGTTCGTGGCCGGCGCCGCGACCGGTCCGGAAACCATCGACGACTCCATCGCCCAAGGCCAGGCGGCCGCCATGTCGGCGTTCTCCTTCGTCAACCGTCCGGCGGCCCAGGCGGCGGAGTAGTGAGCATCGTTCGGCGAATCGGAGAGGGCGCGCCGGTGGCAACTTCCCTGGAGTTGCACCTTTCCGGTCCGCGTCTGCGCCGGGCGTTCGAGCATCTGGTCGAGTCGGCCGAGGGGACAGGCGGAATCGAACGATATGTCTCGGGACTTGCGCTGAAGTCGTCCCTGTTCGAGGAGGTTCTCGGCAAGGGAAGGGTGGGCGAACTCTCGGAAGCTGAGTTTCTCGATCTCTGCGCCTTCATCACGCCGGTACGGCGGCGGATCGCGGAATGGCTGTCCCAGTACGGATTTCTGAGCATGAGGACGCTCTTGGTCGATCTGCTGCACGGCTGGTCCGACGCGCGCACGGCCGATGCGAGGATGGCCGCTTTCGTTGCCGGAGTAGGAGCCGACAAGCGCTTCCGCTGGTCGCGCGACCTGGCTGCCGAGGTGCTGCACTTCGTGGCGCCGGAACGGTATCCGTTGATGACCCGGTGGATCTGGGATGCCAACGTGGGCACCGGCGTATTGCGGGAAATCTGGTTCGCCGACGATGTCGACCGCGCCAGGATCGACGTTTCGGACAGCTATGCGGCCTTTGCGCTGCTGCGCGAGGAGATGGATGGCTTCCTGGCGACGAACGGCGTGTTCCGCGACCAGGCCTACTATGCCGATCTGATCGCAGCGCATGTCTACGGCAACTACATCAACGATCGCGGTGGCCAGTACCTGCAATCGGACTTCGCGCGCAACGCGCACGACCCCATAGCCCATACGCGTCGTCTGCTGGGACTGGACGCCATCGATTCCGAGACGGGGCGCACGCGTCTCAAGCTGATCGACGGTACGGCCCACGTGGTGCAACCCCCGAAACAACTTCCCTGACGGAGACGGTCTTTCGATGCCAATTCACGAAAAATCGCTGATCCGGGAGGAGAACCTCCTTACTCACGAGAACCTGGAAATCGACGGTGTCGACGTTTCCGGTCACTGGAGCACGTTCATCCAGTCGCGCGCGGTCACCGACTACAACGAGCGTCTCGAAGAGGAGGTGGCGGCCCTGCCTGGCGGCCAGTACATCCACCGTTGTTGGCAATGCGGCTCATGCACCAATGCCTGCACCGTCAATGCGTTGAATCCCGATTTCAACCCGCGCTACTGGATTTACCTGATCCGCACCGGCATGGAATCGGAGCTGCTCCGGGACAAGGACATCATCTGGCAATGCGTGTCATGTCACAAATGTACCCATATCTGTCCCCGCGACGTGGAGCCGGAAGGCGTGATGAAGGCGCTTTCCCATTGGCTGGAACTCAAGGGCCACACCGAGGTTTCGCCATCGCATCAGTTCGACGAGACGTTCGCGGGGCAGGTATTCGAGACGGGCAAGATCGAAGAGACCCGGGTGATACGCGGCTTCTTCGCAAAGTCGCGGCAGCCCCTGGCCCAGGACTGGATGATCCAGATCGGGCTTAATCTGGTTCGGAAGCTGCCGATCAGCTTTTTTATCCGCATGGGCCTCGCCGTGTTGCGCCGGCCGCGGACCCGCCGCTGGTCGCCGGTGCGAAACGCGATCAACGAGTTCGTCGCCGAACGCAAGGCAGCCGAGCGCAAGGCGCTCGGTCTCTAGGAGAGGCGCATGTCGGAAGCACCCAAGTCGTATCAACGCGTTGCCTATTATCCCGGCTGTGCCCTCGAGGGTACGGGACATGGCTATCATCGCTCGACAAAAGCTGTGGGCAAGACGCTCGGCCTCGATCTCGTCGAGATCAAGAACTGGAACTGCTGTGGCGCGATGGAGGTCAAGAACGTCGACCCCAAGCTGCAAACCTATTTGTCGGCGCGCAACATGGCGATCGCCAAGGAGGAAATGGGCTTCGACGTGGTGATGGCACCGTGCAACGGCTGCTACCACAACCTCAAAAAAGCCGAGTACGACCTGCAGCATGATCCTGAGTCGATCGCGGTCAACGACCGGCTGTCGGCGAAGGCCGGGCATCCGGCCTACCAGCCGGGCGGTGTCGAGACGATCCATGCGCTCGACTGGATCAAGAAGACGGTCGGCGAGGACGGCATCCGCAAACGCGTCAAGAACAGCCTCAAAGGCGTGAAGGTGGCCAACTACTATGGCTGCATGTACACACGGCCGCGCCACATTTTCCCCGAGAAGGACAAGGGGCCCGAGAGCGAGTCGACCAAGGCGCCGCATTTCATGGACGATATTCTCGAGGCGGCCGGCGCCGAGATCGTTGATTTCCCGCTGAAGACGGC
>JAYQVF010000171.1:0-6959 GCA_038148335.1 Alphaproteobacteria bacterium | reverse complement strand
GTCGGCTACTGGCTGATCAATACCTTCCAGAAGGCCGACTCGGGTTTTGGCGGCAAGGGCAATGGCCGCGGCTACTACATCCGCACGGGCATCTTCTTCGCGTTCCTGATCTTCCTCTACGGCCCGATCATCGTGATCGGGGTTCTCTCGTTCCAGGGGCCGGCGGGCAGCCTCATGTTCCCGATCAGGGATGGCGGCCTGATCTGGTTCAGGGACGTCTTCGATCCGCAATACGCCGGAGACTTCCGCCTGCCGTTTGTGCGGTCGATCGTGCTGGCGCTGATCGTCATGGTGATCACGACGCTGGTGTCCTTTCTCGCCGGTCTTGCGTTCCGGCGCGGGTTCAAGGGCTCGGCGCTGGTGTTCTATGTCGTGATCATCAGCCTGATCGCGCCGCCGTTCCTCATCAGCTTTGGCCTGGGCACCGGCTTCAGCTTTCTCGGGCTGCAGTCGGAATGGTGGTCGGGCGGCCTTGGCGCCCACCTGACCTGGACGCTTCCGTTCGGCGTGCTGATCATGTTCGCCATCTTCAGCCGGCTCGACCTTTCGATCGAGGAGGCCGCCAAGGACCAGGGCGCCACCAACTGGCAGAAGCTGCGCTATGTGATCATTCCGATCGTGGCGCCCGGGATGCTGGCGGTCGCGTTGTTCGGTTTCACGCTGTCCTACGACGAATACTCGCGCAGCTACCTGGTTACGGGCTCGGGGAATACCCTGCCGGTTACCATGGTCGCGGTGCGCGGCACGGCGGCGCGGCCGTCGCTTTATGCGGTCGGTACGATGACGACGATCTTCTCGCTCCTCATCATTACCGGCACGTTCCTGGGCCTGTATCTCATGGACAAGCGGCGCGGCCTGTTTTCGGGCGGCAAGGTCGAGGAAGGCGAGATTTACGGCGCCAAACTCCACGGTGGCGGGCAAGCGGCCAAATGACCACCTGTTCGTCCTGAGAACAAGAATTCCGAGCCCCGCGCAATGGTTGCAAAAGCCCCGAAAATCGGGAGTTTGAGCCGGGTCAGCCGGTTGACAGCGCTTGGGAACAAAACGATAGTTCGCGTTAATCAAGACATGGATCGGCAGGCCGACTGCCTCCTCAATGCGTCGGGCGGCACGGCGCCGTCCACAATAACTTAGGGAGAGAATTCAATGCCTTATCGTCTCGGGGTCGATGTGGGGGGAACCTTCACCGACCTGCTCCTGATCAACGAGAAGGACGGTTCCACGCACACCGCGAAGGTTCCGTCGACGCCCGAGGACTCCTCGAAGGGCGTGCTCAACGGCATCGAGCGCGTCTGTAAGAAGGCGGGCATCGATCCGGTCGAGATCACCCACGTGATGCACGGCACCACGGTGGCGACGAACACCGTCATCACCAACGCCGGCGCCCGCGTCGGTCTGATCACCACGAAGGGCTACAAGCAGGTGCTGCAGATCGCCCGTTCGTTCGTTCCGGGCGGCCTCGGTGGCTGGGTCATCTTCAACAAGACCGACCCGCTGGCCCCGCTGGAGTGCACGATCGAAGCTGACGAGCGCGTTGGCGCCCGTGGCGACGTCGTCCGCAAGCTCGATGAGGCCGATCTGGAGCGCAAGCTGCAAGATCTGAAAAAGCGCCAGAAGATCGAAGCGCTCACCATCTCCTTCATCAACTCGTTCTCGAACGGGGACCACGAGCTCAAGGCCCGCAAGGTCGCGCAGAAGGTGTTCCCGGATATTCCGATCTCGATCTCGTCGGAAGTCATCCCCGAGATGCAGGAATACGAGCGGACCGAGACCACGGTCGTGAACTCCTACGTTCGCCCGGTCGTGTCCAAGTACGTCCGCAACCTCCACACCGAACTGACCCGCCGCATGAAGTCGGTGCAGCTGCACGTGCTGCGTTCCGACGGCGGTCTGGCTTCGGTCGAAGCGGCCGAGAACACGCCGGTCAACCTGCTGATGAGCGGTCCCGCCGGCGGCGTCGCCGGTGCGGTCTGGATCGCCGGCCAGGCCGGGTTCAAGGATTTGCTGACCTTCGACATGGGCGGCACCTCGACCGACGTGGCGCTGGTTCAGGGCGGCGCACCTCAGAAGCGCCGTGAGACCCGCGTCGCCGACGTGACGGTTCGCGCCTCTTCGATCGACGTGCGTACGGTCGGTGCAGGCGGCGGTTCGATCGCCTACTCGCCGGAACTCACCAAGGCGCTTCGCGTCGGGCCGCAGTCCGCCGGCGCCACCCCGGGTCCGGCCGCCTACAACAAGGGCGGCGAAGAGCCGACCGTGACCGACGCCAACGTCGTTCTCGGCTACCTGCCGGGCAACGCGAAGCTGGGCGGCGACATGGAGATGAAGCCGGACCTCGCCCGCAAGGCGGTCGAGAAGGTCGCCAAGATCATGGACCTCAGCATCGAGGACGCGGCCGAAGGCATCTACAACATCGTCAACGAGAACATGTTCGGCGCGCTCCGTCTGGTGTCGGTCGAGCAGGGCTTCGACCCGCGCGACTTCGCGCTGATCGCGTTCGGCGGTGCCGGTCCGCTGCATGCCAACGCGCTCGGCAAGCTGATGGGTTCGTGGCCGGTGATCATTCCGCCGGGCCCGGGCGTGCTCTGCGCCTACGGCGACGCGACCACGCGGATCCAGGACGAAGCCTCGCGTTCGTTCATCCGGACCTTCCCGGAGACCAGCGACAAGGAAATCGGCAAGATCCTGGCCGATCTGTCCAAGCTGGCCGCGACCGAGCTCAACGCCGAGGGCGTGCCGCGCGACGAGCAGACCACCCTCTACGAGATCGACGTCCGCTACCATGGCCAGGGCCTGGTGCTGACCATCACGAGCGATCCGAAGAAGTTCGTGAAGGATGGTCTGGAAGGGATCGCCAAGCAGTTCGACAAGATCCACGAACAGATGTTCACCTTCGCGCTCGAGCACGACCACGAACTGGTGAACCTGCGCGCGATCCAGCAGGGCAAGGCGACCAAGGTGAAGGCCGAAAAGGTCGGCACCGGCCGCGGCGAGCCCAAGGACGCCATCACCGAGACCACCTCCATCTACTTCGAAGGCAAGAAGCGGAAGGCCAACATCTATAACCGCGCCAAGCTGAAGGCCGGTCAGAAGATCGTCGGTCCCGCGATTGTCGAGGAAATGGACTCGACGACGCTGATCCTGCCGGATCACGAAGGCACGATCGACAGCGTCGGCAACATTCTCATCCGTCCTGTCGGGTCGGGCGCTGGCAAGGCCAAGAAGGCCACCACTGCCAAGAAGGCCACGTCCGCCAGGAAAGCCAAGCCTGCGGCCAAGAAGGCCAAGGCCAAGGCGAAAAAGCGTTAGAAGGGAGAGCGAAAAATGGCTGCAACTATCATTCAGGGTAACAAGAAGCCGTTCAAGAAGGTCAAGGTCGACCTCGTTACGCTCGACCTGATCGAGAACGCACTAAAGAACGCGCGTTACGAGATGGACGCCGTGCTGTTCCGCACGGCCATGTCGCCGGGTATTCGTGAACAGCATGACGAATTCCCGATGATCGCGAACAACGACGGCAAGATGGTCGTCGGTCAGTTCGGTTCGTTCATCTACGGCTTCATCAACGGCTACAACGGCGAGATCGAGGAAGGCGACATCTTCCTGACCAACGATCCGTACGAGTGCCGCGGCGCGATCAGCCACTTGCCCGACTGGCTCGTGCTGATGCCGATCTACTACGAACACCGCGTCATCTCCTGGGCGGCGATGTTCGGTCACATGACCGATATCGGCGGCAAGGTTCCGGGCTCTCTGCCGGTCGACGCGAACCAGATCTACGAAGAAGGGATCATGATCCCGCCGACGAAGATCTACCGCAAAGGCAAGCTGAACAAGGAAGTGCTGGACCTCATCCTGCACAACTGCCGCCTGCCGCACTGGAACCGGGCCGACTTCAACGCCCTGATCGCCGCGCTGCGGACGGCCGAGCGCCGCTGCATCGAGATCGCCGAGCGTTTCGGCGTCGACACCTACATCGAGGCGATGGAGCAGATGCTCGACCGCAACAAGCGGGCGATGAGCGCCATCATCAAGATGGTGATCCCGGAGAAAAAGTCCTACTTCGAGGATTACATCTGCGACGACGGCATCGGCATGGGCCCCTACAAGATCGCTTGTAGCGTCCACCGCAAGGGCGACGTCGCGTACTTCGACTTCACGGGTACCGATCCGCAGTCGATGAGTTCGGTGAACTTCTATCTCAACGAGGAAATGTTCAAGATGTTCCTCGGTGCGTTCACCATCAACATCTTCGACCCGCAGATCCTCTTCAACGACGGCTTCTACGACCTGGTCGACGTGAAGATCCCGGCCGGAACGATCCTGAAGCCGATGAAGCCCGCCGCGCTGTCGTGCCGTACCCACATGCTGGGACGCATCTTCGACATCATGGGCGGTCTGCTCGGCCAGGGCGCGCCGGACGCGCTCAACGCAGCCGGCTTCTCGGACAGCCCGCACTTCATGTACTCGGGCTACGACAAGAACGGCGAGTGGTACCAGCTTTACCAGATCGGCTTCGGCGGCATTCCGGGCCGTCCGGTCGGCGACGGCCCCGACGGGCATTCGCTGTGGCCGGCGTTCACCAACGTGCCGTGCGAATTCCTGGAGAGCTACTTCCCGCTGCGGATCGACGTTTACGAATCGATCCCCGACACGGGTGGACCGGGCCTGCATCGTGGCGGCAACGGCATCTCCGTCGGCTACCGCTTCCTGGAGCCGGGTGAGATCTCGATCCACGACGATCGCTGGCTCACCTATCCGTGGGGCGTCAACGGCGGTCTGCCGGGCGGTCGCAGCACGAAGGTGCTGGAACGCGCCGACGGTTCGCGCGAGCTGATGCCGTCCAAGATCGACCACGTGAAGGTCGAAGAGGGCGACATCCTCTACTTCAACACCTGGGGTGGCGGCGGCTGGGGCGACCCGTTCAAGCGGCCTGCCGAAAAGGTAGCGAAGGACGTCGAGCGTGGTCTCGTGACCGCCAATGGCGCCAAGCGCTATGGCGTCGTCCTCAACGCCGACGGTTCGCTCAATGCCAAGGAGACCGAAGCTCTCCGCGCCAAGCTCACCAAGGAGCGTGGCGATGTGAAGCTGTTCGACTTCGGCGGCACCATCGAAGAGCTCAAGGCCCGTTGCAAGGCCGAGACCGGCTTCGAGCCGCCGGCGCCGCCGGTGTTCCAGAAGTGGCACCAGGTTGCTGCTCAGAAGATGCGTGAAGCTGCTGAGTAAATACCAGGTAGTCTGACCGGGATTTCCCGGTCCCGAAGAAATGCGTGGCGCCCCTTGTGGCGCCACGCGTCTATCGGGGGCATACCATCGCTGGCCGGGGAGGGACCATGTCGGCTGACAAACGAAAAGCACTGGCGGATCGCGTATGGGCGAGGGACTTTTTCGTCGCGCCCGGCGTCTACGACATGATTTCGGCCCGGATTGCCGACCGTATGGGTTTCGCGGCGATCTACATGACGGGCTACGGCGCGACGGCCTCCTATCTGGGCGTTGCCGACGCCGGTCTCGCGAGCTACCGCGACATGGTGGTGCGCGCCGGCCAGATCGCAAGCGGCACCGCGACGCCCTTGATCGCCGATGCGGACACCGGATACGGCGGTCTGCTCAACGTCGCCCAGACTGTACGCGGTTACGAAGCCGCGGGCGTTTGCGCGCTCCACATCGAAGACCAGGCCGACCCCAAGAAATGCGGCCATACCCCGGGAAAGCAGATCGTGTCGACCCACGACATGGTCATGCGCATCCGGGTCGCCGTCGACGCCAAGAGCGATCCCAACTTCCTCGTCATCGCGCGCACCGACAGCCGCGCCAACGAGGGCCTCGACAGCGCCTGCCGCCGGGCCGAGGCCTATGCCGAGGCGGGCGCCGACGTGCTGTTCATCGAGGCGCCGACCTCGCTCGAGGAGATGGAGATCATCGCCAGGCGGTTCGACCAGCCCCTGATGATCAACATTTCCGACGTCGGGCTGACACCCGTCGTGCCGGCCGAAACGCTCGCCGAACTCGGCTATGCCTTTGCGATCTACCCGGGGACTGCGTTTGCCGCCGCCGCCTATGCGATCGAAAAGGTCTTCGAGACGCTGCGCACCAAGGGTTCGACAAAGGAAATCCCGGTTCCGCTCATGCCGGGCCTGGAAATGCACACGCTGATGGGTTTCCCGGACGTTTGGGCGTTCGAGGAAAAGTGGGGCATTGCGGCCAAGGTTGAGAACGATCCTGCGGCCGACCTCCGCCGCCGGGCGAAGGCAAGCTAGGAGAACATCATGGGCGAACAGGACCTGAACAACGACTACGACGGCGCCGGCTACAACAAGCGGCTCGGCTTCGGCGAGCGCCCGGCGCTCATCCTGATCGATTTTGTCGAGGCCTATTTCGACAAGTCCTCGCCGCTCTACGCCGGCGTCGACGATGCGCTCGCCTCGGCCCTCCGCTTGCAGGAAGTGGCGCGCCGCTCTCGCGTGCCGGTCATCTATACCAACGTCGTCTTCAACAAGGGCGGCTTCAACGGCGGCATGTTCATCAAGAAGGTGCCGACCCTGCATATCATGGAGCAGGGCGGCCCTATGGGCGCCTGGCCCAAGGGACTGGAGCCGGCCGAGGACGAACTCGTCATCTCGAAGCAGTACCCCAGCGCATTCTTTGGCACGACACTGTCGTCGACGCTCACGGCCGCCGGTATCGACACCCTCATCATCACGGGCCTCACGACGTCTGGATGCATTCGCGCCACGTGTATCGACACAGTCTCCTACGGGTTCCGTCCGATGGTGGTACGCGAGGCCTGCGGCGACCGCGACGAGCGTCCGCACGAAGCCAACCTGTTCGACATGAACGCCAAGTACGCGGATGTCGTCAGCGAGCAGGAGACCATCGACTACCTGGCGCGCATCGGCAACAGTGCGCAGGCCGCGGAATAATCTGGTAACGGAGAAGAACGTGTCAAAGGAACAGAT
>JAYQVF010000170.1:0-7041 GCA_038148335.1 Alphaproteobacteria bacterium | reverse complement strand
CGACGGACCAGAACGCGTCCCACGGCGAGGCGCGCAGCGTCGCCGCGACCTCGAGAGGACGATCCCCCATCGCTTCGAAGGCGTTGCGCAGGGGCTGCACGACGAAGGGCAGGGAATAGAGCACCGAGCCGATTACCAGACCCTCGAAGGTGAAGGCGAGCGAGCGGCCGCCGAACAGCCCGGCGACGGCGCCGCCGGGGCCGTTCGGGCCGAGCAGGATGAGGAGATAGAAGCCCAGCACCGTCGGCGGCAGCACCAGCGGCAGCGCCACCACCGCGGCGACGGCTTCCTTCCAGCCGGCGCGCGAGCGGGCGAGCCACCACGCCAGCGGCGTGCCGAGGATCAGCAGGATCACCGTCGTCACGAAGGCCAGCTCGAGCGTCAGGCGGATCGGTGACCAGAGTTCGGTGAAATCGAGCATGGCGGTCAGCTTAGGCTACGGGCCGGCGCCGTAGCCGAACTTTTCGATCGTCGCACGCGCCTGCGGTCCGCGGAGATAGTCGAGAAAGGCGCGCGCGGCGGGGTTGTCGTCGCCGTGGCTCAGCAGCACCGCATCCTGCGCGATGGGGCGGTGCAGGGTTTCCGGGACGAGCCAGTGCGCGCCGCCGGGCCGGTCGATCACCTGGGTCAGC
Source organism: Alphaproteobacteria bacterium (assembly GCA_038148335.1). Lineage (GTDB taxonomy): Bacteria > Pseudomonadota > Alphaproteobacteria > SHVP01 > SHVP01 > CALJDF01. The sequence continues at coordinate 6,409 of JAYQVF010000170.1, read as the reverse complement.
GCGACAAAGCCAAGGTCGGCGTTGCCGGTCGCGACGAACTGATAGGTCTGGGCGATGTTGGCGCCTTGAACGATCTTGCCCTCGACCTGGGCGCGAACACCCAGCGAATCGATCGTTTCCAGCGCCGCGGCGCCGTAGGGCGCGGTCGCCGGATTGGCGATGGCGAGTCGCCGGAAATCGCCGCGCAGGGTTTCCGCGCCGCGCACGCGCGCCGGATCGGCGCTGTACAAGACCAGCCGGCCGGTCGCATAGGTGAAGCGGGGGCCGGGCACCGCGAGACCTTCTTCGATCGCGCGGGCCGGACGCGCCGCGTCGGCGGCGAGGAAGACGTCGAACGGCGCGCCCTGGCTGATCTGGGCGTAGAGCTGTCCGGTCGCGCCGAACGAGAAGACGACCGCATGCCCGGTGGCCTTGGCGAACTGCTCGCCGATGGTGCGCGCCGGGGCCGTGAAGTTGGCGGCGACGGCGACCGTGGCCTCGGCAGCGTGCGCCGGCGCCATGCCCGCCAGCCCGAACCAGGCGGCGGTCAGCGCTGCGAAAAGGGGGCGGATCGACGTCGGCGTCATGAGGTGGGCGTCATCCCGTTATATCCGAATGAACATATCGCCGATTCGTAGCGGACCCCCACGTGGCGGGGCAAGCGGGAATTGCCTGACAAACAAAAGGGGCCGCCGAGGCGGCCCCTTTTTCAACGATGTGTCCGGCGGTCCTACGTCCAGGTCTTGCGCGCCGGCGACTTGATCTCGAGCTGGGCGCACTCCTCCAGCGCTTCGGAATAGTGCGGCACGCCTGGCGGGTGACGCCATACGTCGCCCGGGCCGGCGATGAATTCGTTGTCGCCGATCTTCATCTTGAGCTTGCCGTAGAGCAGCGTCGCCACCGATTCATGGTCGTCGTGCTGGTGGATCGGATCGATCAGGCCCTTGCCGCGCCAGGCCTTGAGCACCAGCATGTTCTCGGTGACCATCAGCACCTTGACCTTGAGTTCGCCCTGTTCGACGGCGCCCTCGACGGCGTGAATCTCTTCCTCGGGAATGTCCTGGTCGGCGCGATAGAGCACGTCCATCGGCGTCATCATGCGGTCTGCGGGTCCGCCCATCTCATCTTTCTCCGTTTCTGTGGGTTGTTGCGAACGTGAGGGAGGTTACTTCTTCACGTCGTTGGGATCGTAGTAGTGGATTTCGAGCACCGTGCAGCCGCCGTCGCTGGCGACCGGGCCGTGCCACGAGCCGGGCGGGCGTACCGCATAGGTCGGCGCCTTGAAGGTTTCGCCGCCCTTGCCGTTCTTGTCGTTGCCGACGCGCAGGTCGCCCTTGTAGATGAAGACCTCTTCCCAATAGTCGTGCACGAACGGCTCGGTGGTGAAACAGCCGGGCGCGATGGTCAGGACGCGGGTCCGGCTGCCGGTCTTGTTCTTCTCGTCGAGCACGCCGGAGATGATCTTCTGCTTGATTCCTTCCGGATAGCCGGTCGGCGTCTCCCAGCCCGAATCCATGTCGAGTTCGTAGAATTCCTTGTGTTCCTTGGGAATCATGCGTCCCGTCCTCCCTGATTTCGGCGCAGTTTAGGTGGGCTCGGCGGTTTGTGCCATACTCTGCGAGTCATTCGCACGAGGGAGGTCCGCAATGTCGATGCAAGCCCGCCATGCCATGCTGCCCGATTCCACCCACGACGAGGAATCGCGGCAGATCTTCATGAAGAGCCTGCGCGAGCACGTCACCGGCACGGTGACCGCCGGCAACAAGACGGTTTACGAAGGCGATGCCAAAAAGGCGTTCGCCCGCGAGCATGGCCGTGCGCCGAAGACCCGCCAGGAAGTGCGCAAGCTGATGACCACGGTGCCCTATCACCAGTACTGGAGCGCGTTCATGCGCACCACGCAGGAGATGATGTGGGATTCGATCGGCGACACCATCGACCGCGAGTTCGACGATCTGCAGCGCCGCGCGAAGAGAAGCGAAAAGGGCAAGGGCACCCTGCGCCTCAATCCGGACCTGCCGCTGCCGCGCTACGTCACGGCGGTCGACATCCATTGCATGCCGGGCAACTACACGACCGACGTCGTGGCCGACGACGTGTCGGCCGGCGCGCTCTACGACCGGGGGGTCTATCTCTACATGATGGGCGGCATGGGCAAGCACAACGAGCTGTGCGGCAGCACGCTGATCGACCATCTCAAGGCCAACTATCCCGACTTCAAGCCAAGGCGCATCCTCGACATGGGCTGCGCCGTCGGTCACTCGACGCTACCCTATGTCGACGCCTATCCGGGCGCCGAGGTGCATGGCATCGACGTCGGTGCGCCGATGGTGCGCTATGCCCACGCCCGCGCCGAGGCGCTCGGCAAGGCGGTGCACTTCTCGCAACAAAACGCCGAACGCACCGATTTCCCGGACGGCTATTTCGACCTGATCGTGTCGCACATCGCGTTGCACGAAACCTCGTCCAAGGCGATGCGCAACATGATGAAGGAAAGCCGCCGCCTTCTGGCGCCGGGTGGCATGGCGCTGCATCTCGAGGTGCCGCCGTTCGAGGACAAGGATCCGTTCGACCAGTACCTGACCGACTGGGACACGCACTACAACGCCGAGCCGTTCATCGGCACGCTGCACGACTTCGACCTGCGCAAGCTGATGTCCGACGCGGGCTTCGGCCACAACGAGATCATCATGGACATGGTCCCGGTGTACGTGAAGACCGACGACGGCAAGGGCAACTTCACCCACCACGTCGGCGGGATGTTCCTCGCGCATGGGGGGAAGCGCGGCGCCTAGGCGACGCGTTCGCGTCTAGCGGTGGCGCTCAGGCCTTGTCGCCGTAGAGCGCCTCGGGGTCGGTTTCGATCTCGGCGATGGTGACGAGCTTGCCGTCGCGCACCGCGCGGAAGAAGCAGTTGCGCCGTCCGGTGTGGCAGGCGACGCCGGTCTGATCGACCAGCAGCAGGATGGTGTCGCCGTCGCAGTCGAGGCGCAGCTCCTTGAGTTCCTGGATCTGCCCCGAGGTCTCGCCTTTTTTCCACAGCGCCTGGCGCGAGCGCGACCAGTAGCAGACGCGGCCCGAGGCGAGCGTCTCGCGGATTGCGTCTGCGTTCATCCACGCCATCATCAGGACCTCGCCGGTGTCGTGCTGCTGCGCGATGGCGGGCACGAGGCCGCCGGCGTCGAACTTCGTTGCGGCGAGGAGCTGGGTCAGTGCGGTGTCGGTCATCGCGGGCGTCCTTTGCTGGCGCGGACCTTACGCTGGGTTGGCTCGCGCGCCAATCCTCGCATCACGGTTCCGTGGGCGGCCGCAGACCGTGTGCTATTCTTGAGCCATGGGCGACGTCGGCAATCTCGTTGGTCCTGCGTTTCTCCTCGTTGGCGCCTTCTCGGCGCTGGGTGCGCTGCGCACGTTCCGACAGCGCGACGAGGTGGAAGGCGCCGGCAGCTGGGGGTTTGTAGCGTTCGGCTTCGCGGCGCTGTTTCTCAGCGTGGGCGTCTGGATCACGGCGAACTACTACGCGCGTCGCGACGCGCAGACCGTACTGCCGCCCAAGATTGAGATTCGCAGCATCGACGTGGCGCGCGAGAGCGACGGGACGGTGACGATCGCGCTTGCCATCGAGAACCTGTCAAAGGGAACGCCGTTGTTGTCGGTGAACCTGATGCTGACGGCGCTCGATTGTCCCACGCCCGCCTACGAAGAATCCTGCGAGGCACGCGGCGTGAACGATTTGTGGTTGCCGTTCGAGGTCGCGCCGGGAGAAACCGTGAGTGGGTCGCTCAATCGCCTCTTTCCCCTCGAAGGGTTCGTTGAGGGAGAACTGATCTGGCGCTGGGCACTCACCCAGGTGAACTCGCAGGCGCCCGCTACGTCGTCGCGCTGAGCCGGTCCAGCGCGTCGCTGAGATCCTCGATCAGGTCGTCGACGTCTTCGAGGCCGACGTGAATGCGGAAGGTCTGGCCGCCGGGCTCCCACGTGGTCGCGGTGCGGATCGGACCGGGATCGGTCGGCATGCACAGGCTTTCGTAACCGCCCCACGACGCCCCCATGCCGAAGTGGCGGAAGCCGTCGACCATGGCGGCCAGCGCCTCGCGCGAGCAGCTCTTGGTGACGAAGGCGAACAGGCCGCAGGCGCCGGTGAAGTCGCGGGCCCACAGCGCGTGTCCGGGGTCTTCCGGCAGCGCCGGGTGGATGACGCGGATGACCTCGGGTCGTGACTTCAGCCACGTCGCGACCTTGAGGCCCGATTCCATGTGCTGGCGCAGGCGCACGCCGATGGTGCGGATGCCGCGGGTGCCGAGATAGAGGTCGTCCGGCCCGGCGGCGAAGCCCATGCCGTAACACACGTCCTGCAGCTCCTTAAGGCAGGCCTCGTTGGCGGTGACGGTGCCGAGCATCGCGTCGGAATGGCCGACGATGTACTTGGTCGCGGCCTGAATCGACAGGTCGACGCCGTGTTCGAACGGCTTGAAGAAGATCGGCGAGGCCCAGGTATTGTCCATCAGCACCTTGACCCCGCGTTCGTGCGCGGCAGCCGCGATCGCCGGGATGTCCTGCACCTCGAAGGTCAGCGAGCCGGGCGATTCGGTGAACACGATCCTCGTGTTGGGCCGGATCAGGTTGGCGATGTCGCCGCCGATCAGCGGGTCGTAGTACTCGGTGACGACGCCGAGGCGCTTGAGCAGCGTGTCGCACAGCCGCCGCGTCGGGCCGTAGGCCGAATCGGAAACCAGAAAATGCGCGCCGGTCTCGGCATAGGTCATCAGCGCGCCGGTGATCGCGGCGAGGCCGGAAGGAAAGCTGACGCATCCCGCGCCGCCCTCGAGTTCGGCGACGGCCTCCTCGAACGCCCACGAGGTCGGCGTGCCGCGTCGGCCGTAGCGCATCTTGCGCTCGCCCCCGGCGCGCAGGTTCTCGAGCTCGTCGAGGGTTTTCACCAGCACGGTCGAAACGTGATAGACCGGCGTGTTGACAGCGCCGCGGTGTTCCTGCGGATGACGCCCGGCGGTAACGATCTTGGTGTCTTCTTTCATGGTGCGGCTGTCATAGCATCGAGGGTGCAGGGGCGCCAGCGACAGGGTCGCCTAGGCGCGGGTGCGGCGCCACCAGCGGTGCAGCGCGACCGCGGCCCAGACCGCCTCGACCAGGCCGAACGGCCACGACCCTATGAGGAAGCCGTAGGCCGACGCCGCGCCGCACGCCCCGGCGAAGGCGAGCACGAAGTGCGCATGGCGGCGTTCCAGCGCATAGAACAACAGCATGCCGCTGACCGCGGCAAGGCCGAATAGCTCGACGCCTTTCACGCCTCCGCCTGCCTGGGCGGGCAGGGCACGGTGCCGTAGGAGCAGAAGACGCAGCAGTCGCCGGGCAGGGGGCGAAGGACCGCGCCGCAGCCTTCGCATTCATAGAATTACTGGCAGGCGTCGGTCGGCATCGTTTCGGTCCTTTGGTGCCCGCATTCGGGGCAGGTCAGGCGCTACTCGAGGACCGCCACGTCAGCTTTCGACCGGGGTGTCCTTGCGCCCGCCCCATTCGGTCCACGAGCCGTCGTAGACCGCCCACTTGTCCTGGCCGATCAGGTGCAGGCCGAGCGCCATGGCGGACGCGGTGATGCCCGACCCGCAGCTCGTGACCACCGGCTTGCCGAGATCGACGCCGGCAGCGGCAAGCGCCGCCTTGATCGCCTCGGCGTCCTTGAAGGTGCGATCCGCGTTGAGAATGTCGGTGTAGACGAGGTTCTTCGCGCCCGGCATATGGCCTGCGCGCAGACCCGGGCGCGGGTCGGCCTCGGTGCCGTCGAAGCGGCCCTTGGCGCGGACGTCGAGCACCTGCTCGCTGCCGTTCTTCACCAGCGCCAGCATCTGGTCGACGGTGCGCACGGCACCGCTGTCGAGCTTGGCGCCGAACGTCGCGCGCGCGGGGCTGGGCACCGCGGTCTCGAGCGGGCGGCCTTCGGCCTTCCACTTCGGCAACCCGCCGTTGAGCACGGCGACGTCGTAGTGGCGGAACGCCCGGAACTCCCACCACACCCGCGCCGCACTCTGCAGGCCCATGCCGTCGTAAACGACGACGCGGTCGGAATTGGTGATTCCCATCGCGCCGACGGCCTTTCCGAAGTCCAGCGCCGAGGGCAGCATGTGCGGCAGCGTCGTGTTCGGATCGGCGATCGCGTCGATGTCGAAGAACATCGCGCCGGGAATGTGCTCCGCGTCGTATTCGGCACGCGCGTCGCGCTTCTGCGCCGGCAGGTACCACGACGCGTCGAGCACCTTCACCTTGTCGAGGTTGGCGGCAAGCCAGTCGGTTTCGACGAGCGCATCGGGGTTGGCGTAGGGCATGGCGATCGATCCTTCTTGTGCCTGGGTCGGGATCCGGTCGGCGGGTTTCGCGACGACCTCCTCCCCCTCGTAGAGGGGGAGGGTAGGGA
>JAYQVF010000169.1:0-7110 GCA_038148335.1 Alphaproteobacteria bacterium | reverse complement strand
AGGCTGCCGTTGGCGCTTTCGGCGCGCACGATCTCGAGCACGTCCTCGGCGGTCAGCGGTTCGAAATAGAGGCGGTCCGAGGTGTCGTAGTCGGTCGACACCGTCTCCGGGTTGCAGTTGACCATGATGGTCTCGAAACCCGCCTCGGTCAGCGCGTAGGCGGCGTGGACGCAGCAATAGTCGAACTCGATGCCCTGGCCGATGCGGTTGGGACCGCCGCCGAGGATGATGATCTTTTCCTTGTCGCTCGGCGCCGCTTCGCTCTCGGGCGCCCCGGAACCGTCGGCGCTGTCGTATTCGTAGGACGAATAGAGGTACGGCGTCTGCGATTCGTATTCGGCCGCGCAGGTATCGACCCGCTTGTACGAGGGGTGAACGCCGAGCGTCCTGCGCTGTGCCGCGACGTCGCCCTCGGTCTTGCCGATCAGCTTGGCGAGGCGCGCATCGGAGAAGCCCATGCGCTTGAGCGCCGCCAGGCCGTCGCGGGTTTCCGGCAGGCCGTCGCGGCGCACCCGTTCCTCGACGGCGACGAGATCGGCGATCTGTTCGAGGAACCACTTGTCGTAGTGGCAGCATTCCTGAATGGCGTCGAGCGTCATGCCCGCGCGCAGCGCCTGGGCGATGGTCAGGATGCGGTCCGGCGTCTGTTTCGACAGCGCCGCGCGGATCGTGTTGGGGTCGTGGCCGTCGTAGCCGGGGATCTCGACCTCATCCAGCCCGCTCAAGCCGGTCTCCATCGAGCGCAGCGCCTTTTGCAGGCTTTCGGCGAAGGTCCGGCCGATCGACATCGCCTCGCCGACCGACTTCATCGAGGTCGTCAGGACCGGTTCGGCGCCGCGGAACTTCTCGAACGTGAAGCGCGGCATCTTGGTGACGACATAGTCGATGGTCGGCTCGAACGACGCCGGCGTCACCTTCGTGATGTCGTTCTCGAGTTCGTCCAGCGTGTAGCCGACCGCCAGCCGTGCTGCGACCTTGGCGATGGGAAAGCCGGTGGCTTTCGAGGCCAGGGCTGACGAGCGCGACACGCGCGGGTTCATTTCGATCACGACCAGGCGCCCGGTCCTCGGATCGACCGCGAACTGAACGTTCGACCCGCCGGTCTCGACCCCGATCTCGCGCAGGCACGCGATCGAGGCGTTGCGCATGATCTGGTATTCCTTGTCGGTCAGCGTCAGGGCCGGCGCGACGGTCACGGAATCGCCGGTATGGACGCCCATCGGATCGATGTTCTCGATCGAGCAGATGATGATGGCGTTGTCGTTCTTGTCGCGAACGACCTCCATCTCGTATTCCTTCCACCCCAGTACCGACTCCTCGACCAGCACTTCGTGGGTGGGCGAGGCCTCGAGGCCACGCGCGATGATCTGCTCGAATTCCTCGCGGTTGTAGGCGACGCCGCCGCCGGTGCCGCCCAGCGTGTAGGAGGGGCGGATGATCGCCGGCAGGCCGACGAATTCCAGCGCCTCCAGCGCCTCGGCCATGCTGTGCGCGATCTGGCTCTTCGGGCTTTCGAGGCCGATCTTGGTCATCGCGTCGCGGAACGACAGCCGGTTCTCGGCCTTCTGAATCGCCTCGGCGTTGGCGCCGATCAGCTCGACGCCGTGCTTCTCAAGCGTGCCGTCTTCCGCTAGCGCCAGCGCCGTGTTGAGCGCGGTCTGGCCGCCCATCGTCGGCAGGAGCGCGTCGGGCTTTTCCTTGGCGATGATCTTGGCGACGAACTCGGGCGTGATCGGCTCGACATAGGTCGCGTCCGCCAGACCCGGGTCGGTCATGATCGTCGCCGGGTTGGAATTGACCAGGATGACGCGGTAGCCGTCTTCCTTCAGCGCCTTGCACGCCTGCGAGCCGGAATAGTCGAACTCGCACGCCTGGCCGATGACGATCGGCCCGGCGCCGATGATCATGATGCTCTTGATGTCGGTACGTTTGGGCATGCGCTAGCGCTTCATCAGGTCCACGAATCGCTCGAACAGGTAGTGGCTGTCCTGCGGTCCGGGCGAGGCTTCCGGGTGGTACTGCACGGAAAACACCGGCTTGCCCTCGACCTTGAGGCCCTCCAGCGTGTTGTCGAACAGCGAGACATGGGTCGCGGTGACCCCTGCGGGCAGGTTGTCCGCGTCGACGACGAAGCCGTGGTTCTGGCTGGTGATCTCGACCTTGCCGGTGGCGAGGTCCTTCACCGGGTGGTTCGCGCCGCGGTGGCCCATGTGCATCTTGTAGGTCTTGCAGCCCAGCGCCAGCGCCAGCATCTGGTGGCCGAGGCAGATGCCGAACAGCGGGATGTCCTGCTTCAGCACTTCCTGGATCATCGGCACGGCATAGGTGCCGGTCGCCGCCGGATCGCCCGGGCCGTTCGACAGAAAGACGCCGTCCGGCTTGTGTCTCAGGACCTCGTCCGCCGTCGCGGTGGCCGGCACCACGGTCACCTTGCAGCCGGTCGCGGCAAGGCAGCGCAGGATGTTGCGCTTGGCGCCGAAGTCGACCGCCACGACATGGCGCTGCGGCGCCGTTTGTTTGCCATAGCCTTCCGTCAGCGTCCACGTGGTCTGGTCCCAGGCGTAGGTCTGGGTGCAGCTCACGTCCTTCGCGAGGTCCATGCCCTCCAGGCCGGGCCAGGCCTGGGCCTGCGCCAGCAAGGCCTTGGCATCGAAGGCGCCGGCCGGATCGTGGTGGATCGTGCCGGCCTGCGGCCCGCCGTCGCGGATCAGCCGGGTCAGCCGCCGCGTATCGACGCCACAGATGCCGACGAGGTTCTGTGCCTTCAGCCAGGCGTCGAGATGGCGCAGCGCGCGCTGGTTCGACGGCTCGGTGATGTTGGCCCGCAGGATCACGCCGCGGGCGGCCGGCGTCGTCGTCTCCATGTCCTCGTCGTTGGCGCCGACGTTGCCGATATGGGGAAAGGTGAAGGTGATGATCTGACCGGCATAGGACGGATCGGTCATGATCTCCTGGTAGCCGGTCATCGAGGTGTTGAAACAGACTTCGCCGATGCACGTACCGGTCGCACCGATGCCGCTGCCGTGCAGCACGGTCCCGTCGGCGAGCACCAGCAACGCCGGGGCCCCTTGCGGTGCGGCCCGGGTTAGGGTGTCGGTTGATGCCATGGTCGGAAGTTCCGCGGGCGACTGGAGGTGCGGCGCGCTAAGGCGCTGAAAAACCATGAGGTCTTCGGCCCGCGGCGCTCAAATTGCGGCGCAACCTAAGCAAAAGCCGTGCCGCCGTCAAGCGCGGGCGAGCGCGAATATGCGCAATAAATCAATGAGTTATCCACAGCGTGCCAGTTTGCCACTGTCGCGGCCTTTGCAGTAGGATGCACCCGCCTTTAGGGAAATCCGGTACAACACAATGCTTCGCGAAGACCTGAGCGAGGCCTTGAAAAAGGCCCAGAAGGCCAAGGATACCCGACGAGTCTCGACGCTTCGCCTGATACTGGCTGCGCTCAAGGACCGCGATATCGCGGCCCGGGGCGAGGGCCGCGGCGAGGGTCTGGCCGACGAGGAGATTCTCGGCATGCTCCAGACGATGATTCGTCAACGGCGCGATTCGATAAAGCTCTACGAGCAGGGCGGCCGTCTCGAACTCGCCGAGCAGGAGCAACAGGAAATCGACATCATCCAGGAATACCTGCCGCGCCAGATGGACGAAAAGGAAATCGAGGCGGCGGTCGGTGCGGTGATGGAGGAACTCGGCGCCGCGGCGCTCAAGGACATGGGCCGGGTCATGGCGGCGCTGCGCGAACGCCATGCCGGTACGATGGATTTCGGCAAGGCGAGTCAGATCGCCAAACAACGTTTGAGCTAGGCCGCCATCCGTCGGCCGCAGCGGGGTCCTGAAGACGCATGGCTTTTCCGCCGGCCTTTCTTGACGAACTGAAGTCCCGCGTCGCGCTGAGCGACGTCGTCGGACGCAAGGTCAAGCTGCGCAAGGGGCCGCGCGGCGAGTTCTCCGGCCTCTGTCCCTTCCACAATGAAAAGACGCCGTCCTTCACCGTCAGCGACGACAAGGGCTTCTATCACTGCTTCGGCTGCGGCGCGCACGGGTCGGCGTTCGACTTCGTGATGAACACCGAGAACATCACCTTTCCCGAAGCCGTCGAGCAGCTCGCCGGCCAGGTCGGGATGGAGGTTCCGAAGTCCTCGCCGGCCGCCGCCGAGGCGGCGCGGCGTTCCGCCACCCTGCACGAGGTGATGGAAAAGGCGACGGCCTGGTTCGCCGAACAACTGCGCGGCAGCGCCGGCGGCGAGGCGCGCGACTATCTCAAGCGCCGGGGCCTCAGCGCCGATGCGATCGGCACCTTCCGGCTCGGCCTCGCGCCGAACGGCCGTACCGGCCTCAAGGATGCCTTGCTCGCCAGGGGCGCGACCGAGGCGCAACTCGTCGAGACCGGCCTCGTCGTCAAGCCCGAGGACGGCGGCGCGACCTTCGACCGGTTTCGCAACCGGGTCATGTTCCCGATCTTCGATTCGCGCGGCCGGGTCATCGCCTTCGGCGGCCGGGCCTTGGGCGAGGCTCGCGCCAAGTACCTCAACTCGCCCGAGACCGGGCTGTTTCACAAGGGCCGCACGCTCTACGGCCTGTTCCAGGCGCGCCAGGCGATCCGCGACGCCGGCTCGGCGATCGTCACCGAAGGCTACATGGACGTCATTGCCCTGGCCGACGGCGGCTTCGCCCATGCCGTGGCGCCGCTCGGCACGGCGCTCACCGAGGAACAGATCGCGCTCCTGTGGCGCTTCGCGCCCGAGCCCGTGGTCTGCCTCGACGGCGATGCCGCTGGCCGCCGCGCTGCGGTCGCCGCCGCCGAACGGGCGCTGCCTCTGCTCAAGCCGGGCCTGTCGTTGCGCTTCGCCACCCTGCCGGACGGCGAGGACCCCGACAGCCTGATCCGCGCCCGCGGGGCCGACGCCATGCGCCAGGTTCTCGATGCCGCCGTGCCGCTCAACGAGCTCCTGTGGTGGAAGGAACGGCGCAGCCAGCCGGTCGATTCGCCCGAACGCGAGGCCGGCCTGCGGTCGCGGCTCGACGCCCTGTGTCGCGAAATAGGCGATTCGAACGTCCGTGATGCCTACCAAAGGTTGTTCCGCGCCCGGCTCGACGACGAGTTCGGCAGCCCGGGATCCGGCAACCTGCGCCGCCGCGGCGCCCCGGACTGGAGCGCCAAAATCCCGCGTCCCGGCGGGTTTCACCGCGGTTCCTCGCCCCTCCTCAAGCAGACTGCGCTGGCCCGCGGCGAGGACGGCGCGACCCGCGAGCACTTCATCGTCGGCCTGCCGCTGGTGGTCCCGGCGGTGCTCCTTGCCGGCGAGGAGGCCTTCGCCGACGTCCACCTCGCGGATAGGAACCTTGACACCCTGCGCGGGGCGATATTACAAGCCTCCGCTACCGTGGCCGGCCTTGACAGCGAAACCCTCCACGACCATTTGGCGAAGCAAGGGTTCGGTGAAATAGCGAAACGCCTTGAAGCTGCGGTATTGCGGGTGAATCCACACCTGCGGGCCGACACAGCGCTGGAGGATACCGAGCACGCTTGGCGTGAGGCGATGGCCTTGCACGGGCGTGCGTCGCTGCAAAAGGAAATCGAATCCGCCTGGCTCGAATTCACCGAGGACTCGAGCGAGGAAAAGCGCGACCGCGTGACGTCTCTGCAGGAAGAACTGGGTGGGACCCAAGGGGTCAGGACGAGGGGCAATCTGCTGAACCCGGCCTGAATGTTCGACTTCGGACCGGTGGGTCCGGCAAGGCCGTTGCAAGGGTACGAGATTTACATGGCGACCAAGACCGCGAAGACCAACGAGAGCGAAAAGCAGGCCGAAGAAGCGGGCGACAGCCCGCTGATCGATTCGGTCAACAAGGACGTGAAGAAGCTGCTCCAGAAGGCCAAGGAGCGCGGCTACGTCACGTACGACGAGATCAACGAGGCGATGCCTCAGGATCAGGTGACCTCCGAGCAGATCGAGGACACCATGGCGATGCTCTCAGAGATGGGCGTCAACGTCGTCGAGAACGAAGAAGAGGGCGAGGACGCCGGCGAGGAGAAATCCACCAGCCGCGAACTCACGACGACCCAGCCCAAGGAAGAACTCGACCGCACCGACGATCCCGTGCGCATGTATCTGCGCGAGATGGGCTCGATCGAGCTGCTGTCGCGCCAGGGCGAAATCGAAATCGCCATGCGCATCGAGGCCGGCCGCGAGGAGATGATCTCGGGCCTGTGCGAAAGCCCGCTCACCATGATGGCCATCGTGCAGTGGCGCGACGACCTCAAGGAAGGCCGCGCCCTGCTGCGCGACATCATCGACCTCGAAGCGACGTACGGCGGCAAGCCGGGATCGGCGCCCTCGGTTCCGGCCGGTGGCAACGGCGCCGCGGCGCCGGCGCCGAAGCCTGCGGCAGCGAGCGGCGAATCGGAGTCTGATTCCGACGACGACGACTACGAGGAGGCCTCCGTCCCGCTGGCGGCGATGGAAGAGCAGCTTCTGCCCGGCGTGCTCAAGACCTTCGACGAGATCGCGCGCACCTACAAAAAGCTCGCCAAGCTGCACGACGCCAACGTCGAGGCGGCGCTCTCCCGCGAGGAACTGACCAACGCGCAGAACCGCCGCTACGACAAGCTGACCAAGGAACTGGTCGAGCTGCTCGAAAGCGTGCACCTCAACAATGGCCGCATCGAGGCGCTGGTCGATCAGCTCTACGGCCTCAACCGCCGCGTCGTGAACATGGAGAAGGAGCTCTGGGCGATGGCGGAAGCTGCCGGCGTCGAGCGCGAATCCTTCCTCGAACAGCACGGCGGTAACGAGCTCGACCCCAACTGGCTGCGCCGCGTCAGCCGCCTGAAGCAAAAGGGCTGGGCCGAGTTCACGAAGGAATACCGCGACCAGATCAAGGAAATCCGCAAGAACTTCGCCGAGGTGTCCCAGCTCGTCGGTCTCGACATCGCCGAATTCAAGCGCATCGTCCACCGCGTGCAAAAGGGCGAACGCGCCGCGGCCCGCGCCAAGAAGGAAATGGTCGAGGCCAACCTGCGCCTCGTCATCTCGATCGCGAAGAAGTACACGAACCGCGGCCTGCAGTTCCTCGACCTGATCCAGGAAGGCAACATCGGCCTGATGA
>JAYQVF010000168.1:0-7234 GCA_038148335.1 Alphaproteobacteria bacterium | reverse complement strand
CTCGGCTATTACGGCCTGCAGCCCGACGCGATCGCGAGCTCGACCCGGGAATTTTCCGGCCGTCTGGGCTGATCTGCGGCTTCGGGCCGCGCCCCCGGCCTATCTCCCAGAAAAGAGTTGCGACTGATTATCAATTTCGGTATTCAGGAACGGTCTGCAACTGATTTTCAATCGCTTGACCTAGGTCAAGGAGCCGGACGGGGGCGGGCGACTACGGTCGGCGGCATCCCGATGAGCGGCGAGGAGTAAAGGCATGAAACGAGTTTTTGCAGGGCTGGGCGCGGCGCTCGCGCTGTTCGGCGCGACGGCGGCTCACGCGGCCGAAGAGGTCAACGTCTATTCGTTCCGCCAGCCCAACCTGATCGACCCGATGTTCGAGGCGTTCACGCGCGAGACCGGAATCAAGGTCAACGTCGTGTTCGCCGAATCCGGCCTGCTCGAACGGCTCAAGGCCGAGGGCCGCAATTCGCCGGCCGACCTGATCCTGGCGGTCGATGTCGGGCGCATCAACGATGCGATCGAGGCCGGCGTCACCCAGAACGTGAAAAGCGATGCGCTGGAGCAGCACGTGCCCGCGGCGCTGCGCGATCCCGACGGCGCCTGGTACGCGCTGACGTTGCGCGCCCGCGTCATCTATGCCTCCAAGGACCGCGTGCCGCTCGAGGACGCGCGCAAGCTGACCTACGAGGACCTCGCCGACCCGAAGTGGCGCGGCAAGATCTGCACCCGCCCGGGCGACCACGACTACAACGTCGCGCTGTTCGCCTCGATGATCGCCAAGCACGGCGACGAGAAGGCGCGGCAGTGGCTGATCGGCCTGCGCGACAATCTCGCGCGCAAGCCGCAGGGCAACGACCGCGCCCAGGTCAAGGCGATCATGGAAGGCCAGTGCGACCTCGCGCTCGGCAACCACTACTACTACGCGCTGATGCTCGCGAACGAGGAGCAGAAGGCGTGGGCCAACGCGGCCAACATCATCTTTCCGAACCAGCAGGGCGACGGGACCCACGTCAACATCTCGGCGATGGCGATGACGCGTTCCGCGCCCAACCGGGCCAACGCGATCAAGCTGATGGAGTTCCTCGTCGGCACGACGGCGCAGGGCCTCTACGCCGAACTCAACAACGAGTATCCGGTGCGCGACGACGTACCGCCGTCCGACATTCTGCAGTCGTTCGGCACCTTCGAGCGTTCCGACCAGCCGCTGACCGCCGTCGCCAAGGCCCGTCCGGCGGCGCTGCGGATGGTCAACGAGGTCAACTACAACGCCGGTCCGTCGAGCTAGAAAACCCGGGGCAACCGGACCCGCGACACCAGGCAACCCCGGCGCCGCATAGCGCCGGGGGTTCGCCTTTTCCGGGGAATGATCTAAAAGCCGCGGCCATGACCACGCTAGGGATGCAGGACACGACGCGCCGCCGCCTCGGCGGCGAGGGGCTGTGGCAGGCCGGGGGCTTTGCCATTGCGCTCGCCGTCGCGCTGCCCATCGCCGCCGTCGCCTGGATCGCGTTCTTCCCCGACGAGAACATCTGGCCGCACCTGTTCCAGACGGTGCTGTGGGACTACGTGGCGACAACGCTGTGGCTGATGCTGGGCGTTGCGATCGGCACGATCGCGATCGGTGTCGGCACGGGGTGGCTGGTCAGCACCGCGGACTTTCCCGGGCGGCGCTGGTTCCAGTGGGCACTGATGCTGCCGCTGGCGGCGCCGACCTACATCGTGGCCTACGTCTATACCGACCTACTGGAGTTCGCCGGGCCCGTGCAGAGCGCGCTGCGCGCGCTGTTCGGCTGGCAGACCGTGCGCGACTACTGGTTTCCCGACATCCGCACGACCGGCGGCGCGGTCGCGATGATGGTGCTGACGCTCTACCCCTACGTCTATCTGCTGTCGCGCGCGGCGTTTCTCGAACAGGCGGCGGCGTCGAGCGAGGCGAGCCGCACGCTGGGCGCGGGGCCCTGGCGCACCTTCTTTCGCGTCGCCCTGCCGCTGGCGCGGCCGGCGGTGGTCGTCGGCGTGGCGCTGGCGCTGATGGAGACGCTGAACGACTTCGGCACCGTCGACTATTTCGCCGTGCGCACGCTGACCGCGGGCGTGTTCAACGTGTGGCTCAAGATGGGCAATGTCGGCGGCGGGGCGCAGATCGCGCTGGTGATGCTGGCCTTCGTCATCCTGCTGATCGTGCTCGAGCGGCTGGAACGGCGGCGGCGGCGCTACTACGCGCTGAGCACGCGCCAGCGCCGGGCGCGGCGGCGGCCGCTGGCGGGCGCCGCGGCGTGGCTGGCGGCGCTGGCGTGCTTTCTGCCGGTGGCGCTCGGCTTCCTCGTGCCGGCCGGGGTGCTGCTGCGCCATGCGGTGGTGCATGCCGGCTCGTCGTGGTCGTCGCGGTTTCCCGAATATGCGCTGAACTCGCTGCTGCTGGCGGCGGGGTCGGCGGTGCTGTGCGTCGTGCTGGCGACCTTTCTCGCCTATGCGGTGCGGTTGCGCGGCGGGCGCTGGTTGCGCGGCGCGGCGCGGGTCGCGAGCCTCGGCTATGCGGTGCCTGGCGCGGTGCTGGCGGTCGGCATCCTGGTGCCGTTCGGCGCCTTCGACAACGCGTTCGACCGCTGGATGCGCGAGACCTTCGGGATCGGCACCGGGCTGCTGCTAAGTGGCACGGTGGCGGCGGTGATGTTCGCCTACGTCGCGCGGTTCTTTGCGCTGTCGTACGGCGCGCTCGAGGCGGGCCTGGGGCGGGTGCGGCCGTCGATGGAGATGGCGGCGCGGACGCTGGGCGAGGGGCCGACGGGTACATTAGCGCGGGTGCACCTGCCGCTATTGCGCGGCACGCTGCTGACGGCGCTGCTGCTGATCTTCGTCGACGTGATGAAGGAACTGCCGGCGACGCTGCTGCTGCGCCCGTTCAACTTCGACACGCTGGCGACCTATGTCTACCGCTTCGGGTCGACCGAGCAGCTCGAGCTGTCGGCGCTTGGGGCGCTGTCGATCGTGGCGGTCGGCCTGGCGCCGGTCATCCTGCTCAACCGCACCGTCGCACGCGACGTCGACGGGCCGCTCTAGGGCTGCGCCTTTCAATGCGCCCCTGCGCCGTGTCATAAGTCCTGCAACGGAACCCCGGGGTCACTCGCAGGTGAAAATGTCCGCGCCACCCGCGCTCGCCTTTGTCGGCGTCAGCCATCGCTACGGCAGAACCGTGGCGGTCGACGACCTGTCGCTGACGCTGGGCGCGGGCGAGGTGGTCTGCCTCGTCGGGCCGTCGGGCTGCGGCAAGTCGACGACGCTGCGTCTCGCCGCCGGGCTCGAAGCGCTGCAGGCCGGTCGCATCGAGATCGGCGGGCAGGCGGTGGCGGGAGGTGGCAAGCAGGTGCCGCCGGAAGCGCGCCACACCGGCATGGTGTTCCAGGACTTCGCGCTGTTTCCCCATCTCAGCGTGCTGGACAACGTCACCTTCGGCATGCGCTCCACCGACACGACGGCAAAACAGCAACGCGGACGCGACCTGCTGGAACGCGTCGGCATGGCGCGTTTCGCCACGTCCTTTCCGCACGAGTTGTCGGGCGGCGAGCAGCAGCGCGTGGCGCTGGCCCGCGCGCTGGCACCGCGCCCGAGGCTGATGCTGATGGACGAGCCGTTCTCCGGCCTCGACACGCAATTGCGCGATTCGGTGCGCGACGACACGCTGGCCGTGCTGGCCGAGGCCGGCACGCCGACGTTGCTGGTGACGCACGATCCGCAGGAGGCGATGCGCATGGCCGACCGCGTCGCCGTGCTGCGCGACGGCAAGCTGGTTCAGATGGCGCCCCCGGCCGAAATCTACGATGCCCCGGCCAACCTGTTCGTGGCGCGCTTCTTCGGACCGGTGAACGTCCTCGAAGGGCTGGCCAACGGCGGGTCGGTCGAAACGCCGCTCGGCAAGGTGCCGGCCGGCGGCGCCGGGCAGGGCCGCGTTGCCGTAGGGATTCGCAATGAGAGCCTGGTGCTGGGGGCGGTCGGTATCTCGGCGACCGTCACAGCGGCGCGGACCCTCGGCGCCTATAGCGTGGTCGAGGTCCAGATCGGCGGCGGCGCCCGCCTGACGGCGCATGTCCCGGGCACCGCGACGCCGGAAATCGGCGCGGTCGTTCACGTCGATTTCGACCGGCACGGGGCTTTCGTTTTCCCGGAACCCTCCCCAAGTAATTAGGTTGTCATGAGGGCTTTGCGCTAAGCCTGTGAATTTGAAGAAAAAAATGCCTGCGGCGTGGTTTGCGCCGCAGCATTGTTTCTGCGATGATCGCGAAAATGGCGGCAATTAGGGGCCGCCCCACCTGGAGCAGGAAAATGGGAATCAGTTTCTGGCAAATCCTCGTCGTCGTGCTCTTGCTCGTCGTGCTGTTCGGCCGCGGCAAGATCTCGAGCCTGATGGGCGATTTCGCGAAGGGCATCAAGAGCTTCAAGGCCGGCATGGCCGAAGACGATGCAGCGGCCGCGAAGCAGAAGACGATCGATGCGACAGCCGACAAATCGGCCGAGGTCGATACCAAGAACAAAGAGACGGCCTGACGCCGCTTCGTGAACCGCGCCGCTGTCGGCGGCGCCTGATCTGCTTCTCGGGGCTCTTCCTCGATGCTTGATATCGGCTGGACCGAACTGATGGTGATCGTCCTGGTCCTGATCCTCGTGGTCGGGCCCAAGGACTTGCCGAAGGTCGTCCGGACGGTGGGTCAGTGGACGGCAAAAGCCCGGCGGATGAGCCGCGAGTTTACCAGCAGTCTTGAAGAAATGGGCCGCGAGGCCGAACTCGACGACTTGCGGCGCGATCTGAACCGCATCGGATCGGGCAGCAGCGTCACGGCGCTCGACAAGCACATCGATCCGGACGGGAGCCTCAAGAAAGCCGTGCAGGCCGACTACACGGCGGGCACCGCCGGGCAGCTTGGCACGCCGGCGGCACTGCCCGACGACGAGACGAAAGCCCCCGCCGAGATTCCGGCCGGCGGCGACGCCGTCGCGGCCGCCGCCGAAGCGGCCGACAAGGATTCCGCCGCTCCCGAACAGCCGCCGGTCAAGGCCGGCGCGTCGGGCGCCTAGGAGCGATCGTGGTGGCCGAGCGCGCCCCGGAGGAAGAAGCCGACATCGAGGCGAGCCGCGCGCCGCTGCTCGAACATCTCG
This sequence comes from Alphaproteobacteria bacterium, assembly GCA_038148335.1. Classification (GTDB taxonomy): domain Bacteria; phylum Pseudomonadota; class Alphaproteobacteria; order SHVP01; family SHVP01; genus CALJDF01. The sequence continues at coordinate 2,083 of JAYQVF010000168.1, read as the reverse complement.
TGGAACTGCGCAAGCGCCTGTTCCATGTCGTGATCTTCTTCACGGTGGCGTTCGTCGTTGCCTACATCTTTTCCGATGAAATCTATGCCTTCCTGGTCCAGCCCTATGCCGACGCCGTGCAGGGCATGGAAGGCAAGCGGCTGATCTACACTGCGCTGCAGGAAGCGTTCTTCACGCTGCTCAAGGTGTCGATGTTCGCCGCGTTCTGGGTGACCTTTCCGTTCCTCGCGGTCCAGATCTGGAAGTTCGCGGCGCCCGGTCTCTACAAGAACGAGCGCTCGGCGTTCCTGCCGTTCCTGGTGGCGACTCCGATCCTGTTCACGGCCGGGGCGGCGCTGGTCTACTACATGATCATTCCGCTGGCATGGCGCTTCTTCCTCGGCTTCGAAACGACAGGGGCCGACGGATCGCTGCCGATTCAGCTCGAAGCCAAGGTCGGCGAGTACCTGTCGCTGATCATGAAGCTGATCTTCGCTTTCGGCATCGCGTTCCAGATGCCTGTCGTCCTCACGTTGTTGACCCGTTCAGGGATGATCTCGGCGGAGTCGCTGGTTAAGAAGCGGCGCTATGCCATCGTGGTCGTGTTCGCGGTTGCGGCGGTCCTGACGCCGCCCGACCTGATCAGCCAGATCGGTCTCGGCGTGCCGATGCTGGCGCTTTACGAGATTTCCATCTTCCTGGCGCGCCGGGTCGAGAAGCAGCGCGCCGCGCGCGAGGCGGCGGAAGAGGCGGCCCTCAACGCCTGACGGCGGCGGCCCGTGAGCCGCCTTTACCCGATTCGGCCTGCCCCCTATAAGTGCGGGCCATGCACGATCTCCGTTCCATCCGCGACAACCCCGAGGCCTTCGACGCCGGCATGAAACGCCGGCGGCTCGACCCGCAGGCCGCCGCCATCCTTGCGCTCGATCAGGAACGCCGTGCCCTGCAGACCGACCTGCAGGACGCCCAGAAACAACGCAACGACGCCTCCAAGCTCATCGGCAAGGCCAAGGGGCAGGGCGACGAGGCCGAGGCGCAACGCCTGATGGACGAGGTCGGCGCGCTCAAGACCAGGATTCAGGAAGGCGAAGAACGCGAGCGCCAGCTAACCGCGCAGCTCGAAGGGATGCTGGCCGGCCTGCCCAACATTCCGGCCGACTACGTTCCGGACGGTGCGAGCGAGGACGACAACGTCGAGCTTCGCCGCTGGGGCAACAAGCCGGCGCCCGGTTTCGCGCCGAAAGACCACGTCGACCTCGGCGAAGGTCTGGGGATGATGGACTTCGAGGCGGCGGCGCGCATGTCCGGCGCGCGGTTCGTCGTGCTCAAGGGCGGGCTGGCGCGCCTCGAACGTGCGCTGGGCCAGTTCATGCTCGACGTGCAGACCGGCGAGAATGGCTACACCGAGGTGTCGCCGCCGTTGCTGGCACTGGAAGAAGCATTCTTCGGCACCGGGCAAATGCCGAAGTTCGGCGAGGATCTGTTCTGGGCCGGCGAGTACGGGTTGATCCCGACGGCGGAGGTCACGCTGACCAATCTCGTGCGCGAACAGATCCTGAGCGAAAGCGATTTGCCGATTCGCGTCACCGCGATGACTCCTTGTTTCCGTGCGGAGGCCGGGGCGGCGGGCAAGGATACGCGCGGCATGATCCGCCAGCACCAGTTCCACAAGGTCGAGATCGTGTCGATCGTGCATCCGGACGAGAGTGCGGCGGAACACGAGCGCCTGACCGGATGCGCGGAGCAGATTCTGCAGCGGCTGGGTCTCCACTATCGCGTCGTCACGTTGTGCACGGGCGATCTCGGGTTCGGTTCGCAAAAGACCTACGACATCGAGGTGTGGCTGCCCGGGCAGGACCGCTTCCGCGAGATCTCGTCGTGCTCCAACTTCGGCGACTTCCAAGCGCGCCGCATGAATGCGCGCTACCGGCCCGAGGGCGAGAAGGGGACGCGGTTCCTGCACACGCTGAACGGCTCCGGCCTCGCCGTCGGCCGCACGCTGGTCGCGGTGCTGGAGAACTATCAGCAGGTGGACGGCTCGATCGTCGTGCCCGAGGTGCTGCGTCCCTACATGGGCGGCCTCGACGTCATCCGGAGCAGCTAG
>JAYQVF010000167.1:0-7343 GCA_038148335.1 Alphaproteobacteria bacterium | reverse complement strand
GGGACCAAGGCCGGGGGGCAACTCGCGAAGTCGAATCTGCTCCCGACATGCCGCTGGGTCTTATAGGCGGCGCCGAGTAGAACCTTGATGATCTGGCTCTGGCGCCATTTTTTTGCGACGGTAAATCGAGTCGTCAGCGTCAGGTTGCCGATCTCGAATTCCGAGAACTTCGCCAGTTGGTAGTTGGCGTTCACCTCCTCCGGAAACCTGGTGTTGCGGCCAGAATTGATGCGAATGGAGGCAATGACCTGATTGTCCGCGGTCAGGAAGAGATGAATGGCGTTCTCGTCCAACGGATCCGAAATGGTCTTCGTGTCGTGATCGGCAAATGTTGAGTCACCGCCCATTTCCTGAACCAGCGTCCGGTAGCGGAACAGATAGATCCGATGTCGGTCCTCTTCGCTTTTCGCCTGAAGGACCGACAGCTTTGGGGCGTTCTGAGGCTTTGCCGTATTCATCCCGTGCTCTCTCCACGAAGAAAGGTACGGGGCAGCGTCTGGGGTGTAATACGGCCCTTAGGGCGTTTGTCGGGCGAAAAAAAGGGGCGCCAAACGGCGCCCCTGATGAGACAGGTGTTGCCCGTCCCTTATGAACAACCACTCGTTGAGCCGCACGTGTTGCACTTCAGGCAGGTGCCGTTTCGGACGAGGGTGAAGTTGCCGCATTCGCCGCAGGCGTCGCCTTCGTAACCCTTCATCCGGGCCTCACGGATTCGATCCATGGTCGGGTCGAACTCGAATGCGGCCACGGCTGTTGTCGTTTCGACAACCATCTGTGCGCCCAGCGACGGACTCTCTACGACGGCTCCATCGCCAAATGCTCGGGCCGCAAAGCCTTCGCTGGCCCCGCCGTTGACCACATACAGGTTGGTCCGCATGTAGCCATTGCTGGCCACGCCCATGACCGCAGCAATGGGCGTTTCGTCGGCTTCCTCGCCCGACGACAGAGTCGTATCCCCTGAATTGCCGCGCAGAACGTCGTGCCGCAGGTCATTCGGTTCGACATGGGCCAAGTCCGTTCGCCCGAGATAGGAGATGGCGAGTTCGCGGAAGAGATAATCGAGGACCGATGTCGCCATCTTAATCGCATCGTTGCCCTCGACCAGCCCTGACGGCTCGAACCGAGTGAAGGTGAAAGACTCGACGAATTCCTCAAGGGGCACGCCATATTGCAAACCGAGAGAGATCGCGATGGCGAATCCATCCATCAGACTGCGGAAAGCCGATCCTTCCTTGTGCATGTCGATGAAGATTTCGCCCAGATTGCCGTCTTCGAACTCGCCCGTCCGCAGGTACACCTTGTGACCGCCTACCACGGCCTTCTGCGTGTAGCCCTTTCGGCGCTGGGGAAGCCGTCGGCGAACGCCGCGCTGGCCCTTTTCAGCAATCATCCGTTCCACCGTCTCCCGAGCCATCTGCTCGGCAAGTGCGGCTATCTGGGCGGCGCTGGGTTGGTCCTCGAATTCCTCCGCTTCCTCTTCGACCGCCAGGGCCGAGAGAGGTTGCGACAGCTTCGATCCGTCACGATAGAGCGCGTTGGCCTTGAGGCCGAGTCTCCATGACAGCATGTATGCGTCCTTGCAGTCCTCAACGGAGGCCTGGCGGGGCATGTTGATGGTCTTGGAGATTGCGCCGGAAATGAACGGTTGTGCCGCCGCCATCATGCGGATGTGGCTCTCCCACGACAGGTAACGCTTGCCCTTGCGACCGCACGGCGTTGCGCAATCGAAGACGGCCAGGTGCTTATCCTGAAGCTCGGGCGCGCCTTCCAGCGTCATCGCGCCGCAGCAATAGGTGTTGGCTGCTTCGATGTCGGCGTTGCTAAAGCCGAGAGTGGAGAGCATATCGAAAGCCGGGTCGTTGAGATCGCCGGAATCGATCCCCAATGCGTCGATGCAGAAGGCCTCGCCAAAGGTCCACTTGTTGAACACGAACTTGATATCAAACGCGTTCGCCAGGTTGGCTTCGAGCTTGTCAATCGCCTCGTCGGTGAAACCCTTTGCGCGGAGACTGTCGTGGTTGATTTTGGGCGCCGTTTCCAAGGTACCGTGACCGATTGCGTAGGTCACGATCGCCTCGATCTGGGCCTCGCTATAGCCCAACACTTGCAGCGCGTCCGGAACGGAGCGGTTGATGATGCGGAAATAACCACCGCCCGCCAGTTTCTTGAACTTTACGATCGCGAAGTCGGGTTCGATGCCGGTGGTATCGCAGTCCATCAGCAGGCCGATCGTGCCGGTTGGGGCGATGACCGTTGCCTGGGCGTTTCGGAAGCCGTTCTTTTCCCCCAACTCCAGTGCGCGGTCCCAGGCGCGAGCGGCCGCCTCAGCCAGTCCATGTTCCGGGATGTTGGCGATATCGAGCGCCACGGGCGCAGTAGACAGCGCTTCGAATCCATCGCTTTGCCCGTGCGCCGCGAGGCGGTGATTTCGGATGACACGAAGCATGGCTTCGTCATTGTCCGCATAGCGGGGAAATGCCCCCATCTCGCCGGCCATCTCGGCCGAGGTCGCATAGGAAACCCCGGTCATTAGCGCCGTGATGGCGCCGCAGAGCGCGCGTCCCTTGTCTGAGTCGTAGGGGAGACCGCTCGCCATCAGGAGGCCACCGATGTTGGCATACCCGAGGCCGAGCGTCCGGTACTCGTAGGACAACTGGGCAATCTCTTTCGACGGGAACTGCGCCATCAGCACCGAGATCTCGAGCACCATGGTCCAGATCCTGACGGCGTGCTCGAACGCCTCGACATGGAAGCTGCCGTCCTCCCGCCGGAAGGTCAGCAGGTTCAGCGACGCCAGGTTGCAGGCCGTGTCGTCGAGGAACATGTACTCAGAACACGGATTCGACGCCCGGATTTCGCCGCCTGCAGGGCAGGTATGCCAGTCGTTGATCGTCGTGTGGTACTGCAGGCCTGGGTCCGCGCTCTGCCAGGCAGCCATGGCGATCTGGTCCCACAGATCGCGCGCTTTGATCGAGCGCGCGATTTTTCCATCGGTGCGCCGGATCAACTCCCAGTCGCCATCCGACTCGACCGCAGCCAGGAACGCATCGGTGACGCGAACGGTGTTATTGGCATTCTGCCCGGCGACGGTGAGGTAGGCTTCGCCGTCCCAGTCCGTTGTGTAGGTCGGAAAATCGATACCGGTGTAGCCCTGCTTGGCAAACTCGATGACCCGCTGGATGAAGTTTTCCGGGATCATCAGCTTCCGGGCTTCGACGATGGCCTTCTTGAGTTCAGGGTTGTCGTTGGGCGTAAAACGACCGTCACCGGAGACCGCATGGCAGGCCTTGATGATCGCGTTGAGCTGCTTCGAAGTTAACTTGGAACCTGTAACAAGCGCTGCAACCTTTTGTTCTTCAACAGCTTTCCAGTTTACAAATGTCTCGATGTCCGGGTGGTCGGCATCGACCACGACCATCTTCGCGGCGCGGCGCGTAGTACCGCCCGACTTGATCGCACCCGCAGCGCGGTCGCCGATCTTGAGGAAACTCATGAGGCCGGAGGACTTGCCGCCGCCTGAGAGGGGCTCACCCTCGCCGCGTAGCATGGAAAAGTTGCTTCCGGTCCCGGAGCCATATTTGAACAGGCGGGCCTCACGGGTCCAGAGATCCATGATTCCGCCATCGTTGACGAGGTCGTCGCGAATGCCCTGGATGAAGCACGCGTGGGGTTGCGGGTGCTCGTAGGCGGATTCGGAGCGGGTCAGTTCGCCGGTACGGAAGTCGACGTAGTGGTGCCCTTGTGCCGGTCCGTCGATTCCGTACGCCCAATGCAGGCCGGTATTGAACCACTGCGGCGAGTTCGGAGCGCCCATTTGCTGGGCGAGCATGAAGCGCATTTCGTCGAAGAACGCGCGGGCGTCCTCCTCGGCGTCGAAATAGCCGCCCTTCCAACCCCAATAGGTCCAGGTGCCGGCCAGTCGGTCGAAGACCTGCTTGGCGCTGTTTTCGTTCGTCGCCCGTTCCGTCTCCGGGAGCTTCTTAAGTGCCTTTTCGTCCGGCACGCTGCGCCACAGCCAAGAGGGAACGCTGTTCTCCTCAACCCTCTTGAGGCGGGTCGGAATGCCGGCTTTGCGGAAGTACTTTTGCGCGATGATGTCGCTCGCGACCTGCGACCAGTCTGCCGGAACCTCGACATCCTTCATCTCGAAGACGATGGATCCATCCGGGTTGCGAATCTCGCTGGTCGTCTTGCGGAACGCGATCCCGTCGTAGGGCGATCCTCCATTCGCGGTGAAGAAGCGTTGAACGCGCATACCTGTTCCCCTCGGTCCTCTGGCTCCGCTGAGTTGCCGAAGCCATTGATTTCATTCCTGAAATTTACTGCGCTGGGTGTCGGCACGAATACCCAGAATTTGTGCCTCCCCAGGCAGGGCACACAAGATATTGTTGGCGCTGTGAAGGGTCAACTGTATTTTGTGGCTCGGAAGGACGCGCGGCACAAGTTCTAGATCGGAATCGCAGATTCCTGCCCGATTCTGTGGATAACTTTTCTTGAACCAAGGCTTGTCACTGACGCCGAATCCGATTCAATTCGGCACATCAATGCTATGACGACACAAAGGCCGGCCAGAGAGATGTGGATAAGCTTCGCTGGACGCCTCCCGCGTTCAAGTGCAATAGTCCGCTCCGCTTCTGCCAGTAGGCGCTCCGGACAGGAGACGAGAATTGCGTTTTGCTTCGCTCATTTCCTTCCTTTTCGACTGGTGGCATCGAGCCACTTGGGGGACCTGGATCTATACCTTCCGACGGGGAGAGTTCGTTGGGCAGGATGGGGCGGGTAACCGCTACTATCAGGAGCGCGGGGTCCCGGAAATCGGCCGCTACCACTGGAACCGCCGTCGGCGGTGGGTGATCTATGCGGGCCAGGCCGAGGCTTCCAGCGTTCCACCGGAATGGAACGCCTGGCTCCAGCACAATGCCGATGCGGCGCCCACGCAGGCCGTCCAGGACTACGAATGGGAGAAACCGCACGTGCCGAACCTGACGGGAACGGCTGCTGCCTATCGGCCTGCCGGCAATCTTTTGGGAGCCGGGCAGCGGGCCCAGGCGACGGGCGACTATGAGCCCTGGCAACCCAATTGACGGTGGGCTAGTTCAATGAAGGGCAATCTTTTCGAAGCATTGATCGGCGCCATTGTCCTGGTCGTTGCGGCCTTCTTCATCGTGTTCGCCTTTTCCGCGACGGATGTTGGCGCCGTCAACGGTTACGAGGTCAAGGCGACGTTTGATCGAGTCGATGGCATTGGAAGCGGCGCGGACGTGCGCATGAGTGGGATCAAGATCGGCACCGTGACCAAGCTGGAACTCGACCCCCAAACCTATCTTGCCAACGTCACCTTCAGCATCAGTAGCCAGTACCAATTGCCCACGGACTCTTCTGCCGAAGTCACGACAGACGGTCTCCTTGGCGGAAAGTACATGGCTATAGTGCCCGGGGGCGCCGAGGACATGATCAAGCCCGGCGGTCGAATTCAGTTCACACAATCCTCGATCAGCCTCGAAGGGCTGATTGGCAGGATCGGGTTTGGCCTGGGCAGCGACTCCGACAGCCAGGGCGAAAGCTCCGAATAGACATGGCGCGATCTGCGACGCAGGATCCTGCGCAGCGCTGGGATCCAGATGCGTACGCCTCCAATGCACGTTTTGTCGCCGACCTTGCCGGCCCTGTGGTCGAGCTGCTGGCGCCCGAGGTCGGTGAGCGCATCCTCGACCTCGGGTGTGGCGATGGGGCGCTGACGGCAAAGCTCGTCGCCACGGGTGCCGAGGTCCTCGGCGTCGATGCTAGCGACGATCTGGTTGCGGCGGCTCGGGCACTGGGCGTCAACGCCGATGTCGCCAATGCCCACCAACTCTCCTTTGTCGAGGAATTCGACGCTGTGTTTTCCAATGCGGCCCTGCACTGGATGCGCGATCCCGAGGCGGTAATCGCAGGCGTACGACGCGCTCTAAGGCCAGGGGGGCGCTTTGTGGCGGAAATGGGTGGGGCAGGCAATGTAGCGACGATCGTGGCCGCCATCGATGACGAATTGTTGGCCCGAGGCCACAGCGCTGCTGAGGGAAACCCTTGGTACTTTCCGTCTCCGGAGGAGTACACGAGGTTGCTGGAGAAGCATGGATTCCACGTGCGGCAGATCGCCCTAATCCAGCGTCCGACAAGACTGCCGGGAGACGTAGGGGGGTGGCTGGACACCTTCGCGGATGCCTTCTTGCGGGTGCTTGACCCTGGCGAAAGGGGCGAAGCCCGCGACAGCATCGTAGAGAGATTGCGTGACCGCATCAGGGACACGGATGGGGTCTGGTGGGCAGACTACGTTCGACTGCGGTTTTGCGCCTGGCGCGACGGTTGATGGCTCGTGCCGTCCTTTTTGCCGCCGCTTTGGTCGCGACAAGTGCGCCTGCTTTGGCTCAGGAACGACCGATCGCCGTCCTTCGGGCGTTGGACAAGGTAACAGCGCGGGTCTCGACCATCGAGGCGCCGGTTGGAAGAGAGGTCCGTTTCGGTACGCTGAGAATACTCGTCCGGACGTGCAAGAAGCGGCCGCCTGAGGAAACCCCAGAAACGGCCATGTTTCTTGAGATTCTGGATCTCCGCCCTCAAGGCGCCCCACAGCGGGTCTTTACCGGCTGGATGTTCGCTTCAAGCCCTGCGCTAAGCGCCATGGAACATCCAACCTATGACGTGTGGCCGATCGACTGCAAGGCAACGGCCCCGGAGCAAGGGTCGGGTAGCGAATAGAAATTCCCGGGATGGCGGAGGGCCGTCGCAAGGCGCTCGTGATAGGCCTCGCGCGAGATCTCGATCGCTCCGAACGTCGCGAGATGCTCGGTCACGAATTGCGTATCAAGAAGCGTATAGCCTCCCGCTTTCAGGCGCGCGACTAGATGGACCAAAGCGACCTTGCTCGCGTCCGTTGCCGCGCTGAACATGCTCTCGCCGAAGAAGGTGCCGCCCAGCGAGATGCCGTACAAGCCACCGACCAGTCGGCCGTCGACCCACGACTCCACACTATGGGCGTGACCCATCTCTGCCAGCCCGGTGTAGAGGGCTATGATTTCGTCGTTGATCCACGTCGTTTCGCGCCCGCGCGCGGGGGCTGCGCAGGACTCGATGACCTCCTGAAAGGCAACGTCGATAGTTACACGATAGACATCCTGTCGAACCTTGCGGGCGAGACGGCGAGAAATGTGGAAGGCCTCGAGCGGGAGGATTCCTCGCTGTTCGGGATCGATCCAGTAGAGCGTTGGATCGGCTCGATCTTCTGCCATCGGAAAGATGCCGGCGGCATATGCGCGAAGCAGGATCTCCGGGGGTAGCTTCATCCACTAAGTTCTTGGATGTGT
>JAYQVF010000166.1:0-7360 GCA_038148335.1 Alphaproteobacteria bacterium | reverse complement strand
CGGAACTCTATCGCAGCTGGAAATGCGACGTGATCGGCATGACCAACATGCCGGAGGCCAAGCTCGCCCGTGAGGCGGAGATGTGTTACGCGACGGTCGCCATGGTGACGGACTACGACTGCTGGCACCCGCACCACGACGACGTCGAGGTCGCCGACATCATCAAGGTTTTGGCGCAGAACGCCGACAACGCGCGCGCTCTGGTGAAGTCCGTTGCGCCCGGGATTGCCGGCTCGCGCCCGGCCAGTTGTCCGCATGGGTGCGATCGCGTTCTCGATGCGGCGATGATTACGTCACCCGAGGCACGCGATCCCAAGCGCCTCGCCAAACTCGATGCCGTTGCCGGTCGCGTGCTAGGAGCCTGACGATGCCGATTCGGTCCCGTATTCGCACCATCCCGGACTACCCCAAGCCCGGCATCATGTTTCGCGACATCACAACCCTGATGCAGGACCCGGTGGGGTTCCGCCTGACGATCGAAGGGCTTGTGCAGCCTTACAAGGGCCGGCGGATCGACAAGGTCGCGGCAATCGAGGCGCGCGGGTTCATCCTGGGCGGCGCCGTTGCGGAGAAGCTCGAGGCGGGCTTTGTGCCCGTGCGCAAGAAGGGAAAGCTGCCCAACAAGACCGTCGGCCGCGACTATCAGCTCGAGTACGGCACCGACCGGGTCGAGATCCACGAGGATGCGATTCTCGAAGGCGAACAGGTGCTGCTCGTCGACGATCTGATCGCGACGGGGGGCACGGCGATGGCCGCGATCGAGCTCATTGAGGAGGTCGGCGGCAAGATCGTTTCCTGTGCGTTCGTCGTCGATCTTCCCGATCTCGGGGGTGCCAACCGGATTCGCAGCGCCGGTCACGAGGTTCACTACCTCTGCGATTTCGAGGGCGACTGAGCGCAGGCGATGAACGTCGACGGGAAACACTACCGGTCGATCTGGCTCGACGCCGATGGGCGTCTCCAGATCATCGACCAGACCCGCCTGCCTCACGAGTTCGTTGTCCGAGCGCTCGACACGCCCGAGGACGTCGCAACGGCGATTGTCACAATGCAGGTGCGTGGCGCGCCGCTGATCGGGGCGACCGCGGCCTACGGGCTCTGCCTGGCGCTTCGGGACGATGCCGGCGACGTGGCGCTGGAAGCGGCCTGCGATCGCCTGCTGCAGACACGGCCGACGGCGGTAAATCTCCGCTGGGCTCTGGACGACATGCGTACCGTCCTTGCCAGGACCCCGCCCGAAAGCCGGGTCGAGGCCGCCTATCGGCGTGCCGCGGCGATCTGCGACGACGACGTGAACATCAACCGCTCCATCGGCGAACACGGCGCGGAGCACATCGTCCGCATCTGGCACGAAAAAAAGGATGGCTCGTCCAGCGACCCGGTCAACGTGCTCACCCACTGCAACGCCGGCTGGCTTGCGACGGTCGATTGGGGCACCGCCCTGGCGGCGGTCTATGTGGCGCACGACGAAGGGGTGCCGGTGCACGTCTGGGTCGACGAAACCCGGCCGCGGAATCAGGGTGCGGCGCTCACCGCCTGGGAGCTGCAGAAGCACGGCGTCCCCTATACCCTCATCGCCGACAATACCGGCGGCCATTTGATGCAGGCCGGCAAGGTCGATCTCTGCATCACGGGAACCGACCGCACGACGCGCAACGGCGACGTCGCCAACAAGATCGGGACCTACTTGAAAGCCCTGGCGGCGTACGACAACGGCGTGCCGTTCTATGTCGCGCTGCCGTCGCCGACGATCGACTGGAACCTGGCGTCGGGCCGCGACATCCCGATCGAAGAGCGCGACGGCACCGAAGTCACCCTGATGACGGGGCGCGCCGACGATGGGACGGTGCGCACGGTGAGAATTGCGCCGGAGGGCGCCACGGCGGCCAATTTCGCTTTCGACGTCACGCCGGCGCGGCTGGTGAGCGGGCTGGTGACCGAGCGCGGTACCTGTCCCGCCAGCGAAGAAGGCCTCCTCGGTCTCTTTCCCGAACGCGCCTGACGTTGCCCCGGAGCGTCGAAACGGCTAACTAGCCCGGACTGCTCGTACAACCGGACCGCGACCATGGAATCACGCTGGAAAAACGCCGAAGCCCGCGACTACGTCACACGCTATGCCGAACAGGGCATTGGCGAAGATCTGGCGCTTCGCGTCTACACCACCCGGATGCTGGGGAGCGACCCGCGGCTGGTCCTGCATGGCGGCGGCAATACCTCGGTCAAGACCACGGCCGTAGACAAGCTCGGCGACGAGGTCGAGGTCCTTTGCGTCAAGGGCTCGGGTTGGGACATGGGTCAAATAGAGCCCGCAGGCCTGCCGGCGGTGCGCATGGATACCCTGCGTCGGCTCCGCGCGCTGGATGCCCTCAGCGACGAGGACATGGTCGCTATCCAGCGGACGGCGCTGATCGATCCCGGCGCGCCCAACCCTTCGGTCGAGACGCTCCTGCACGCCTTCCTGCCGCACAAATTCATCGATCACACCCACTCCACGGCGGTTCTCGCGCTGACGGACCAGCCCGACGGCGAAGCGGTGTGCGCCGAGGTCTTTGGCGACCGGGTTGGCTACGTACCCTACGAGATGCCGGGTTTCGGTCTCGCCAAACTGGCTGCCGAGGTCTTCGAGAAAGCGCCGAACGTCGAAGGGCTTGTCCTGCTGAAGCACGGGATCTTCAGTTTCGGCGCAACAGCGCAGGAAGCCTATGAGCGCATGATCGCGCTCGTCACCCTTGCCGAGAAGCGGATTGCAAAGACTGGCGCGCGACCCCGCAAGTCGATCTCGATCCCGTCCAACACCATGTCTGTGGCGCAGGTTGCGCCCATCGTTCGTGGCGCGGTGGCCGAATGCCTCGACGACAACGAAGGCCTGTGGCGACGCCAGGTTCTGGCGTTCCGTACCTCCGAGGCCATCCTCGATTTCGTGAACGGCGAGGAAGTCGGCCGCTACTCGCAGCAGGGGGTCGTTACCCCGGATCACACGATCCGCACCAAGAACTGGCCGATCGTACTTCCAGTGCCTGATGCCCCTGACCGGTTCCGCGAGGGGACCCGGGCCGAGGTCGAGCGCTTTGTCGCCGGCTACCACGCCTATTTCGCCCGTCACAACGGCAAGCGCGGGCCGGAGAAGACCGAACTCGATCCCATGCCGCGCGTCGCGCTGGTCCCGGGCCTTGGCATCTTCGGCATGGGCAAGTCCGCCAAGGACGCCGCGATCGCGGCCGATATCACCGAGAACATGATCGAGGTGATCACCGATGCCGAGGCCATCGGCACCTTTCAACCGGTGTCGGAGGCGGACCTGTTCGATGTCGAGTACTGGTCGCTCGAACAGGCCAAGCTCGGCAAGGGCGCGGAAAAGCCGCTGGCCCGGCAGGTTGCCGTCGTAACCGGCGGCGCCAGTGGCATCGGCGCGGCGACGGCCAAGGCCTTCGCAGCGCAAGGCGCCGAGGTCGTCGTCCTCGACCGCGACGACGCCGGCGCCCGCAAGGTCGCAGGAGAGATCGGCGGTGCGGTCGGGTTCGGTTGCGATGTGACCGATCCGTCGCAGGTCGCCGAGGCGTTTGCCCAGGCCTGCCTCGCCTTTGGCGGGGTCGATATCGTCGTGTCCAACGCCGGTGCCCCGTGGCAGGGCCGGATTGGCGATGTCTCGGACGAGGCGCTACGCGCATCGTTCGAGTTGAACTTCTTTGCCCACCAGACCGTGGCAAAGGAAGCCGTGCGAATCATGCAGGTGCAGGGCTTCGGCGGCTGCCTCCTGTTCAACACCTCGAAACAGGCGATCAACCCGGGCCCGGACTTCGGCCCTTACGGCCTGCCCAAGGCCGCCACGCTGTTCCTCATGCGGCAATACGCGCTCGACTATGGCAAGGAAGGGATTCGCACCGGCGCGGTAAACGCCGATCGCGTCAACACGGGGATCTTTGCCGACGGCTTGCTGGAACAGCGGGCCAAGGCGCGTGGCCTGACGCCCGACCAGTACCTGCGCTCGGGCAACCTGCTGAGCCGAGAGGTCAAGGCGGCGGACGTCGCCCAGGCGTTCGTAGACCTCGCGCTGGCGCGCAAGTCGACCGGCGCCGTGATGACGGTGGACGGCGGCAACATTGCGGCCGCGTTGCGCTAGTCTGTCTATTCCCTTGGGCCGCAAACACGTGGCCTTGTCCGGCCAGGAGGTTTCCTGATGGCGCACGCCATTGACGGGATCGATCATGCCGTCGTCGCCGTGGCCGATCTCGAGCGGGCGCGGGCGCGTTTCGAGCGCCTCGGGTTCACCACGACGCCGCGCCGGCGCATGGTCGGCTGGGGGACCGCCAACTACTCGGTGATGTTCGACGACAAGGATTTCATCGAGCTGCTCGGCGTTGTGGACCCCGCCGCCTTTCTGACGCCGGGTCTCGCCGATTTCCTCACGGTGGGCGAGGGCATCATGGCCGTCACCCTGCGCGCGAACGACGTCGATGCCGCGCATGCGGCCCTGACTGCGGCCGGTGCCACGCCGACGCCGCTCGGCGAGGTGACGATCAATTGCGAGGCGCCCGACGGCGTATTGCCGCAGTCCTTTGGCTGGCTCCGGATCGGCGAATCGGCGACGCCGGACATGTACCTCATGGTGGTCCAGCCGCTGACGCCGCAGAACATGCGGCGGCCGGCCTGGGTGTCGCACGCCAACGGCGCGCAGCGCATTCGCGCCATGACGATCGCCGTGGAATCGCCAAACGCACTGCGCCCTGCCTACGAAGAACTGTTCGGCGCTCCGGTGCGCGAGATCGACGGCGGGTTCGAGATCTCCACCGGCCATGGCGATTTCCGCTTTGTCGCGGCCGGCATGCTTGGCGACCTGATCCGCGGCGTGGCGCATCCGCCGCCTGCCATCTCCGTATTGACTCTCGAAACGGCGGATCTCGAACGCACGAAGGATTGCCTCGATGCGGCCGGCGCCGCGTATCGCTGCGAGGAGGGGGTGCTTCGCCTGCCGTCCGACGAAGCGTGCGGCATGGTCCTGGAGTTCGTCCCTGCCTAGAAGCCGATGAGGATCTTCGGCAGATAGGTGGCCGTCGCCGGAAACAGGGCAACGACGGCAAGCACCAACAGTTCCGCCACGACGAACGGCATGACGCCCCGGTACATTTGGCCGTAGGTGATCTCTTTGGGGGCGATCGAACGCAGATAGAAGATCGCCGGCGCCATGGGCGGCGTCATGTAGCTCGTCTGGATCACGACGACCATCAGGACCGCGAACCAGACCTGATCGACCCCCGCCGCCTTGAGCGGGGCCAGGAAGATCGGCAGGGCGATCAGCACGATGGTGATCCAGTCGAGAACGAAACCGAACAGGAAAACGATCAGGAGAAAGACCGCGACCAGGCCCCCGGGCGGCAGCGCAAGGGTCTGCACGATATCGGCCACCAGCACCCGCCCGCCATTGACCAGGAAGACGCCGGAAAACATGGCGCCGCCGACGACGATCAGCATCACCATGGCGCTGATCGAAACGGACTTTCGTACCACCTCATAGAGAATGCGCCAGGAGAACTCCCCGTAGGCCAGGGTCAGGATCAGGGCGCCGGCAGCGCCGACCGCCGCGGCTTCCGTGGGCGAGGCAACGCCAAAGATGATCGAGCCCAGGACCGCGGCGACCAGCAGCGTCGCCGGCAGCAGACCCGTTGCCGTGACCGCCAGTTTCTGGCGCCGTGGGATCGATACGATTTCGCGGGGCAGCGGCGGCGCGCTTGACGGTTTCAGGATGCCGAGGACGACGATGTACCCGACGAAGAACAGGATCATCAGCAAACCGGGAATGATGATCCCGACGAACAGGTCGCCGATCGACAGTTCCGCGATCGACGCATAGATGATCACTGTCACCGAGGGGGGAATGATCGTGCCGAGCGATCCGCCGGCGCAGATCGTCCCCGAAATCAGGCCCTTGTCGTAGCCGTGCTTGAGCATCGGCGGAATGGCCATCATACCGATCACGGTTTCGACCGCGCCGATGATCCCCGTCGCGGCGGCAAACACGCCGCACATGGTGATGGTCGCGACGGCGAGGCCGCCGGGCATCCGGCCGAGCCAGATCTGCATCGCCTCGAACAGCCGCTTGGCGATCGAGGTGCGCTCCAGCATCGATCCCATGAAGATGAACAGCGGAATGGCGGCCAATACCGGACTCGCGGCGACGCCCAGCGTCCGGCTGAACAGGATCTGGCCGATGTTGTCGCCGAAGGCGACGATCCCGAAGACGAAGGCCGTCGCGATCAGCGCGAAGGCAACGGGGATGCCGAGGAAAATCAGCGCGAAGAGCGCCGGAAACATCAGGGCGGGGAGGAAATCGTCCATCGGCCGCCTAGTGCGGGAGACTGGCGGATGGCGCGCGCACGCGTTCCGGCACGCGCATGCCGATCAGGTGACGCACGGTTTCCGCCGCGCTCTGAAGCCACAGGGCGGCCAGGCCAATGGCGATCGCGGCATTGAACGGCCAGATCACCGGCGCCCAGGGGCTCACCGCTTCGACCTCGCCCGAGAGCAGGGTCTTCCACGTCGTCTCGCCGGCCGCCCAGGTAGCGACGCCAAGGCCGGGCAAGAACAGGACAAGGTAGAACAGCGCGTTCGACCCGTGCTGGGCCCGGATCGGCAGGCGGGCCGAAAGGAAGTCGATTCGCACGTGGTTGTTCTTCGCCAGCGTGTATGCCGCAGCGAGGAGAAACAGGGCGCCGTTCAGCATGTAGGAGACGTCATAGGCCCAGACCGTCGGCGCATTGAACGCGTATCGTGCGACGACCTCATAGGCCATGGAGAAGACGAGGCCGAGGATCGTCGCCATGGCAACCGCGGCAACGGCAAAGGAGGCGCGATCGATCGCGCCGAGGATCCGATAAAGCATTTCGAGGGGAAGCGGGCGGCGACGAGGCGCCGCCCGTCCTAGGTTCTGGCTATTCCGTGTCCCACGCGCGGGTGAACGCGTTGCCGGCCCACGTCTCCTGGTAGGAGAGCATCGATCCCATGATGCGCTGGGTCCATGGGTTACCCTTGCCGGACTGTTCCGCCGCCTGGGCGGTGAACCACTCCCGGGTCGCCTTCTTGATGGCGGCCTGGGTTTCCGGCGTCAGCGTGACGAACTCGTTTCCGTTAGCCCGGTATTCCGGCATCGCGGCCTGGTCGGCCTGACCGGTGGCGAGGTACGACTGGAAGGTCACGAGCTGCGCGGCGGCTTCGAGGATCTTCTTGTCGTTGTCGGACAGGGCGTTCCATTTGTCGAGGTTTATCACCAGTTCGACCGGTGATGCCGGCTGGTGCACGCCGGGAACGATCAGGTACTTGGCTACCTTGTGGAAACCCATACCGAGGTTTCCGCCGGGGCCGGCCC
>JAYQVF010000165.1:0-7363 GCA_038148335.1 Alphaproteobacteria bacterium | reverse complement strand
GTCTTGGCCCCCGGAATGCCGTGGCACACGACGTGGTTCACCGACGTGCAGATCGACTTGGGAAAGCCGCGATAGTTCAGCGGGGCGGGGACCGCGCCGCGTTCGACGATGAACCGGTGAGCGGCATCATCGATCGCCTCCGTCGTCACGCCCGGTTCGACAAGGGGGACCAGCGCATCGAGCGCTTCGGCGGCGAGTCGCCCCGCGGCGCGCATGCCCTGAAAGTCCGGCTGGGCGTGGAGTTTGATCACGCCGTTGTTTCGCAATGGGGCGTCGGATGCTTGAGCGTAGGTCATAGGGCGGCTTCCCGCGGTTCGATGAATTCTATGGAATGATCAGCCGCGATTTCGGTCAGGGTCAGGCGGCATTTCACGCAGACTACCTCAACACCGGCGCCGACGGCCATATCCAGCGCCTTTGCGTAGGCCGGATCGAGGTCTGCGGCAACGGCAAATCGGTCGCAGTCGTCGCGCTGAACCAGGTACAGCATCACCGCCCGATGGCCGCCTTCGACCATTCTGGCCAGTTCGTGCAGGTGTTTCGCGCCGCGGCTCGTCACGGCGTCAGGAAATTCCGCCAGGCCGCTTTCCCTCATCAGGTGGACGTTCTTGACCTCGACATAGCAGTCCGGCCTGTCGCCGCCGGAAAGAAGAAAATCGACCCTTGAGTGGTCGCCATAGCGGACCTCGGGCCGGACGGTTTCGTAACCCGCCAGCCTGTCGAAATGCTGCGCCGCAAGCGCCTCGGCGACGATCTTGTTGGCCCGGAGCGGGTTGATGCCGACGAAATGGGGGGCTTCCCCGGTGGTTTCTTCGACCAGTTCCCAGGTGTGGGCAAGCTTCCGCTTCGGATTGTCCGAACGCGACAGCCAAACCCTGAGGCCCGGCGCATTGAGCCCATGCATGGTTCCCGTATTCGGGCAGTGCGCGGTGACGACAGTGCCGTCGTCCAGGGTGACGTCTGCGAAGAAGCGCTTGTATCGGCGGACCAGATGGCCGCCGACGAGGGGACTAGGCAAGAGCATCCCGGGATGATAGCGAACAAACTCTCTGTCGGGGCGGCTGGAGGTAGCAAAAATGAGTGCGTCGGATCGCGTCTATACGGCGTGTCTCATCATCATCGGCAACGAAATTCTTTCCGGCCGGACCAAGGATGAAAACCTCGCCTTTATCGCCAAACGGCTGAACGAGCGTGGCATCCGTCTGCGCGAGGTGCGGGTCATCCCCGATATCGAGGCCACGATCGTCGAGACCGTCAATACCTGCCGCGCGGCGTTCGACTACGTCTTTACGACCGGCGGGATCGGCCCGACCCACGACGACATCACCGCGGACAGCGTGGCAAAGGCGTTCGGCGTCGAGAACCGCCTGAACGACGAGGCCTATCGGCTCCTGCTCGACTACTACAAGGATCCGGAAAAGATCAACGATGCGCGCATTCGCATGGCGCACACGCCGGTCGGCGCCGCGCTGATTCACAACCCGATCAGCCTGGCCCCGGGGTTCCAGATGGAGAACGTCTTCGTGATGGCGGGCGTGCCGCGGATCATGCAGGTGATGTTCGATGGTCTGGGCGATCGCCTGGTTGGTGGAAAGCCGCTGCAATCGGTGGCGATCGACGCCCGGATGCCCGAAGGGGCGCTCGCCAAGGGGCTGGGCGAGGTTCAGGCTCGCTTCGCCGACGTCGATATCGGCTCGTATCCCTATTTCCGCGAGGGGGCCGTGGGCTGCACCTTGGTTCTGCGCGGTGCCGATGCCTCGCGGCTGTCGGCTGCGGCGGAGGAGGTCCGCCACCTGGTGCGCCAGATGGGGGGCGACCCGCATGACGAGGCATCTGCCTAGTTCGCCTTGCCCGTGCGGCGCTCGCACGGATAGGTTCCTCCCGGCGCCCGCTTGGCGGAACCGGTAGACGCAACGGACTTAAAATCCGTTCTCAGCAATGGGGTGCAGGTTCGAGTCCTGCAGCGGGCACCAAGCTCCGGAGAAAAAACCGGGGCGTTTTGGGCTCAATCGCGCTAGAAGTTGGGCGTCCCGCCGACGACTCAGAGACAGGCAAATGCCGTGCGACGCGATAGGGGAATCGCCTGAGCCGGCGGCGGAACAAAAACTCCTGTAACTAGCTCACGAACGCGGACGGCACCGGGTTCTCCCCGAGGGCGCTCCGCAGAACGGCCCAGTGCATCGCTTCCGCGCCCAGGATACTCGCGGCGGCGGCCTTGAGCTCTCCGCTCTGGAATGCCGATACCGCCTGAACGTAGGCACTCACCGCGCCCTGCTCGAGATCAGCCGCAAACGCCAGGACGTCGGCCTGAGTCTTGATGTCGGCGACCGGGAAGTCGTAGTCCGACTTGGCAGGCGCCGGCGAGCCGCCGAGCTGGCGGATCGTATCGGCCAGAACCTTGGCGTGTTCGCCATGGTCACGCTGGAAAGCCAGAGCAACCTGTGCCACGGCCGGCTGGAGAAGGCCGCTATCGGCGCCGAGCTGGTAGGCGGCGATCGCTTCCTGCTCCGCGCCAAGGGCGCCGTTGAGGATCTCAAGATCGCTTGCCGCCGCATTGTCGTGGTCCATGGCCAAGGTGTTGCAGCCGGCGAGCAACGCGACCGCGGTCGCCGACAACGTCAGGCGCCCGGTCCCGGCGAAGAACCCACGCCGCGAGACCAGTTCTTCGGTCTGCGGCGCGATCAAGATTTCACGGTGTTCCCTGTTCATGGTGGCCCTCCAGAAAATAGGGTTATTAACGATACCCGGCAGCTTGCGCCGCGGATGCGTCAGTTGCGCTGAGTTCCCACTAGGTTCCCCACAAAAACGACCGGGCCGGTCGGCGCGCCCGTCGGGGAACCGCCGGGCGGCTCGATGCTGATGGCAAATCCGATCCCGTCCCGCGCCGTTGCTGGAACGGCAACGGCCTGGCGGTCTGTCGCTCCGGCGACGCCGAGGGACAGGGGCGGATTATCGTTGCCGCGCAGCAGCCAGAGTTCGAAGGCCCTGCCGGGCGGCGGCATCGGCGCCCCGATCGGTGTGATGTCCCCCCTGCCGTCGGCGCCGACCCGCACGAGCCATGCCGCGTCCGATTGTTCGCTGCTGAGCGTCGCGACCTGGACCGGTGCGAAATCGGGCTCGCCGGGAAGCAGAAGGACAACCAACAACGCAGCGGCAAGGCCGCTGGCAAGCAGGCTGAACCCGCGCCAGAAGCCGAGCCGTTGCAAGAGACCGGCGGGTTTCGCCACGGCGCTGATGGTGCGATCGCTCCCGATTTCAGCCTCGATCGCGGCCCACACGCGCGCCGGAGGCACAATTTCGGGCAGGGCTTCACCCAAGGCGCCAAGGCGGCGTTCCCAGAAAGCGACCTCCTGCCAAAGCAGCGGGTCTTCCTGGATCATCCGCTCGAATCGCTGGCGCGCAGCGCCCCGGAGCGTCCCGAGGACGTACTCGGCGGCGATCTGGCTGCGATCCTGTTGGCTAAGCGTCTTCACGGTCCAAACAGCCTCTCAGGCGCACCAGGCCGCGCCGAACCCAGCTCTTGACCGTCCCGATGGGGCGGTCGAGATGGTCCGCAACCTCACGCTGCGTAAGCCCCTCGTAGTAGATCAGGAAGATCGATCGGCGCTGCTCGCCATCGAGCTCCTCAAGGCAGGCCAGCAACTGCCGTGCGTCGCTCGACCGCATGGCGGCCTCCATGGGAGTCGGGTTTCTGCTGGGCAATTGCAGCATCTCGGCTTCGTTCTTCCCCGCAAACTCGTCTTTTGGCCGCCGCATCAGCTTCGAAAGGGCGGTATTCCTGGCAATCGTCGCGATCCAGCTGATTCCTGAACCCTTCGCCGGATCAAAACGGTGCGCCGATCGCCAAATCCTCGTGTAGGCCTCCTGGAGCGCTTCTTCCGCCCAGTCGGTCCTTTTCAAAATACCCATGGAAAGTGCGAAAAGTTTCGCTGACGTCAGTCGATAGAGGGCCGAAAACGCGGCGCGGTCGCCTGTTGCGACCTCCTGTAACCGGGTTCCGATTGGATCGTCTGTCATGTGCCGACGGAGGACCCTCTAGCCGTCCAGAAGCGGGCCGACGCGGGACTCCGGTGGAGCCCACAGCCCGCGACCATAGGGATTAGCCGGATTCCCTGCAAGAGAACGGCGTTCCGTCGTGGGCTAGGAGAAAAAGGGGTGCCCGGACGGGCACCCCCAAGTCGGAAGTTTCCGTTCCGCTCTCTACATCGCCTGCCGCGCTTCGGGCGTCATCATCCCGTGATAGGACGTGAAGCCCCGCGACACGTCGCCCAGCACCTGGTGGGTCTCGACCAGATTGGCGTAGGACGAAATGATATGAGTTGCATGCAGATGCGCGGTTTTTTCCTCGGCGTTGGGCGTCGCCCGGGCCAACGAGGCATCGGTCACGAACGTCAGCTCGTGGCCCCGATGGTAGCCTTCGACGATTGTCGACAGACAGCACATCGGTGAGCTGTAGCCGATCAGATAGACCTGATCCGGCCGCGACGTTTCCATGAACTTCTCGAAGCCCGGATTGCTGTAGCAGGAGAAGTTGCTCTTCGTGAACAGGTACTCTCGCGGGAACGGCTCGAACCCCTTGACGAACTGAGTCGCCGCCTGGGTCTGACCGAAAACGCTGCCCGGCTGTTCATGGCGAACGTGGGCAATGGTCCAGTTCTGCTCGCGGGCATGAGCGAGGATCTTGCGGCAGTTCTCGAGGCTTTCCTCGATCCCCTCCATGAAGTAGGGGCGTCCGCGCGTCGTGTATTCCCGCTGGATCTCGATCGCGATCAGCAGCGGGACATCTGCGACCTCGTAGTCCTGCGTCATCTCGAAGGACCTCATGCGCCACCTCCGATCGGATTGGTCGGCACGCGTTCGCGCGAGAAGTCGAGGACGCCTGGCTGATCCCACTTGCCTTCGGGACGGATCAACATCATCGGGTCGGCCGATATGCTCAGCGCGTCGTCGAGACGTTCGAAGTCGCCGATGATGGTGACGTATTCGTGGTCGGAGAAGTGGAACAGGTCGCCTCGCGGCTCGAACCCGAACCGGCTCCACAGCTTGACGAGGCGTTTCTGGGCATGCGCGTGGAGCTTGGTGTAGCCCTTCTGACGGCAAAGCTGGATCGCGAAATTGGCAATCGCATTGATGATGCTCATGCGCCGGTATTCCTTGCGGACGGCGAAACGCTCGAGCTTTGCAAAGTCGCCGAAATAGCGAACGCGCATGCAGGCCACTGGCTCCTCGCCTTCATAGGCGACGACGTGGGTGGCGGAGAAGTCGTTGCCGTCGAACTCTTCGGCATAGGGGCAGTTCTGGTCGGCCATGAAAACCGCGGAACGGATTGCAAAGGCCTGCATCATCTCTTCGATCGACCCTGCGACCTTCACGGAGATGTCGTTGCGACGCGTATTAGGCGGGTATGAGGGTGCCTTCTTCATTTCGGAACTTCCTTTCGTTGATATTGATTAGAGCGGAACCGTTCTGCAGTTGAGACAACGCGTTACTAATCGAAGCTGGTGTCATGTCGGTGGCGCCCGCCCGGATCGCGGTCGCCGAGATTCCGTCGCGCCGCCGGATTGGCATCGGGTAGATCCATCCGCATTCATCGAGGATGGCGCGCACCATCATTCCGCCCACGTCGCTGCCGTGGATGCCGTGGATCGGTTTGCCGGGATTCGCCCGCCTGATCGCCGCGATCACTCCGTGGAAGCCTTTCGCGTCATAGACGTCGGGCATGAAGGCAACTTCGGCGCGGTTTGCGAGGCCGGCCTCTTCAAGCGCGAGTTCGATCAGGTGGCGCCGCGTCTCCGGCGCAAAGAACTTCTTCCCGGTCGGAAAATAGTCGACGTAGGGATCGGCCTTGTCGGTGCGTTCGTAGACCTGAAGGCCGTTTTCGAGACGGTCGATGACGATTTCGCCGCGCTCCAGCGCCAACCGGTGGCCGCGCGGCACTAACGTCGGATGGATGACCACGCGATCCAGACCGCGTTTCTCGAGCGCCTTGCGGACGAGCTGGAGGTGGGTCTTGTGAAAGGGGTTGAAGGTGCCGAAGAACACGCCGATCCCGCGGCGGGGGAAGAAGATTCCGCGAAGGTCGGAGAGAACGCCGCCGCCGAACACGAACAACGCAAAGGCGATGCCCAGAACCACGAACGCCTCTTGGACGAAGCGCAGGCCGACGATCGCCGCCGCGGTGACAACAATGTTCAGCGACAAGGCGATCAGGACATTGCGATTGATGTCGCCGATGTTGCGGTTGAACAACATGATGGCGACGTACTGGGCGCCCTGTGAGGCGGCAGTCGTCAAGGCAGCCGCGCCGCCCAGTCCGCCGAGACCCGCGAGATTGGCGTCGCCAAATACGCCCGAAAGTTGTATGATGCCAAGCGCGCACAGATTGAACGCGAACTGCGCCACAAACCGTGCGATGCGTCCTCCCGTGACCAGCGCTAATGCATAGTTCACCCTTTGTTCAATGCGGTTGCTGACCCTTGAGTAAGTGGGCAGTGCTATGCCGATGAATGCGGTCACGGCGATCAGGGCGGGGTTGGTCCAGGCGCTGAAGCCCCAGGCATAGGAGACGTACATGAGGACGCCCATGGCCGCTGCGAGTCGCGTCGACGGGCTTCGTAAATAACTGTATATTTTGGATTTTTTGGGCTGTGCCACCGAGCTCCCCCGAACTCTGTTGCGGCTTTTTTAGGAACCGCATACCCTTTGAACGTGTGTAACGGTATCGGTCGTTCTACGCGGTGCGAATTAACAAAATGCGCACAAAAGACATGCAAAAAAGCAGAGCATCTGGCGAACTGAGGGATTGGCGCGATATCCAGTACTTTCTGGCCGTCGCGCGTACCGGGAGCTTCTCCGAGGCTGGCCGGCTCCTGAAGACCAACCAGTCGACGGTTGGCCGCCGTATTGCGGCCCTGGAAACGCGCCTTGGCGCCAAGTTGTTCGACCGCCACAGCCGCGGCATGCGCCTGACGCCCGCCGGAAAACTGATCTTCAGCCAGGCTGCCGATATGGAAGCCTCCGCGGCCGGGATCGAGCGCCAGCTGGCTGGCGCCGACAATGAGATGACCGGCCTCGTGCGCATTTCGATCACCGAGGGCCTCGCGACGCTGTGGTTGCCGCCGAAATTGGTCGAGTTCCAGCGCGAGCACCCGCACATCATGATCGAAACGGTCTGCAAGGATCGCGTGGTCGATCTTGCCATGCGCGAGGCCGATATCGCCGTGCGATACGCGCGGCCTTCCGAGCCAAAACTGGTCGCCAAGAAGGTCGGGGCGATGGACTTGCACCGGTTTTCCCCCCGGTCATAAGTCCGCGTGTTAGGGACCCCCGAGTAGATAGACGACCACAAACCGCCCCCCCAGGT
>JAYQVF010000164.1:0-7489 GCA_038148335.1 Alphaproteobacteria bacterium | reverse complement strand
TTCTTGGCCGGCTTGCTTGCCGCCTTCTTCGCAGGTTTCTTCGACTTCTTCTTAGCTGCCTTTGCCATGTGTTCCTCCCAATTCAGGCGTCAGCGCCCCTCAAATTTCGACGGATCATACGCCGCTTACGCCTCACTGCAATAGCCTGCACTGACCTGTGTCAATGCTTCGCAACCGCTTCGAACGCTGTACGGGCTGTGCTAGCGTGCGCGACCGTTCGGGGATGGGAGGAGACCGATGGCGGAATACGACTACATCATTGTCGGCGCGGGCTCGGCCGGGTGCGTTCTGGCCAACCGTTTGTCCGAGAATCCCGCCAATAAGGTGCTGCTTCTCGAAGCCGGGGGCCGCGACTGGAACCCCATCATTCATATTCCCCTTCTTGCAGGCGTCGCCTACTTCGCCAAGTCCATCAACTGGGGCTACGACACCGAGCCCGAGCCGCACCTGAAGAACCGGCAGTTGCACTGGCCGCGCGGCAAGGTGATCGGCGGCTCGTCCTCGATCAACGGCATGATGTACATCCGCGGCCAGCCCCAGGACTACGAGACCTGGCGACAGATGGGCAACGAGGGCTGGGACTACGCCAGCGTCCTGCCGTACTTCAAGCGCGCCGAAGGTCACGTCGAAAAGAAAGACTCTCCGTTCCACGGCACCGATGGTCCGTGGAAGATCAAGCGCGCCTATTCCGACAATCCGCTCTATCACGCGTTCTTCGATGCCTGCCGCGCGGTCGGCTACAACGAGACGGACGACTTCAACGGCCGCAAGCAGGAAGGATTCCAGTGGCACGATTTCAACATCGTGCGCGGACGCCGGCAGAGCACCGCGGTCGCCTTCCTGCGGCCGGCGATGAAGCGGCCCAACCTGCACGTCGAAACCAACGCCCAGGCGACGCGCGTTCTGCTCGAAGGCAAGCGCGCCGTTGGCATCGAGTACGACTGGCACGGCACGCGCAAGCAGGTCCGCGCGAACCGCGAGGTGATCCTTTCGGGCGGCGCGATCAACTCGCCGGCGTTGTTGCAGCTCTCGGGAATCGGCGAAGCGTCGGCGCTGCGCGGGCTCGGCATCGACGTCGTGCACGACCTGCCGGGGGTCGGCAAGAACCTGCAGGACCACATGGGCGTCTACGTCATGCACGACTGCCTGCAGCCGGTGACGATGTACAAGTGGTTCCGACCGGACCGCGCCGCTCTCATGATGCTGCAGGTCATGTTGTTCGGCACCGGCACCGCCGCGGCGTTGCCGCTCGAGGTCGGCCTGTTCGCCAGGTCAAGCCCCGACGTCGAGACGCCGGACCTGCAGATCTCGTTGGTGCCGGGGCTCAGCCTCGAAACGACGATGAAGGGGCAGGGCAAGCACGGCTTCCTGATTCACTGCTATCAGTTGCGACCGGAAAGCCGTGGCACCATCGAACTGCGTTCCGCCAACCCGATGGACAAGCCGTTGATGAAGCCGAACTACCTGTCGGCGCAGAAGGACGTGGAGGTGACGCGCGAGGGCGTCAAGATCGTCCGCAACCTGTTCGCCCAGGATGTCTTCAAGCCCTATCTCGGCAAGCCGATCTCGCCGGACGAATCGGTCAGGACCGACGCCGATATCGAGGACTGGATTCGCGCCAGTTCGGAGACGGTGTTCCATCCGACATCGAGCTGCAAGATGGGCCTAGACCCGCTGGCGGTCGTCGATCCGCAACTCAGGGTGCACGGCATCCAGAGGCTGCGCGTCGCCGACGCCTCCATCATGCCAACGATCGACTCCGGCAATACCCAGGCCCCGACGGTGATGATCGCCGAAAAGGCCGCCGACATGATCCTGGGCCGCGATCCGCTGCCCAAGGAGGACCCGTTCGCCGCCTAGAAAAGAAGAAGCAAGGACCCCATGAGCGACACCAAGATCGACCCCAAGGACATCGGCCACCTGGCCGAGAGCCTGCATGAGATGACGATCCCGGAAACACGCGCCGTCGCGCTGGCCAAGGAACTGGACCAGCTCAACGCCACGGCGCTGAGCCAAAGCCGCACGCTCGCCTACGACGTCGATGCGTTCGGCTATGCGGGCGTGCTGCAGCGACTCAAGCGTTCGCGGAGGCAGGCATGAACGATCTCGTCAACATGTCGATGA
Organism: Alphaproteobacteria bacterium; assembly: GCA_038148335.1. Taxonomy (GTDB): domain Bacteria; phylum Pseudomonadota; class Alphaproteobacteria; order SHVP01; family SHVP01; genus CALJDF01. Next base: position 5,365 of record JAYQVF010000164.1, on the reverse strand, counting down.
CCGAGGTCGCCGACGCGATCCGGTCGAAGAAGGTTTCCTCCGTTGAGGCGACGCAGGCCTGCATCGACCAGACGGAAAGGTGGCAGCCCAAAGTCAACGCGTTCATCACCTTCGATCCGGAGGATGCGCTGGCGCAGGCGAAACAGGCGGACGCCGATCTTGCCAAGGGCAACGTGCGGGGCGCGCTGCACGGCGTGCCGCTGGCGCACAAGGATCTGTTCTATCGCTCGGGTAAGCGCATCACCTGCGGCTCGAAAATCCTCGGCAATCTGGTGGCCGATCACGATGCCACGGTGCTGCGGCGTCTGGCCGACGAAGGCGCGGTGCATCTCGGCGGGCTCAACATGTCCGAATTGGCGATGGGCGCGGCCGGGCGCAACGAACACTTCGGCCACGCGCGCAACCCGTGGAACCCGGACCACAACACCGGCGGCTCGTCGTCGGGTTCTGGCGCCGCGGTCGCGGCGCGCATGGCGTTCGGCGCGCTCGGCACCGATACCGGCGGTTCGATCCGTATTCCCTCGACCATGTGCGGCATCGTCGGCATCAAGGGGACGTTCGGGCGGGTCAGCCGTCACGGCGTGATGCCCTTGTCCTATTCGCTCGACAACGCCGGCCCGATGACGCGCACGGTGAAGGACTGCGCGCGGATGATGCGCATCATCGCCGGGCCGGATCCGGAAGACATCACCGCGGCGCAGGAGCCGGTGCCCGACTACGAGGCGCTGCTCGACAAGGCCAGCGTCAACGGCGTGCGCATCGGCGTGCCGACCAGCTACTTCTATGACGATGTTGCGCCGTCGGTGAAGAAGGCGCTGGACGCGGCGCTCGAGGTCTACAAGGCGCAAGGCGCCGAGATCGTCGAGGTCGACGTTCCGGACCAGGAAATCCTGCGCGACCTGTGCAACGTCGTGCTCAAGGTCGAGGTCGCGAACATCCACGCCGAGTTCCTGCGCACGCGGGCCAACGAATACTCGACCGAGGTCCGCACGCGCTTCGAGGCCGGGCTCTATATCCCGGGCGTGCGCTACCTGCAGGCGCAGCGGCTGCGCGGCGAACTGGTCGCCAAGTTCTGCGAGATGGTGTTCGACAAGTGCGACGTGCTACACACGCCGGGCCTGCCGATCGAGGTGCCGCGCCTTGCCGACACCGACGCGGCGGTGGGCCAGAACGTGCTGGCGATCAACGAAAAGCTCGCCTGGTGCACCCGCGGCCTGAACTATCTCGGGCTGCCAGGTCTGGTCGTGCCGTGCGGCTTCTCGGCGTCGGGCTTGCCCGTGGGCCAGCAGCTCATCGGCCCGCCGTTCTCGGAAGATCTGCTGTTCGAGGTCGGCCACGCCTACCAGCGCGAGACGGACTGGCACACGAAGGCGCCGAAGTTGCCGGCCTAGCCGGCGGCGCGCATCGCCTTCTTGCGCTCGTGGATCTCGCGCAGCTTCTTGCGCAGCCTGATTGCTTTCGGGGTGACCTCGACGAGTTCGTCGTCGTTGATGTAGGCGACCGCCTCTTCGAGGCTCATCCGGCGCGGCGGTGACAGGCGCACGGCGTCGTCCTTGCCGGCGGCGCGGATGTTGGTGAGCTGCTTCGCCTTGAGCGGGTTCACGTCGAGGTCGTTGCCGCGGGTGTGCTCGCCGATGATCATGCCGCGGTAGACGTCGACGCCCGGCTCGATGAACAGGATGCCGCGCTCCTCCAGGTTCCACAGCGCGTAGGGCACGGCCTTGCCGTCGTCCATCGAGACCAGCACGCCGTTGCGGTAGGTGTCGATGTCGCCCTTGTGCGGCGCGTAGGAATGAAAGACGCGGTTCATCACGCCGGTGCCGCGCGTGTCGGTCAGGAACTGGCCGTGATAGCCGATCAGCCCACGCGAAGGCGCTAGGAAGCGCAGGCGGTTCTTGCCGCCGCCCGAGGGCCGCATTTCGACCATCTCGGCCTTGCGCATGCTCATCTTCTCGACGACCACGCCGGCATAGTCGGCGTCGACGTCGATCACCACTTCCTCGATCGGCTCAAGCGTCTTGCCGGTCTCGGGGTCCTCGCGGAACAGCACTCGCGGGCGGCTGATCGCGAGTTCGAAGCCTTCGCGCCGCATCGTTTCGATGAGCACGCCGAGCTGCAGTTCGCCGCGGCCCGCGACCTCGAAGGCGTCCTTGCGTTCCGCCTCGGTGACGCGGATCGCGACGTTGCCCTCGGCCTCGCGCAGCAGACGCGCGCGCAAGAGGCGCGAGGTGACCTTGTCGCCGTCGCGCCCGGCCAGCGGCGAATCGTTGATCGTGAAGGTGACGGCGAGGGTCGGCGGATCGATCGGCTGGGCCGGGATCGGCGTCTCGACCTCGGGGTCGCAGATGGTGTGCGCGACGGTCGCCTTGCCGAGGCCTGCGATCGCGATGATGTCCCCGGCTTCGGCGCTTTCCAGCGGCACGCGCTCGAGGCCGCGATAGGCGAGGAGCTTGGTCAGCCGCGCCTGTTCGATCTCCTTGCCCGAGATCGTCAGCACCTTGGCCGTCATGTTGTGGCGCACGCGCCCCGACACGATGCGCCCGGTGATGACGCGGCCGAGATAGGGGTCGTATTCGAGAATCGTCGCCAGCATCGCGAACGGCGCGTCGGCGTCGCCCTTGGCCGGTTCGACCCGTTGGGTGATGACGTCGAGCAGCGGCGCGATCGTGTCGCGCGGCGCATCCAGCGACATCGCGGCCCAGCCCTGCTTGGCCGAGGCGTAGACTACGGGAAAGTCGAGCTGCGCCTCGGTGGCGTCGAGCGAGGCGAGCAGGTCGAAGACTTCTTCATGCACCTCGTCGGGGCGCGCGTCGGGCCGGTCGGTCTTGTTGAGGACGACGATCGGCTTCAGGCCGAGCTTGAGCGCCTTGCCGAGCACGAACTTGGTTTGCGGCATGACGCCCTCGGCGGCATCGACCAGCAGCAGCGCGCCGTCGACCATGCCGAGGATGCGCTCGACCTCGCCGCCGAAGTCGGCGTGGCCCGGCGTGTCGACCAGGTTGATGCGGTCGTCCTTCCAGGCGATCGAGGTGCACTTCGCCAGGATGGTGATCCCGCGCTCGCGCTCGAGGTCGTTGGAATCCATCGCGCGCTCGGCAACCTGCTGGTTGGCGCGGAAGGTGCCGCTCTGCTTGAGCAGGGCGTCGATAAGAGTCGTCTTGCCGTGATCGACGTGCGCGATCACCGCGACGTTACGGAGTTCCATGACATTGTCCTGGGCTGGCGGGCCGGGAATATATGGCGCGTGACCTGCAAAGCACAAGCGGGCACCGAAATACCCGTCCGGCGCATGGCGGGGTTGCGTGCGGACGGCGAGACAGAACCCCCGGCGGCGGCTATGTTGGCGGCCCTTTCCCGCGACCCTCCATGACAATCCAGCCAGCCAAGAAACCCCCGGTGATCCTCCTGCTGTCCATTCAGCTGGGCGGCATCGTCGGGATCAACGTCTTCGCCCCGTCGATGCCGGACATCGCGCGGTCGCTGGAAACCAGCCAGTCGGCGGTCCAGCTGACCATTACGGTGTTCCTGATCGGCTTCGTCATCGGCCAGCTTGTCTACGGCCCGGTGTCCGACCGGCTGGGGCGCCTGCCGACGCTGTTCAGCGGCATGACCCTGTTCATCGCGGCGAACGTGGCCTGCGCCCTGGCATCGACGATCGACTGGCTGATCGTGGCGCGGGTCTTCCAGGGCTTCGGTGCCTGCTGCGGCAGCGTCCTGATGCGCGCCATGGTGCGCGACCTCTACGGCCGCGACGAAGCGGTCAAGGTCATGAGTTACCTCGCGATCGGCGCCGGGGTCACGGCGGCCATCGCGCCTTCGGTGGGCAGTTTGCTCATCGTCTTCGGCTGGCAGACGAATTTCTGGTTTCTCGCCGTCGCGGCGGCGCTACCGATGATCTTCGCCTATCTCTGGCTGCCGGAGACCCATCCGCGGGAGATCCGGCGCGTGGCGCGGGTGTCGAGTATCCTGACGGACTACCGCACGTTGCTGACCTCGGCGTCGTTCCTCGGCTACGGCGTGCTCGTCGGCACGGTGAACGCCCAGTTCTTCGTCTTTGTCGTCGGCGCGCCGTTCGTCTTCATCGAAGTGATGGGGATTCCGGCCGAACAGTTCGGTCTGCTCATGCTGATGTCGACCGGCGGCTTTCTCGTCGGCAGCCTCATCGTGGTGCGCCTGACCGGACGCATCACGCCTAACCAGATCATCGGCATCGGCGCGGTCATCGTCTTCGCCTCGATGGTGGTCCTCCTGTCGCTCGCACTGACCGGCACGCAGACGGTCGCCTCGATCATGATTCCGATGTTTCTCCAGGGAATCGCCAGCGGTTTCGTCTTTCCGCCGGCGATGGCGCTCGGCGTCGCGGCGCACCCGAAGATCGCGGGCACCGCCTCGGGGCTCCTCGGTGTCTTTCAGATGGGAACCAGCGCCTTCGCCAGCTTCATCGCGAGCCTGTTCGTGCATGACGACATCGTGCCGGTGGGCACGATCATGCTGATCCTGTCGTCGATCGGCGTCGCGGCGCTGTGGCTCGTGCGGCGGGGCGAGCGTCGGGCGGTGGAGGGTGGCGCGTGAGCGAGGGCGAACGGCGGCGCTATACGCTTGCGCTCCTGCTGGCGCTGACCGGCACGTCGATGTTCTCGCTGCAGTTCTTCGTGCCGGCGATGCCGGCGCTGGTCGGGGTTTTCAACACCACGCCCGCGATGGTGCAGCTGACGCTGACGCTGTTCATGGTGACCTACGGCTTTTTCCAGGCGATCTACGGTCCGCTGTCCGATCGGTACGGGCGCAAGCCGGTGCTGCTCGGCGCCTTCGCCATCTACATCGCCGGCTCGTTCCTCGGCGCCGCCGCAATGTCGATCGAGGTCGTGATCCTGGCGCGCATGCTCCAGGCGGTGGGCGCCGCGGCGGGCTTCGTCCTCGTGCCCGCGGTGGTGCGCGACGTCTACGGTCACCAGGGCGCGCCTCGCGCCATGGGCTACGTCAGCATGGCCAACGGGTCGATCTCGGCATTGGGGCCGCTGATCGGCGGGTTGATCCACCAGTACGCGGGCTGGCGCTACGGTTTGGTCGCGACCGGGGCGCTCGGCATGACCATGGTGTTGCTGACGGCGTTCTACCTTGCCGAAACGCGCACCGGCGTGGTGCGCCAGCGGATCGACGTCGGCGCGCTGGCGCGCGGCTATGTGTCGCTGGCGCGCGTGCGCGGGTTCCTCGGCTATGTCCTCGCCGTCGCGTCGGTGAACGGCGTGTTCTATTCGTTCCTGGCCGGCGCGGCGTTCGTCGCGATCGAGAACCTCGGCGTCTCGCCGTCGGGCTTCGGCATGCTGATGCTGCCGGCGGTCGTCTTATTCATGACGGCGTCCTA
>JAYQVF010000163.1:0-7508 GCA_038148335.1 Alphaproteobacteria bacterium | reverse complement strand
GGCTTGCGACGTCCAGCAGAAGATCGATTTCCTCGACTTTGGCATCCCCGCGAGCCAGGCGCTCCATCACTCGCCACATCCAGCCCGTACCTTCCCGGCACGGCGTGCACTGGCCGCAGCTCTCGTGCATGTAGAATTTTGAGAGGCGGGCGATTGCGGCAATGAGATCGGTACTCTTGTCCATGACGATGACCGCCGCGGTGCCGAGGCCGGATTTTTCAGCGGCCAGCGAATCGAAATCCATCAGCACCGTGTCGCAGATCGACTTGGGCAGCATCCGTACCGACGATCCACCAGGGATGATGGCGAGAAGATTGTCCCAGCCCCCGCGTACGCCGCCCGCATGTTTCTCGATGAGCTCGCGCAGAGGAATGCTCATCGATTCTTCTACGTTGCAGGGATTGTTAACGTGGCCCGAAATGCAGAAGACCTTGGTCCCGGTGTTCCGCTCGCGGCCAAAGCTCGCGAACCACGATCCGCCGCGCCGCAGAATGGTGGGAACGACGGCAATGCTCTCGACGTTGTTCACCGTGGTCGGACAACCCCAAACGCCCATGTTGGCGGGGAAAGGCGGCTTGAGACGCGGCTGCCCCTTCTTGCCTTCGAGGCTCTCGATGAGAGCCATTTCCTCGCCACAAATGTAGGCGCCGGCTCCGCGGTGCACATAGATGTCGTATTGCCAGCCCGAGCCGCACGCATTCTTGCCGATGAGCCCCGCCTCGTAGGCTTCGTCGATTGCGGCCTGGAGGTGTTCGGCTTCGCGGTAGAATTCGCCGCGAATGTAGATGTAGCAGGCATGCGCGCCCATTGCGAAACCGGCAATGAGGCAACCTTCGAGGAGCTTGTGCGGATCATTCCGCATCAAATCTCGATCCTTGCACGTGCCAGGCTCGCCTTCGTCCGCATTGACGACGAGATAGTGAGGCCGGCCGTCGGACTGCTTTGGCATGAACGACCACTTGAGGCCTGTCGGGAATCCTGCGCCGCCGCGACCTCTCAGTCCCGACGCCTTAACTTCGTCGATGATCTTGTCGCGACCGAGATCGAGGAGCGCCTTGGTATTGTCCCAGTCTCCACGCGCCCGCGCTCCGGCAAGACGCCAGTCGTGGATGCCGTACAGGTTTGTAAAGATGCGATCCTTATCCTGCAGCATCAGACGGCCTGCTCCTTGAGGGTCGAGGGGCCACCGAGGGGGGCAGACCCCTGACGACCTTTTTGTGATCCTGCTATTGGGGTCTTGCCCTGACGGAGGTCATCGACAATGCGGCGCATGCTCTCGGCGTCGACATCTTCATAGTAGTCGTCGCCGATCCAGACGACCGGTGCGTTGACGCAGGCGCCAAGGCATTCGACCTCGCGAAACGTAAAGAGCCCATCAGGTGTCGTTTCGTTGAGATCGATACCAAGGGCGGATCGGCAGGCGTCGACAACGTCGGCGCTGCCCCTCAATTCGCAGGGCGTCGTGGTACAGACTCGCACGAGGTACTTGCCGATCGGGGCAAGGTTGTACATCGAATAGAAGGTTGCGACTTCGTATGCCCGTACGTGCGGCACACCAAGCATGTCTGCGACATAGTTCATCGCCGCCGTCGGTAGCCAGCCGTCGTGCTGGCGCTGAGCCAGGTCGAAGAGGGGCATGATCGCGCTGGCCTGACGCCCTTCAGGATAGCGGGAAATGATCTGTTTTGCCTTCTCGAGATTCTCGGCGGTGAACTCGAAGCGGTCGGGCTGCTGCTCCCTGGGGGCCGGTTTTTGGACGATCATCGGTCAATCTCTCCGAATACGATGTCCTGACTGCCGATGATGGCGACGGCGTCGGCCAGCATGTGACCTCTCGACATGTAATCCAGCGCCTGGAGGTGGGCGTATCCCGGTGCCCGGATCTTGCAACGGTAGGGTTGATTGGTTCCGTTGGAGACCAGATAGACCCCGAACTCCCCTTTGGGCGCTTCTACCGCCGTGTAGGTCTCGCCAGCCGGTACGTGGAAGCCCTCTGTGTACAGCTTGAAGTGATGGATGAGCGCCTCCATCGAGTGCTTCATTTCGCTGCGTTTCGGTGGGACGTACTTGTTGTTGACGGCCGATATCGGTCCGTCCGGCATGTCGGCAATGCACTGTTCGACGATCCGGACGCTTTGCCGCATCTCTTCGATCCTGCAGAGATAGCGGTCGTAGCAGTCGCCGTTCTTGCCGACCGGAATATCGAAGTCGACCTTGTCGTAGCCGTCGTAGGGTTGCGCCTTGCGCAGGTCCCAGGCTAGCCCCGAGCCGCGAATCATGACGCCCGAAAAGCCCCAGTCCATGGCATCTTCAGGGGACACCACGCCGACGTCGACGTTCCGTTGCTTGAAAATGCGGTTCTCGGTGAGAAGGCCTTCGATGTGGTCGATCACCGCCGGGAATGTGTCGCAGAATTGCTTGATGTCGTCGAGCATGCCTGCAGGCAAGTCCTGATGCACGCCGCCAACGCGGAAGTAGCAGGCATGCATGCGGGCGCCGGAAACACGCTCGTAAAACTCCATGAGTTTCTCACGCTCCTCGAACGCCCATAGGGAGGGCGTCATGGCGCCAACGTCCATGGCCTGCGTGGTGATATTGAGCAGGTGATTCAGGATACGGGTGATCTCGCTGAAGAGCACCCTCACCTTCTTGCCACGCGCCGGAACCTCAAGGCCGATGAGCTTTTCCACCGCGAGGACGAACGCGTGCTCCTGGCACATCATCGACACGTAATCGAGACGGTCGAAGTACGGAATCGCCTGAAGGTACGTTTTGTGTTCGATCAGCTTCTCGGTGCCGCGATGGAGCAGCCCGATGTGCGGGTCGGCGCGGCGGACCACCTCGCCTTCCATTTCCATCACCAGGCGTAAGACGCCATGTGCGGCGGGATGTTGCGGCCCGAAGTTCAGCGTGTAGCTGCTGATCATTTGCTCGGCCATCAGCCCCGCTCCGCCTTTTCGTCGCCGGGAAGCACGTACTCTGCGCTTTCCCAAGGGCTGAGGAAGTCGAACTTCCGGAACTCCTGGGTCAGTTTCACAGGTTCGTAGACGACACGCTTTTCGTCCTCGTCATAGCGAACCTCGACGAATCCGGTCAGGGGGAAGTCCTTGCGCAACGGATGTCCCTCGAACCCGTAGTCGGTGAGAATGCGGCGAAGGTCCGGGTGATCCGAGAACATGACGCCATACATGTCCCAGACTTCGCGTTCGAACCAGCCTGCGGCCGCAAAGATGGACGTTATCGAAGGCACCGGCGTCGCTTCGTCCGTCTGAATCTTGACGCGAACACGTTGGTTGTGGGTCAGGCTGAGCAAGTTGTAGACGACGTCAAAGCGACGATTCCGCTCCGGGTAGTCGACCCCGCAGATGTCGATCAGAACCTTGAACTGACAGGCGGAGTCGTCGCGCAGGAATGCCGCCACCTTCGCAATGCCGCTGACCGTTGCGTGCACGATGAGCTCGTGGACGGCAACCTCCGTAGCCGCAACCTGATCGGGCAATGCGGCTGCGATGTAGTCGCCAAGTTCCTTGAGTGCTTCGTCCATGAGGTGTTGGTACTCGCGATACTAAGCGTTACCGGGCGATCGTCGAGGTACGCCGGATCTTCTTTTGCAGTTGGAGAATGCCGTAAACCAGGGCTTCAGCGGTTGGCGGGCACCCGGGAACGTAAACGTCGACCGGTACGATGCGGTCGCAGCCCCGAACGACGGAATAGGAGTAGTGATAGTAGCCACCCCCGTTTGCGCAGCTTCCCATCGAGATGACGTAGCGCGGCTCGGCCATCTGGTCGTAGACCTTGCGCATGGCCGGAGCCATCTTGTTGGTCAACGTGCCGGCGACGATCATGAGGTCGGATTGACGGGGGCTGGCGCGGGGCATGACTCCGAACCGGTCTAGGTCATAGCGCGGCATCGATGCATGCATCATCTCGACCGCGCAACAAGCGAGACCGAATGTCATCCACCACAAGGAGCCGGTGCGCGCCCAGTTGACGACCTTGTCGACCTGAGTGACCAGGAATCCCTTGTCCGCGAGCTCGTCCGATACGTGATGAAAGAACGGGTCGCGGGAAAGCGCCGTCTCGCCCTGCAGCGCCTGGGGGGGCGAACTCACTCCCATTCAAGGGCACCTTTCTTCCACTCGTAGATGAACCCGATCGTAAGGATGCCGAGAAACAGCACCATCGACCAGAAACCGAACAGCCCGGTGTCGCCCAGCGTCACGGCCCAAGGAAAGAGGAAGGCTACCTCAAGGTCGAAGATGATGAAGAGCAGTGCAACGAGGTAGAAGCGAACGTCGAACCGGCTTCGCGTATCTTCGAACGGTTCGAAACCGCATTCGTAAGTCGAGAGCTTCTCCGTGTCCGGGCGCTGCTCCGCGGCGATGTACGACGCCGCAATAAAGGCAATCCCCAGCACGACGACCAAACCAATGAAGATGACGATAGGGAGGTATTCTCGAAGCAGATCGTCCATCAGTCCTCGCGCATCTCCGGCGCCGTCCAGGCCGGTTTTGCTGGCCTTTTCCCTCGAAGGGCGCGCGGATTATAGGCACCGCCCCGATCCAACGAAACCCTTCGTTTCGCGCCGCAGCAATAGCCTTGTTTGGGCCATCTCTTACTACGAAAGCGACGGCTCAACAATGACTTAGGTCGGCAATCTGATGATTCGGGAAAGCAGTGGCGGGAGTGACGGGACTCGAACCCGCGGCCTCCGGCGTGACAGGCCGGCGCTCTAACCAACTGAGCTACACCCCCGCATGAGGTGGGCCTCCTTTACTTGAGCCCCTATAGGGTGTCAAGGATGTGAGGCGCCCTTGGTCAGATCGCCGGGCGGCGCCATATCACGCGGCTTGTCTGAACGCCGCGACGCGTTTTTTGAGGTGGGGTCGACAGCACAAGGTTGTTTCCCTCGAAGCTGATTCCCCTCACCTGTTCGTCGCCCAGCCAGTTGGGATACATGCAGTGCGCGACGGTGTGGATAACGCTGTCTTCTTCGATGCGGAAATGTCCGCCATACGCGTAGTAGCTGTCCCATCCTGCGACTTTTTCGGCAGGATCCGCGGTGAGCGCCTCTCCCGTCGTAAATCTTGGGCGGTCGGCGCGAAACAGCACTGCGCTCATGTAGCCGTCCGTCGTGTAGTGAATGAACCCCTTGGCATCCTCGCCCATCGGGAAAATCTTGCGCCCGTCGTCATAGGTCGTTTCCCATCGGACGAGTTCCCAGGTTCCCAGGAGCTGTTCAGCATTTGCCATAGGTGTACCTCTTCAAGAAACGGTCAGGTCGACGCTCGGCGGACGCCTAATGAGCAGGTGGTCGTAGACGAGCGAGAGGACGGTAACCAGGTAGGCGAGCCCGACGTAGTTCAGAAGATTGCCGACGAAGGCTCTCACGAACAGGCCCATGAAACTGGTCGATCCATCGAGCAGCGAGACGAGAACTCCCTGTAGTCCACTCATGATGAGGCCCGGAACGACCAGGGCCGCTGCAAAAAGTCCCAACAAGCGACCCGTTTGTCCCCTGGTCAGGTACCAACTCTCGTTGAACCTCAATCCATGCTCGATCGCGGCTGCGGGAAGGACCTGAGAAAAGCGCGCGTAGACGAGAACGGTGCCGACAAGGACAAGGAGCCAGAGACCCTGGGCCGGCGCCCCCTGGGTCTGAGCGAGCCCGCTGACAAAGGTCAGCCCGAAGACCGAAATGAATCCGACCATGGCCAGCAATCCCAGTGTATACCCCATGAAACGGGTATGGCGCCGGCTCCAGCGCAGCATTTCGATCGGGCTTTGCTGGTCTTTGGGGAGCAGGACGAGGCGGAGCCAGGCGACGGCAAAGGTCGTCCAGAAGTAGAGCCCGACCAGGAGCACGACCAACATCGGAGCTACGGCCCCGCGCGCCGCAAGGGCGAGAGCACCCATTTCCGCTGCTGACTCCGTCGCCTCCCCGTCCCGCAGCCAAAGTGCGATCAGGGTATTCAGGACCCCGAGGCAAAGGACGGCCGGAAAGGAAAGATTGAGGAACTCGGTCCTGCGAGCCCAAAGAAAGGCCATCGCGTTGACCAGGGTCGCGAAGACCGGCAACGGCGGAGGACGTGATGGTGTCGTGTTGTTTGTCATCCCGGCGTGGAGATGGTGGGCGATGACAGGTTCGAACTGCCGACCCCCTCGGTGTAAACGAGGTGCTCTTCCAGCTGAGCTAATCGCCCGTACATGCGTTGCATCCTAAATGCGTGATCTGTGGAGATTTGTCCAGAAACGGTTCGAACGCTAGTCGAAGGTATCGGCGAGATCGGTCGACACGCCGCCCCGTAAATTGCGGAAGACGACGGCAATGCAGGATGCCACCAAAATTGCTCCGGGAAACGCAACATAAAGCTCACGCGTCTCCAAGAAGACAGTTCGGACAAGGTCAGGAAGGCGGTAGGCGTCGGGTGCGAGGAAGAGCACGTATCCCACGGGCCAGCGGCCTGCGGCGAACCCGGCAAAGACGATGGCCGCGCCAATCGTCCAAACCATCAGGACCAGCGTCAGGACCGATGCAATACGCACGGTGCTGCCTCTGGTCGCGAGCCATCCGATCCTATGTCCTGTTGCCAGGACATTGATGCTCTGAAGTGGGAGCAGCGACAAGCGCCCTATCGGCAGGCACCAAGCAAAAAGCAGAAGGCCTGTGATGCCAAGGATGATCATGGCGGCTGCGATCGACAACCCGTCACCTAGGAACGCGGGGCGAAGGATCGGGAGGGCACCGAGAACTCCGGTCATGGGGAGCGCCGCGAAGCCAGCCAGAAATGGAAGAAACCAAAGCAGCGAACGTCTGGGCGTGAGTGCCGCGTACCAGCGCGTTCGGTGTCTTGGGCGCAGAAGAGCCTCGAGCCACGTTGCCGCTAGCCCGGCGGCGACGTAGCAGGTGGTTGCGATGAGGAGAATGCCTCCCATACCGGATGGGTACGTGGCGCCCTGCCAGTTTGCAGCGGCGGCATACTGAAGGGCTCGGACCGCGGCTTGCAGGATTGGGACGAAAACCAGTCCGACCAATGTCGCGACCAAGAGTTTGGGGTCCCCGAGGCCTCGGGCAGCGACAACAAGAGTCTGCGAGACCGAGGTCACTACGGGGAGTGGCGGGGAATTCCTGGAACTTTGGTCCTGCAACATCCCACAAACGAATACGCCGACCCTCTGGGTCGGCGTATTCATTCATTCGTGAGGATTTCGGCTAGTTGACCGCATCCTTCAGAGCTTTGCCCGCCTTGAACTTCGGTTGGTTCGAGGCCGGAATCTGGATTTTCTCGCCGGTCCGCGGGTTGCGACCCTCGGAGGCCTTGCGCCGCGCGACGTTGAAGGTCCCGAAACCGACGAGGCGGACTTCCTGCCCGGCTTTCAGTGAATCGGTGATTGCGTCAAAGACGCAGTCGACTGCCTTCGTGGCGTCGGCCTTTGAGAGACCAGCAGCAGTTGCAACAGTTGCCACCAGATCGTTTTTGTTCACGGTAGGGCCCCCTCTCTAGGAC
>JAYQVF010000162.1:0-7570 GCA_038148335.1 Alphaproteobacteria bacterium | reverse complement strand
AGCGTGAGCACGACGCCCGCTCCATTGTCAGATAATTCGAGCAGAAAATGCCGATGTTTGCGAGCAGAGGCGCTTATGTTGGCAAGCCGCTACAGCTACATCAGCAACAACGCCGAGCTCATTCCGAATTACGGCGAACGGCACCGCTATGGCGAGGTGGTGTCTACCGCCTTCGTCGAATCAACCGTCAACCAGGTGATCGCCAAGCGGTTCGCCAAGAAACAACAGATGCAATGGACGCCGCGCGGCGTTCATCTCCTCATGCAACTGCGAACCCGCGTGCTCGACGGCACGCTCGACAGCGACTTCAAACGCTGGGGGGAGGAACGGCAGAAACCTCAAAATGCACTCAAACTGGCCGCCTGACGACCCCCAACTTTTTCATGCTCCCCAGAAGGGCACGGACGAGTCGCGGTTGCCGACCGTGATCACTCCTGTGTCCTTGATCTTTTTCAGCGTTCCGGTGAGATCATCTGCCGACGCACCACCACACATTGCTGTCATGACGACTGCAAAAGCACAAAGTTTCTTCAACATCGTATTCCTCCAGAGGTTGCAATTAGAAAGAGATAGCTGGCTGCTGGTTTCTTGGTCGCGTTGCAGACCCATGTGGCGGATGTTCAATATCCAATTGGTACGTTGCCTTGCGACTGCTCCCAAACAGAAAAGGCACCGGCCACGACACACCGCCTCACAACACGGTCAGTCGCATGTGACGTTCACGCAAACCATTTTGACCGTCGCTGCCTCTTCCTAGAGGGTATAATAAATGCGATAGGTGACTGCCGGTCAAATGCATTATAGCGGCCGATCTATGTGCAAATATTATATGATGGAGAAGATTATGCTGAAGCATAGGCAGGTGGAGGCGTTCCGCGCGGTCATCATCAGCGGTTCAGTGTCGACTGCGGCGGACATTCTCGGAATCACTCAACCTGCGGTCAGTCGGCTCGTGAAAGATTTGGAATACGAGACGCGCTTGAATTTGTTCGAACGCTCTGGAGGTCGACTTGTTGCAACCGGCGACGCGATGGCACTCTATCGCGAGATCGACCGCTCATTTGTTGGACTTGAGCGTATCGCCGGCTTGGCGCGCGATTTGAGAGAAAGACGAGGAGGTTCTCTGCGCATCGCGGCACTGCCGGGACTAGCAAACGGGTTCCTGCCGGCCTTTGCCGCAGGTTTTCTTGCCAAAAGGCCATCGTTAAATATGTCGCTTCACGGCATGAATTCTCATTTCGTCCTCGAATGGATCAGCACCGGCCATTGTGATCTCGGAGTCGTCGAGAACACGCAACTCACCAACGTCACCATCGAAGAACTGCCACCCTGCGATATGGTAGCGGTGCTCCCTCTCCAACACCGGCTCGTGGAACGCGAGCGAATCGTTCCCGAGGACTTTGACAATGAGGATTTCATCTCACTCATACAGCCGTCGGTAATGCATGTCATGGTCGATGCCATAATGCGCGAGCGAGGAATAATCAGACGTATTAAGGCTGAAACTCCACTCTCCATGATTGTTTGTGGTATGGTTTCAGCAGGATTCGGCGTTTCGATCGTCGATCCGTTTACTGCCGATAGATATTCTTCATCTTTGGTAGTTCGGCCAATCGATCCGCCAATCTCTATCAATTGGACAATCGTGCTACCGACGCACATAAAAGCGTCTTCGATTACGAACGAGTTTATAGTCGAGTTTCGAAAAAGCTTTCGAAATTTTCTTTCGGAGCGATCGACTTCAGCAAAGCTTGCCTAGCCGTATGTTATCCTCATCGTCATGAACGACTGATATCGCGAAAATGGGTTTGGGGGCACATTCTTCAGCGCGGTCACTACAGAGTGCGGGCTGATCTGGCAATCCAAGTCCGACGTCAAGCCATCTCCCTCAATGTCAATCGCGCGCAGAACTAAAGCTCCACTTCCAGGGCGAGCCCTCGCGCCCGAGCAATATCCACCGCAACTGACGCCACCGCGAGATCCTGGAGGCCAACGCCCGTGCCGTCGAACAACGTGATCTCCTCCGGCGAGGTCCGCCCCGGCGCCAGGCCGGCGATCACCGCGCCGAGCGGCGTGATGTCGCCGGTCGCGATCAATCCCTGCGCCACCGCGTGCTGCGCCTCACCGATGGTGACGGACTGTTCAACCTCATCGGCAAAGAGCCGAGCGCGTGGGAAAAGAGCCGCCTCTACTTCCTGCTTCCCTTTAGTGTCGGTCCCCATGCAAGCGAGATGGGTTCCTGGGCGAATATGCCCGGAAAGAAGAATCGGTGCGAAGCTGGATGTGATCGTGATGATGACATCGGCCTGTGCCCCGAGTTGTGGCAGGTCGACCACCTCGAAAGGCAGGCCGAGTTCGACCGCCGTGTCGGCCAGCCGCGACAGCATTTCGGGGTGCAAGTTCCAACCAACCACCTTGTCGAATTTGCGCGCCCGCACTGCGGCGCGCATCTGGAAGGCGGACTGGTGACCGGCCCCGACCATGCCGAGCACGCGGGCGTCGGGGCGGGCCAGATGCTTGATCGACACCGCCGAGGCGGCGGCCGTGCGCAGCGCGGTCAGCAGGTTACCGCCGACCGCCGCCTTGATCCGGCCGGTGTCCGGGTCGAACAGCAGCACCGTGGACTGGTGGTTGGTCAAGCCCTTCGCCATGTTGCCCGGCCAGTAGCCGCCCGCCTTGACCCCAAGGACGAGCCCCGCACTGTCGAAGCCAGCCTTGAAGCCGTAGAGCGCGTCGGCATAGCCGATCGCCTCTCGGATGACGGGGAAGTTACGGGCCTCGTCTCGCGCCATGGCAGCGAAGACGCTTTCGATGGCTTCAAAGACAGCGGCCTCGCTCATGAGGTCGGAGATCAGACGCTCCGGTACGATGATCATGGATTGACTCCTCCAAGAATAACACCGGAGCGCCCAGTTGCGCTTCGCAGGTACGTTCTCAATACGCCTTGCCGCGTGCCGACACCGGCCAGACCGTCTCGACCTTACCGTTGCGCACCCCGACATACCAGTCATGGACGTTGCAGGTCGGATCGCAATGGCCGGGCACCAGCCTGAGCTTGTCGTTGACCTTCAGCACGCCCTTGGGGTCATCGATCACACCGTGCTCGTCGCTGCACTTGATGTATTTCACGTCGTCGCGGCCGTAGATGAAGGGCAGGCCGCTGTCGACCGATTGCGCCTTGAGGCCGGCGTCGCAGATGGCGCGGTCGGGCTTGGCGTGGCTCATCACGCTGGTCAGGATGAACAGCGCGTTCTCCCATTCGCCCTTGTCGATGCGGTGGCCATCCTTATCGAGGATGCGGCCGTAGTCAGCGTCCATGAAGGCGTAGGAGCCGCATTGCAGCTCGTTATAGACGCCCGAGCCCGTCTCGAAATAATAGGAGCCGGTGCCGCCGCCGGAAACCAGTTCCGGCTCCAGCCCGACAGCCTTCAGGCCCTCGACGGCGTCCTTGACCATGGCGATCGCCGCGTCGAGCTTCTCCTTACGCGCCTCATAGCTGTCGATGTGCTGCATCGCGCCCTGGTAGGCCTGGATGCCGGTGAACTTGAGGCCCGGCGCCGCGTCGGCGGCCTGGGCGATCTTCACGACGGCGTCGGTCGAGGTGACGCCGCAGCGGCCGGCGCCGCAGTCGATCTCCACGAAGATTTCGAGCTGCGTGCCGTGCTTTTCGGCGGCAGCAGACAGGTCAGCGATGTTGGCAACGTCATCGACGCAGACGATGATGCGCGAGCCGAGCTTGGGCAGGCGGGCCAGCCGGTCGATCTTGGCCGGGTCGCGCACCTGGTTCGACACCAGCACGTCCTTGATGCCGCCGCGCACGAAGACTTCCGCCTCGCTGACCTTCTGGCAGCAGACGCCGACCGAGCCGCCGAGCCTCTCCTGCAGTTTCTGCACGTCAACCGACTTATGCATCTTGCCGTGGCTGCGATGGCGCATACCGTTCGCCTTGGCGTAATCGCCCATCTTGCGGATATTGCGCTCCAGCGCGTCGAGGTCGAGGATCAGGCAGGGCGTCTGGATCTGGGATTCGTCCATGCCGGGGACCGCCGGCACGTCGAAACCGACGTCGAGTTGTTCAGTTTGAGTCGTCGCGTTCATGCTCTTCTCCTCAGTTCCACGGTAATTTGTCGAGATCCACATTGCCGCCCGTCACGATCACGCCGACGCGCTTGCCGGCAAAGACATCAGGGTTCTTCAGGATGGTCGCCAGCGGCACGGCGCTGGACGGCTCCATCACGATCTTCATGCGCTTCCAGATCAGCTTCATCGCGTCGACGATCTCCTGCTCGGAAGCCGTCAGGATGTCGGTGACGTTGTTCTTCACGAAATGCCAGGTCAGTTCCTTCAGCGGCACTTTCAGGCCGTCGGCGACCGTTTCTGGCGCGTCGTCGGCGATGATGCGGCCGGCCTTGAAGCTACGGTAGGCGTCGTCGGCCTGCTCGGGCTCGGCGGCGTAGATCTTTACGCCGGGCGCGAGATTGGAGAGCGTCAGGCAGCTTCCCGACACCATGCCGCCGCCGCCAATCGGCGCGACCACGGCGTCGAGACCGTCGACCTGCTCGATCAACTCGGCAGAGCAGGTCGCCTGCCCGGCGATGACACGATGGTCGTTATAGGGATGCACGAATTCCGCGCCGGTCTCGGCAACAACCTCGGCAAAGACGGCCTCACGCGACGAGGTTGACGGCTCGCATTCGACGACACGACCGCCGTAGCCCCGGACCGCATCCTTCTTAGCCTGCGGCGCGGTGCGCGGCATCACTACGGTGCAGGGAATGCCGCGCCGACCAGCTGCATAGGAAAGGCAGGTTCCGTGATTGCCGGACGAGTGCGTTGCAACACCCTTCTTCGCCTGCTCGTCGTTCAGGCCAAACACCGCGTTCGACGCGCCGCGCGCTTTGAAGGCCCCAGCCTTCTGAAGGTTCTCGCACTTGAAGAAGAGTTCGGCGCCAGCAAGTCCATTGATGAATGTCGATGTGAGAACGGGTGTGCGATGAATATGGGGTTCGATTAAGGCTCGTGCTGCAAGCACGTCGGTAAGATTCGGAATGTACATATCCAAGCGCGCTCCTTACGCTGTAATCGCTGCGGCGCCTCGATCGGTATCGCTCGGATCGAGAGCAACAGCATCAAGTTCGATGAGGTATCCATGATGAAGCGCCGGCACTGGAACGACCGACCGGGCAGGACGCGCTTCACCGAACGCCTTGGCATATGCTGCGTTGAAGCTGCTCCAATGCTCGACGCCGACGATGTAAGCTGTGACTTTCACGACATGAGAAGGCGTCGCACCAGCCGCCTCGAGTACGGCCAGCAAATTCCGGAGAACGAGACTGGCCTGGTTATCGAAGAGATCGTCAGATTGCTCCGACTGGCCTTCTGGTTTGATCGGAAGCTGACCGGAAACATGAATGAATCCACCCGCTCGGGCCGCCTGACTGTAGTGACCCAAAGGCTTCGGGGCGTGACTCGTTAATATGTGTTCTATTTGCGCCATTTCGCGTCTCCGAGGTGATTGCGAGGTGCAGATTGATCTTGACACCGGCTCTGCGCTGTACTCACGACCGCGTAAGTACTTAACTTGCCGGACCCGTTTGCTTGGATTTGCCAATACCAAAGCGGTTTGGTGCGAAGGGCGAAATGTCGATTGAGGTCTTTTCGCCTGCGAGGAGCTCTGAGACGAGCGTTGCGGTCATCGGCGCCCCTGTCATGCCGAGATGACCATGGCCGAAAGCATAGATTACGTCGGGTGTCCGGGTTGCCCGGCCAATCACGGGGAGCGAATCCGGGATGCTCGGCCGGAACCCCATCCATTTGGAATATCGTTCTTCAGAACTCGCAGGCGCGAGGGCTGGAAGAAGTTTTCGAGCGTGCGTATAGAGCACATGCGCACGTTTCCAGTTAGGAGCGGCTGTGAGCCCAGCGAACTCAACCGTACCCGCCACGCGAAGCCCCATTTCCATAGGTGTCGCGATGAATTTTCCTGACGCATCGGTCGTCGGAATGCGTGGAGCGGCTTCCGGATTCGCGATGACGATATGATATCCACGTTCGGTATCGAGCGGGATGTCATCGCCTAGCGAATTAGCAAGTGATTTCGAGTGTGCGCCGGCTGCGACAACCGCTGCATCAACGGCCAGAACGCCGTTCGTGGTTGTAATGCCTTTAAGCGCCCTACCTTCAGTCTCAAAGCCGATGACACGCGCAGATACGAATTCGCCACCGTTCGCGATAAAACGCCGAAACAAGAGGGTCACGAGCCCTTGCGGATTAATCGTGTGACCGTTCTCTTCTATAAGAATGCCCTTGGTAAACGCATGCGACAAGTTCGGATCGAAATCCCGCAACGCATCGGCGCTGAGGATCTGCGTGCGAACACCGTTGAGACGCCGCAGTTCCCAACCTCCGCGGTCCTTGGCGAAGTCTGCTTCTCCACGATATACGGTCAGATGACCTTCATGGCGGATCAGATGGCTCGCATCAGCCTCCTCCGCCAATGACTTGATCAGAGGCACCGTGGACTTGATGAGATTGCGGAGTGCTTTCGCCTGCTCCTTCACCTTGTTTGGTCTTCCGGCTAACAGAAAGCGAATCAACCAGGGCATGATGGTTGGAAAATAGCTGAACCGGATTGACAACGGCCCCATCGGGTCAAGGAGCCACTTCGGCACGCTCGTCAAGTTTCCCGGCATGGACATAGGGACGACGGATGAGCCGTTGAAGCATCCGGCATTCCCAAACGATGCACCTTCGCCAGGAGGGTTCGGGTCAATCAAGGTGACTTTGAATCCGCGGCGCTGAAGCATCAGCGCCGTGCATACGCCGACGATTCCGGCTCCAGCGATGCCTACTTTTTTGTGGTTCTCAGACATAGGATGCTCCCGCGGAGCCGACAGTCTCTCGCTGCCTAGCCACCGTTTCGCGGTAGGTGATAAAATTCGGCGTGCCTTACCTTGCTGCGGTAACGACGATTTCGATCAGGACGTCCTGGCCAAGATCTGAAACCCCTATCGTCGCACGCGCGGGCAAATCCTGTGCGTCGAGCCAAGAAGTCCAGACGTCGTTCATCTCTTGCTTCAGGTTCATGTCAGTGATGAACAAGGTCGCGGAAATTAGTTTCGTCTTGTCGGTTCCCGCTTCTGCGAGGAATTTGTCGAGCTTGGCACAAACTTGCGTCGTTTGGGCCCGCATCGAGGCGCCCTTGAGTTCATCGGCCAGCACGCCACCGAAGTAAATCACATCAGCATATTCAACTGACCGATGCATGATTGGTGTTCTGTCTCGACGTGTGATCATCGTCTTGCTCCTGCATTCATGGAATCGTGCCAACTACAGGTCGCGCTGTAGGCAGGATTCGGTGTTAGGCACTGCAGCTACGTCCGGCTCCACACCTCAGCCCTGGCTGCCTTCATGCCGCCTATATGCATAATATTTCAACATGATAACGCTTAGTCAAATGCCAATTATTGCGCTATCTATAATCAAATATTATATTATCGACGGAGGTTAGAAATATGGTGTTGTCACGTTAACTGGGCTACAGTTGCCTGCCTGACGGTTTGGGCGTAAA